>CAJUFF010000244.1 GCA_910585505.1 uncultured Ruminiclostridium sp. | reverse complement strand
CTAACCATTTTGGGTCAAAAATCCGTCATTTCCTCTATTTTTAAACAAGCCCTAATATAAAATCTTCAAGAGTTAAATATTTGCGATAAGCATAAACCGTGAAAATTGCGGTTTTTCGGACAGTTCAAAGTACAATGCCGATAAATTATTATAAAAATGCGGCGAAATTTAACAAAGGTCTTGATTTTGTAAAAAAAATGTGATAAAATAATAGAAAAGTATCGACGGCCGCTCGGAGCCGCTGTTTGTAATGTGTGTTTCCGCTGTTACGGACATAAGCTCTTAAATCCGTCCCATGACTACAACCTTTGAAAGGAAAGTACTTTTATGCTGGATATAAGAGAATTTGTGGATCTGGAGAAATTTCAGTCAATACAGGATATGTTTTCCGACGCTACCGGTTTAGCCGCGATAGCGGTGGATGCGGCAGGGAAATATATAACCGAACCGAGCAACTTTACCGATTTTTGTATGAAATACACAAGAGAAAGTGCCGAGGGCGAAAGACGCTGTATCAAGTGCGACAATGAGTGCACCGGAGTTTATTACTGCCACGCCGGACTTATGGATTTTTCAATTGACCTTAAAATAGGCGAGGAAAAGGTGGGCGCCATTATCGGAGGACAGGTGCTTCCCGTTCCTCCCGACGAGGAGAAATTCAGATCCATTGCCCGTGAACTGGGTATTAACGAGGATCTCTACATAGACGCGCTGAGGAAGGTACCTGTAAGAGACGAAAAGACCATTCGTGTTGCCGCCACAATGCTTGGCGATATTATGAATATGTTGGTCAATTTTCAGTATCTTCAGACAGCAAACGAAAAGCAGGTAAAGGTGTTCAGGGACGAATTCGGCGGAATAAACGAAAATATTGAAGCCGCTAAGGGACTGATGAGCGATCTTCATAATACCGCCACAATGGAGCATATTCTTTCCGTAAACGCCAACATCGAAGCGGCTGCGGCGGGAAAAGCGGGCGTAGGCTTTGCCGTTGTGGCTCGTGAAATCGGAACTCTTTCCAAGCAGAGCGGCGCCGTTTATGATGAGATAGAGCATCTTGTAAACGAGATTCAGGCCGCTGTAAACAGGATTATCAAATCGGGAGTCTGAGCCGATAAAACAGCACACACCGAAGGGTTTTCGCCCGCCTTAAGGCGCTGAGTATATTGCGCCGCAATTAAGGGTAACGTATGATGACAGCCGCTTAAAGGTGAATAAACGTGCCGTAACAAAGGGGCAATCGCCTTTTATTTACAAAACGCTGACCTCGCTGTCGGATTAAGTCGGTGAAAATCCAGAATTACTATATGGCGCCGCCTTGTTATTCAGAATGGGGCGGTGCTTTTATTTTTCTGTATACGAAAACCGCTGTCGGATGTCCCCCGTCTCTTATATCACTTTTTGATAAAGTTGTGGACTTGGTTAAAGAGTGCACATTATCCTAATTGCAATTCTATACTATATACAAACAGATTGAATTGCAATTATACCTTATACTAATAACCATTTTGACACAGGATAAAATCATAGTCAAAATGGTTA
>CAJUFF010000243.1 GCA_910585505.1 uncultured Ruminiclostridium sp. | reverse complement strand
CGCACTTAATGCAGCTTCCTTGCTACTGTTGCATTTACTTTGAGAATTTACGTATTTGAAAAAACTTTAAAAACTGTCTTTACAAGATTTGCCGAAAAGACGCATGCAGTATTTTGTAAAGACAGCTTCTGATACTGTTTCTATTGGATAATTAAGGAAAAACCACCCATACTATACATAATACTATTAACCGATTAAAAAAGTTATTGGTATAAAATAACAGTTTTTTTCGAGGTGATTTTATGCATCAAGGCCGAAAACAAGAATGGAGACAGGAGCATAATCAGATTCAGAACCGCCTTTGGGAACACACCTGCGATATCCCCAAATTTCCGTCTCTTCACGGTGACGTTAAAACAGATATTTTAATAATAGGCGGCGGCGCGGCGGGGCTCCTTACAGCTTATTTTCTAAAGAAAAAAGGAGTGGACTGTATAGTAGCGGAGGGAAACCGCATTTTATCAGGCACAACGGGCGGCACCACCGCCAAAATAACAATCCAGCACGGTCTTATTTACGGAAAGCTTATAAAAACCTTCGGCATGGAAAAAGCGAAAATGTACTTTGAAGCCAATCGACGAGCGGGCGAAATGTTCTATGAATTAAGTAAGCTTTACCCATGCGATTATGAGAAAAAAAACAACTACGTATATCTGAGAAGCGATCACAAAAAGCTTGAAGCTGAGGCAATGGCGGTAAGAAAACTTGGATTTTCGGCGGAAATAACCGATAGCCTTCCTTTGCCCTTTGAAACGGCGGGAGCCGTAAAATTTCCGAATCAGGCGCAGTTTAACCCTACAAAGCTTTTTTCACGGATAGCCAAAGAACTGAACGTTTATGAAAAAACCTTTGTAAGAGAGCTTAAGCCCAACGCGGCGATAACGGGCAGCGGAACGATAAAGGCGCAAAAGATAATAATAGCCACACATTTTCCCATATTGAACAAGCACGGCGGTTTTTTTCTTAAAATGTATCAATCCCGTTCATATGTTCTTGGTTTATCGAACGCGGCGAAATATGAAGGGATGTACGTTGACGGTGAGGAAAACGGTTTTTCCTTCAGAAATCAAGGCAATCTGCTGCTTTTAGGCGGCGGCGGACACAGAACGGGTAAAAATGGAGGTAATTGGCAGGAGCTAAAACAGTTTGCGGACAGATATTATCCCAATTCGACCGAAAGATATCGCTGGGCGGCGCAGGACTGTATGACCCTTGACGGAATGCCGTATGCGGGTGCTTACTCCTCCGGTACAACGGGACTTTATACGGCAACGGGTTTCAATAAATGGGGTATGACCTCCTCAATGGCCTCGGCAATGCTTTTGTCCGACGTTGTTATGGGAACCGGCAACAAGTACGCGAAACTGTTTTCTCCCTCCAGAAGCATACTGCACCCGCAGCTTTTCGCCAATATAGGAGAAGCAGCCATAAATCTGATGGGATTTTCCAAAAAACGATGCCCACATATGGTCTGCCGCCTCAAATGGAACAGGACGGAGCATAGTTGGGACTGTCCCTGTCACGGTTCGAGATTTTCCGAGGAAGGACTGCTGCTTGACAACCCCGCTACTGGTAACATCAATTTTTATACTAATACTAATAACCATTTTGACACAGGATAAAATCATAGTCAAAATGGT
>CAJUFF010000242.1 GCA_910585505.1 uncultured Ruminiclostridium sp. | reverse complement strand
GGCAAAGCAGGCGGATGTGGTGCTGGAAATCAAACGAGGACATTTGAAAGAGAGGAAAATGTGATGAAGAAAATTACTGTTACATATACCATACCGAGGATGAGCGGATAGCAAACGCAGATATGAACCCCAAGGCGTTGCAGTATATCATGGGATACGCCAACATCACGATGACGCTGAACTATTACGCCCATGCGACCTACGATTCCGCAAAGGCTGAAATGGAGCGTCCGGCGGCATAGCCGAATCAGTGCTTTTACTACTGCCGTACTACTTTTGAATTGAAAGTTATCCGTAAAGCACAAAGATATGCCAAGTATCTCCCAATACGACAAATGACGAAAAAGCCTTAAGATCCAAGACTTATCGCCATTTGTCGAGATATGAAAAGATAGTTTGAAAATTTGCTTGAGGTTTCCAAAAAAACTAAACTTTTAAAAAAAACAGCCGATATAATATATGGAATATTTTTCGGTAAAAACAGATATATCAGCTTTCCGCTCATAAAAAGGAGGTACTTCATATGGCAAAAATAACGGATTACGGTTTTTTGTTTCAAAATTTATTCGGAACAACGAAAACAAATCCTATTGGCAGCTTTCGGCTTTCCAATCTTAACAGCCGTTCCGTACAGCAGCAGCTTAAGGCGGCGGGGATAGATACAAACAGTAAACAATATAAAACCGTAATAAAAAATATGATGTCCGCCGCCAACGGAAACGGCGCTATGTATACCAATCCGCAGGCGATAAAAAATTTAATGAAGAATTACGATGAGGACGGAGATTATATCAGTCCCGTGACGGGCTTGGCGGGACTTCTGGTGACGGAAGAAAACGACGCGGCCAGAAAGCGCATCATTTCCATTCCGGAAAGCAGCAGGGAGGAAATGTTCCAACTTACCAAAAGAGAATTTATACAAGAAAACGGTGTTGCCAACGGAGACACCACAAAGCGTTCGGACGTATATACAAATCTGTACAGAAAAATGAATAAGAACGACCGTTTGGCGGCGGGGTATACTATGGAGCAGTACGAAAAGGCGTACAGCCGGGCGCTTTACGCGGCGGTAAGAAAAGCCGATCCCAATTGGAGAATAGGAAATCCCATTCCCAAAAACGCTCTGGACGGGGTTACAAGAGAGTCTGTCGAAGCTTCGCTTGTACAGTCTGGAAATAAGCTTGTTTCTGTGGGTTCGGGTTCCGATACTGCCGCAAACGGAAGCGCTTCATACCGAAAAACCATTGCGCAGATTGAAAACGCTTTTGCGGAGCAGCTGAAGAATAGTCCCCAAATAATAAAAAAAGAAGAAATGTCGGTTGAATTGAACGAAAATGTAAGAGCCGAAAAGATGGCGAGACTTGAAAAACGGTTAAAAGAAGGAAATGTTGCTTCCGAAAAGGAAAAGCTGAATATGAAAATTTAATTACGGCGGAATTGATCCGTTTTTGCCCAAGAAAATACCGCAATCAATTTTTAAAAGGCATTGATTGCGGTATTGTTTTATATAGGCGCAATTGTTAGAATTATCGGAGGAATAGTATATGATTTTCAGAGCAAATAACGGAGCGGAGATAATAGAGAGAATACGGATTGATGAATCCGAGGCGATACAAAAATATACCGCCTTAATACTAATACTAACAATCATTTAAAATATAGACAAAATACAGAAGATGTGCTATAATA
>CAJUFF010000241.1 GCA_910585505.1 uncultured Ruminiclostridium sp. | reverse complement strand
TTCTACATTTCGGGGTGGAATATGAGAACGAAATAAAATTTTATATTTTAGTAGTATTTGTTTTCACTTTTTCTGCGTGAAATTTTTACATTTCATAGAGTGATTTGCTATTGACCTATTAGGTAAAAAGAGGTATAATGATGTTGACCTAATAGGTTAATCTTTTGCAAACGGAGGAACACACAATGTCTATTAAACTATTGGAGTTAGATCCACAAAGGCGGGATGCTATTCTAAATTCGGCATTAAAAGAATTTTCTATGCAAGGGTATGATAATGCATCGACCAATATCATCGCTAAAAATGCCGGGATTTCTAAGGCCCTAATGTTTCACTATGTAAGTAACAAACAAGAACTATTTCTTGTCGTATATGATTACTTTTCCGAACTTATCAGAAAAGAGTATTTTGAATTGATGAATTACGAAGAACGCGACATTTTCACTAGACTGCGTCAATCGTACTTTTTGCAGATTAAAATGTCTGAAAAATATCCTTGGATTTTGGACTTTAATAAGCTATCACGCCCCACAAATTCCGCTGAGGTAAACGAAGAACTTGAAAGTCGAGCACATAAAGAAAAATCGAGTTGCTACCCAAAATTGTTCGATAACATAGATGAAACCAAGTTTAGAAAAGGGTTGAACATAGAAAAATGCAAGCAGCTTATCTTTTGGTCTAATGTTGGATTTGCTGACCAGCTATTAGAAAAAATTCGAGAGCAGAAAAGCGCTGTTTTGGATAGTGCTACCATTATTTCTGAACTTGATGATTATTTTGTTGAACTACGGAAAGTTTTTTATGAAATCAGCGATAAATAAGGCTAGGGAATATCCCATAAAGTTAAAAAGAAAACAGCACATCAGTGTTGCAGTGATAATTTGGATTGTCTTTTTTTCGATTGTATTTGACGTAGGCGAAAAGCATTATAATGGAGGAGATGAAATGGAAACAGCACAGGAACCAATCGTTGTAGCATTTCCTTTAAGGGGTGAATGGCTTGCACCAAACACTCCTGGCACAAAAATTCCCAGTCACGGCACAAACCAATTAGGAACAAGATATGCTTTTGACTTTGTGCAAGTAGATTGGAATAGAACAGGTTGGCCAGCATATCGCACAAGTTTTTTGCGATACCTTTTTTCGGGTATTCCATTAAATCAATATTATTGTTGGGGACAAGAGGTATATTCACCTTGCGATGGAGTTGTTGTCCAAGCTCAAGATGGATATGCGGAAAATTCTAAAACAAATTTATTTTCAGATACGGTTAATGCGTACAAAAACGCACATTATTTTAATCCCGAAAGAGATGATATACAATCTGTTGCCGGAAACTACATTATCATAGACTGTGGCAACAATGTATATGCCGCTCTCGTTCATCTTCAAACAGGTTCTATTCAAGTTTCTGTTGGTCAAAGTGTAAAGACGGGGGATGTAATAGGTCGGGTCGGTCATTCAGGTAACTCGTATGCACCGCATTTGCATTTTCAGCTTATGGACAGTAGCGACATAACGATTGCTAATGGATTACCTTGTGCCTTTGAGGAATATGAAGTTTATCAAAACAACGAGTGGAATGTCATACAAAACGGTATTCCTACAAGCACAGATAGGATACGCTTTGAAAAAACAGACTGAGAAATAGGAAATTAGGACTGCATAGCATAAAACATCCGCCCAACGGGAAATAAAAAAAACCGTTGTTGCGGCGGCTGATTATCTGCGCGCCAAAACAAAATACAGTA
>CAJUFF010000240.1 GCA_910585505.1 uncultured Ruminiclostridium sp. | reverse complement strand
TTCGCACTTAATGCAGCTTCCTTGCTACTGTTGCATTTACTTTGAGAATTTACGGTATTTTTGAAACAATTACCGATTTCTCAATAGTGCACAATATACAAATTTGACAAAAACCATTGCATTGTGCCGCACGAATATGATATAATTACCAATAGCAAATTAAAAATGATTAAATCTATGCGAACATTAAAGGAAAGTGGGGCAGACATAAGTGATAAACTAACGCTCATAATGATCAAGGAGATTGTGAAAGACTATTATTTGCACTTCTGAGGTGTGAAGTTTTTGTAGCTGAAATCTGGAACTTTTCTATACCTTCCGCAAAGCGCGACAGTATACTTAATGGACAAATCTGCGGATATACAGTGTATATTCTCGAAAAGGAGACTTTTGTGACGTTTCCTATTCACCAAAATACGGCATTATCTTTAAGGCAACACCGCGCAAAGACCGCGCTGCGCACTTTGCCGCGTATACGCTTGCATCTTTTCCGTCATTTTTGTCCAAAACTTCTTAAAATACGTCAGTATTTCTGCGTTGTTTTGGGCAATCTGACGAAAAAGCTGACTGCGCGTCTGCACGACAATCTTTGTGCGGTATTGCCTTAAAAACATAAAAAACTGCGGCACAAATGAAATTATAAAAGAAATCAAACAAAAACTTAAGTTCAAAAAATGAAACTTATGGCTTTAAAAAAAGAGATTGTTTTTGAATACGGCAACGCAAAAATCCTTCATGCCGGTGATTATCCTTAGTACGAATGTGATGACGATAACATAGCCTTCTTTTATCTCGCTTTGTCCGTTGGATTTAAGAAATACGGCGCTTCGTATTATATGAAATAATGAAACAATCAAAGAAAATAGTTAAATTTATAATTTTAATTAATTAAGAAAATAAGAAAGGAACCAATCAAATGAACAAATTCAGAAAAATTACGGCTCTTTCTCTGGCAGCGGCAATGCTTTGTGTATATTCGACCGGTTGCAGTGGCGACGGAGCTTCGGGCGGAAAATCCAACCCCGTGGCAGTTGATGAATCGGGCGATGTGGATATGGAGGCGGCTCTTTCCTATGAAACCGATGTGGACGCATTGGTGGCCGAGCTTGAGACGAAAGAAATCGATCCTTCAAAGCCCGTTTCCGCCAATGCCAATAAAAAAACCATAGCGGTATTTAATTATTTAAGGGAAAACAACGGTAAAAATACCATTACCGCTCAGCAAATGTTCAATACAAAACAAATGGAAGATGCGGTTTACTACAAATATACCAAGGATCTTCCCGCCATAAAAGGATTTGATTTCATTTTTGCCACCACAAGCGGCGATTACACGCAGGTTGACGACGCTATCGAATGGCACACAAAATCCAGCGGTCTTATCACAATGACATGGCACTGGAATGTACCCAAGGATATTGACAATCCCGGTAAGGGAAAAGCGTTTTATTCCGATGAAATCACTAATTTCTCTCTCTCAAATGCGGTTACTCCCGGAACAAAGGAATACGAGGTAATTATACACGATATAGACCTTATAGCCATTCAGCTCCAGCGTATGGAAGCGGCGGGTGTGCCCGTTATCTGGCGTCCTCTTCACGAAGCGTCGGGCTCGTGGTTCTGGTGGGGCGGAGTGAGCAGGGACAACAGCAGGGAGGATTCCTATAAAAAACTTTGGTACATAATTTTTGACCGTCTCGAAAATTATCATAAGCTTACCAACCTTATTTGGGTATGGAACGGTCAAAGTCCGAGACTTTCGGTAAGCCCCAACACATACGATATAACGGGCA
>CAJUFF010000239.1 GCA_910585505.1 uncultured Ruminiclostridium sp. | reverse complement strand
CGGCGTGGATTCGATCAACGGCGTAAATGATTTTGCGGGCATCAAGAATTATTTCAAGAACACGAGGTATTTGGGAGGGGTAGCGATACCACGCTTACAGCGGTTTATTTTTATAAATTTATGGACATTACCTTACCTTTGTGTTATAATGATATTGTAATCTGTATGAAAATCACGGAGGTGTTAATAGAAAATTGAATATTGAAATAAAGGAGCTTGACCGACAGCATTGGGAAAAATACGAGCTGGAATTTTCCTATACGACAGACGGGTATTATTCCTTTTACGTAAGCGGCTGGGATTTTAAGCTTAAATTTAATCCCTACGGTAAAACGATAAATAAAAAATTTACCGATAAGCTCTTCGAGGATTGGGCAAATAATGCTCTTGCCTTTGGAGCGTTCTCGGAAGGGGAACCGGTGGGGTTTACCGAATGTTTTATGGAGAAATGGAACAATAGGCTAAGGATAACCAATCTGCTGGTATTTGAAAAATTTCGAGGCAATGGTATCGGTACCGCTTTGATTGAAAAAGACATTGAAATCGGAATCCAAAGCGGTGCGCGTATGGCTGTGTTGGAAACACAGACCTGCAATCCGAGGGCGGTGGAGTTTTATCTTAAAACGGGCTTTAAGCCCATCGGCTTTGATTTATTTTCCTATTCCAATTCTGACGCGGAAAAGACCGAAGTCAGGTTGGAAATGGGTAAGCTCCTTTAAGGGCGATAAACTCCAAGCGCACATAAAAAAGAAAGGAACTGCCACAAGATGGACGCAGCAGAATATCGGAAACCTTGTACGGCGATAAATCGGTTTACCGCAGGTGAAAAAACGGTAACGGTTTATAAGGGAACCAAAGATGATCGTGTAGTTTATTTTAATACCTACGGGGAGCAAGGAGGGGAAGTATGGGACATTATGCGGGGCTGTGGAGCTTCGTTGGTGACCATAGCCGATCTTGATTGGAATAGGGATATGTCGCCATGGGAAGCGCCCGCGGCGGTGAGGGGCGACGAACCTTTTTCGGGAAGGTCATGGGAATATTTGAGCCTTATGCTGAACGAAATCGTACCAAAGGCGGAGGAAATTTTGGGCGCGGTTTCCCAAAGAGGTATTGCCGGTTATTCTATGGCGGGAATGTTCGCCCTTTACGCTCTTTATCACACCGATATTTTCACCGAAGCGGCAAGCGTTTCGGGTTCTCTTTGGTTTCCCGGATTTAAAGACTATGTTTTTTCACATGAAATGAAAGTCAAACCGAACAAACTGTATTTTTCCTTAGGCGACGCGGAAAGCAAGACCAGAAATCAATATCTGCGCACCGTTCGGGAAAATACGGAGGCGATAGAGTATTTTTATCGGGAAAAGGGAATTGAAACGGTGTTTAAACTGAATCGGGGAGGACATTTTTCCGATGCCCCAAAACGGGCGGCCGACGGAATAATGTGGATTTGTAAATAAACTTACTTTATTTTTTGAGGCAGATAATATGGAATAAAAGAAGAGCATATTTAATCGCTAATTTCTAAATTTTACCGTGATTTTATATGCGGAAGTGTAATTTCCCGGATAAGAGTTCTCACTGAAAATGCGTATTAATCTTATGTAAAACTGTGGGATTGGTGTAATGCTGATTGCAAATCATTCCGGACTTCATTTTGTCTATGGTATGATTTGCAAATAGTATAAAAGATAATAAGTTTTTTTCAACGGAAACATATCCTAAAAAAGAAATGTCATATCAATTTATAGTTAAGGAAAACAAGAAGGTAAGAGTAATAATAGATACCGACGCCGCCTGTGAAGCCCAGGGCAACAGCATTTACTTTTTAGGAAAGAAAAGAATATCAAGGAACAAATT
>CAJUFF010000238.1 GCA_910585505.1 uncultured Ruminiclostridium sp. | reverse complement strand
CAACTTCGGCAACAGTTGCTTCATCGGCGAGATCATACAAATTCTGAATGAGATAAATCCTCAGCATTAGTTCCAATTCATAAGGCTTGTTCCCGCGTTCTCATTTGTAATAGCACGGCTTGATGAGTGTTATCCACTCGCCCCACGGAACTATCCGTTCTATTTGTTCCAAAAATTCTTTTTTCTTCGTCAGTATTTGTAACAGTTCATCATTCAGAACAGACAGACTTATTTGTTTATTCATCTTTTTTATTATACCTTATTTTTCGTTGGTTTGCAAGTGGTTTGTGCGGTGTTGCCTTGATTAAAAATTGGTATGAGTAAACACTTACCCATACCGGATAATTATCCGATAAGCCTGAATTATACTGACGATCAATAAAGTTTACCGTTTAACCCGACTTGTCGGTGTGAATTACTGTGTGTACGGCAAAAATTTTCATCGACTGTTAGCATAGCTTGTCTGTTATCCTTTAAAATCACTTGATATTACGTAAGACGTAAATGAGTAACCATCTGCATGAGCCGTCATTTTTTTAAACAAATCCATTGCTTTATCACAATCATCTTTACTCATAATAGTAAAGTGATAATCTTCACTGGCGCCGTCAAAATTAACAATATATAAACCTTCCAATTGTGCAGAAAGCTCTGCCAACCATTCCACAATACAGTCGTCATCCGAAAACTTTTCCTCATCAACGGTAAAATCAAGCCCCCGCGCTGTCTTGATATTCTCAACAAACCAGAAAAAGTCCTCTAAATCCGGTGCGCCGGCATCAGAAGAAATTAAATAGTATTGCGGTTTTACAAGCTGCCTGTCCTCACTGGCATTATTCCCAAATGGATCATCCGGATCGATATCGTATCCAGAGAGTACATATAGAATATCAGGAATGCCGCAATACTCATCGACTGCATTTTCCAGACATCTTCTGCAATAACGAAAAACTTCTTCATTATGCTCACAAAGTATAAGGTTGCAAAAATCTTTCAATGCATCGATTTGGCTCAAATCAAGTGCCATTTTGGATTCTCCTTTATTTATTCTTCAAATTGGGATTTGTTATTATGAGCATAGCTTCAAACCACTATTAGTAAAATCACCTGTGCGGACTCGTGCACACGAAATGTAAAAAGGCTTAAAATTTCGGTTCTCACGCTTCCAGATAAACGTCTTCAAAATCCGAAACGGTAATATCGTGCTTCACCCTGTCGCGTACCTCCGCCTTTTTAGCGTTGTTAAAACGATCGAGAGTACCCGCAAGATATCCGGTAACACGGCGTATGCGCTGAAAAGGGGCGGTGTCATAATGATATTCTATATCAACGTAGTCGCCGTCGACTACCTTTATATCCATTTTGTTAATACGCCTTTCGGGATAAAGCGTTCTCGCTCTCTGGACGTATGCGTCCTTCTCCTTGTCGCTCAGATTGCCGCCGATAACATTTACCTTAATCATTGATTTTTCCTTTCTGAATATGATCGCTGTATCTTCCGTTTTTTATGTCTCCACCATTAAAATATAGTTTATTTTGTGGAGCAGTTATGATTATACCACTATATGATGTGGATTGCAATAGCGGATTCGGCAAAAAAACAAGCTTAATTTTGTAAACTTTTACAATTGATTTTTAACCGGGACTTGTTCCTTCCCAACACAAAAAGCAATATGCAGCCTCCCGATTCCCGCCGGCAGCTTTTTAAAATCAACGCGTATTTCATATAACGACAAATAATTCTCGGCAAATGCTTTTGCAGCCCGCTTGCCGGCACAAATTTCGTCACTCTGCACAAATTCACTTTAAAATCCGGTGGATTTTCCTCTTTGAATTTCAAACAAGCCATAATACTGTTAACCTATTAAAAATTGGAAAAATGGTTTTTAATTGGTTAACAGTGTTTCGGGTGTAATA
>CAJUFF010000237.1 GCA_910585505.1 uncultured Ruminiclostridium sp. | reverse complement strand
GGTCTTTGCGCGGTGTTGCCTTAATACTAATCCTTTTTAAAACTGTTGGATTAGTGTTTTGGGTGCAACCTTTTTTAAACTATGGATTTTATCCATAGTTTAAAAAAGGATTGGTATAAATAATTGAAAGGCTAAAAAAATGGATGCTATACAAGAATTGACGCAAATAAATTTTGTTTATGTTTTTATATCCGTATTCGTAATTCTTGTTGGAATAAAGGCGATTGTTTCTCTTTTTGAGTGGGTGATTGATAAACTTGGGCTGGAAACCAAGTGGATGAGAAAAAGGCGGGAAGAACATGATTTGTTAATACATACATCACAAAATTTAATTGCTTTACAGGAACAGCACGCAGAGGATATAAAGAAATCGGATGAATACGACATAGAAATGAGGGAGGATATAAAGAAACTTACGGAGTTATTTGTGGATAAGCAAATTAACGACTACAGATGGGAAATTATTAACCTTGCGGATAAAATTGCGGGCGGAAAAACAGTCAGCAAAGAATGTTTGAGGCACGCAATTTCAACCTATGAAAAATATGAAAAAATAATCATAGAAAACGGGCTGGTAAACGGGGAGGTTGAGATTTCCATTGAAATAATTAAGGAAAATTATCAGCAAAAGTTAAAGAGCGGATAATGGTGAAATTTCGGACAATGGGGTGTATCTGTTTATGTAAAAGGAATGAAAGAGGCGCCGACAGCCGACATGTATAAGGCTACAAACAGCTTAAACCGGAAGAGAAAAAACAATCAAAGAAAGGAAAAAAATTTATGTTTACATATTTTAAAATGAAGAAAAACGAGTGGAAGATCAGAAACGCTATATATAATTGTATACTTGCCTTTATGGAAAATAAAAAGGATATTGTCAATACGGCAAAGAAGCTGTTTGATTCCGTAAAAGATATGTCCGCTGAGGATATAAGGGATGAGTTTATAGGGAAGCTTGCCGAGATAGTTCATGAAGAGAATAAGAAAAAGGAAAATACGGCAAATTAGAGTGTATTCACATAAAAATTTTTGAGCATAATTTTGCTGTCTGCGAGGCAAAATTTGCCGAAAATATGCGTGCTGAGCTTTATGTGAACACGCTCTAATACTAATACCTTTTAAAATTGTGGATTTAGTGCTTATACTAATCTTTGATCAAAGATTTATATAAAAAGCACGCAAGACAGCGAGGATTAGATATAAAATAATTGTAATGACTACTACCGCCTTTTGTTGGCGGTATTTTTATACCCAAAACAAAGGAGGTAATTATAAATATGGAAAAATTTTTGATACAGCTCCGGGCGATATTAGACAAGGCTAACGCAGAAATGTCAAAAGTAAAATCTGAACTAAACTCCATCAACAGAAGCGAAAAGCCAAATATCAAAATATCGGGTCTGGAATCGAATATCGCGAATCTTCAAAGAATAAGCCCCGAAATAGCCAACTTTAAAACGCAAATAAACGGTGCAACCGTATCTGTCGAAAGCTTATATGAAGATTTAACCAAGGTCAATACGGAAAGTGACTTTACCGTTGTCAGAGAGAAATTCACCGCTTTTAAAAACGCCGCGAAATCAGCGGGAATAGCAACCTCCGAATTTTCAAGTATTGTAAAAAAACAGTTTAAACAAGTCGGAGACGCGTTTAAGGAAACATTTTCAATTTCCGCCGTCGGTATGGCGGCTATTTCAAAGACCAAAGAAGCGATTTCGGAATTAAAGGAAATCGACGCCTATCTGACCGAAATCGGTAAAGCCAATGACAAATTAACCGCCTCAGACTTGAAAGCAATAGGAAACAATTCTTTTGACGTGGCGAGTAAATACGGTAAAACCGCCACTCATTATCTTGCCGGTATTCAGGAGGCTTCACGTGCCGGATATGTAAACGCTGAAGGAATTGCCGAATTGTCCGTTGCCGCACAAGGCGCCGGAGATATGACGGCGGAGCTTGCCAACCGGTACATTATTGCCACCGATAAAGCCTATAAATTAGGCGGTTCCGTTGAAAAA
>CAJUFF010000236.1 GCA_910585505.1 uncultured Ruminiclostridium sp. | reverse complement strand
ATTAGGCGGTTCCGTTGAAAAATTAACGGAAATACTTGACGGCAGCAACTATATAACCAACCACAACGCCGTTAATATGACGGAACTTGCGGAGGGTATGTCTATTGTCGGTTCTCAGGCGGCTTCTTTTGGTGTTAAAGCAAATGAAACAACGGCTGCGCTTGGTACAATGATCGCTACCACTCAGCAAAGCGGATCCGAAATGGCAAGAGCGTATAGAGCAATACTGCTTAATTTACAGCAGGTCACAGATGAGGAAGAAGGAATTGACGCTGAAGGACTTACTAAATATGAAGAGGCTTGTAAGGCGTTAAACGTATCGTTAAAGGAAACTAAAAACGGTATCACTTCCCTTCGCAATCCCATGGAAGTACTTAAAGAATTATCTATTGAATATTCAAAGTTAGATTCCAATGATATAAGACGAACCAATCTTTTGAACTCCGTAGGCGGAAAGCTTAGAGCAAATGCCTTGAATGCACTGCTTGAAAATTATGATATGTACTCCCAAATGCTTGAACAGTATGCGCAGGGTACAGGGTCTATGGCGGCAGAAGCGGAGAAAACCGCCAATTCATGGGAAGGTTCAATGAATCGCCTGTCCAATACATGGACTGACACCGTACAAAATGTTGCCGATTCCGATGCTATCATCACAGCTATTAACGGATTAAACGGTATTCTTTCCGCTGTTAATAATATTACGGAAGCTTTAGGCTCTTGGGGCACTATCGGTACCGGAATCGGATTGGTTTCAAGTTTTAAAAACGTCGGTAGGGATAAAATGTATTCCCTCAACAGTCAATTGTTTTAAATTGCCGACAACAGTATGTGTTCTTTGGGATACCAAAGTTTTCATATTGTCGTCTATGAGATACATAGATGTAAACTCTCGATATGGTCTGAACAGACTTGTGTACATAATTGCACAACTGGGAAACAAGTTAACCCTATACTACTCCCTTATTATGGCGACATAATAAGCTTGTAAAAACGTATAGGCTCTTGGGGTCAGCACGGAAGCTTCTCATTGAGAAGAACCGCCACAGTAATGAAATGGGAGCAATATAATGTTGAAATATATTATATTGAATAGACATTCGGTACTAAATCAAGCACGATGATCAAATTATGAGTGGAAATCTATCTTCCACTTTCGTGTATGTGGACTTATGCCATCTAAGTTGATAGAAAGATGGCAAATAGGACAAGTTATTTATAATTGCAATATCCTTCATATGGGTATGTTATATATCAGGTAAAACTTAAATAATGTATTGAAAATTATTAAATAGTATGATATAATAAGGGAGGGCAATGGAGGATATGAAAAATATGGTAAAAAATATAAAATGCTCACAAATAAACGAAGTAAATTCTGAATATGAAGCACTATTTTCTGTAATTCATCCTATTTTAACCGGATTGGCTCTTTCATTAAAAAAAGAAATTGTAGAATCAGTTGGCGGATACGAAAAAATTACATTAGAAACATTTACTCGCTTATATGAACCCGGAGACGGCGATTGTGGTATTTGTTTTGAATATGCTATTCATGATGCAATAGTAAATAATAATGCAGAAGTGTTAAATCGAATTGACAGTGCTCTTTCAACATATTGTAAAATTAAAGGTGATACTCCGTCATCAATTTTATTTGGGGCTGAGAAATCGGGAATGGTACAATTTATAGATAGTGTAAAAGAACATCTTACTGATAATTCTCAATTGTTAACCGGCGACAGAGGAAAACCAATCAAATTAAAAAAACATATAGACGGTGTAGTTTCAGCGTTTAAAAAGCCTCAAGATAGAGAAAAACTTCCTTACAGCATCAATGGATTATGGAAAGCAGATTTGTTTGTTGGAAATACCCTTATGGATAATTGGGTTGGTACTACTGTAAAAATTAATCCATCTCAACTGGAGTCTGCCAGAGGTTTAAGGTTAGGTATCGTTCCATGTAAACAAGGCAAAAGTGATAAAATACGAAAGCATGAAACTAAAAATCTTGTTATTTGTCCTGTTCCCTATGACGGTTCATTCATGGAGACATAGCGTGAAAGACAAAAACCAAACACAACCCAAAGGCATAACAAAAAGGCCCTG
>CAJUFF010000235.1 GCA_910585505.1 uncultured Ruminiclostridium sp. | reverse complement strand
CAACGATTGTCGTGCAGACGCGCAGTAAGCTTTTTTGTTAGATTGTCCAAAACGACGCAGGAATACTGGCGTATTTCAAGTAGTTTTGAGCAAAAACGACGGAAAAGATGCAAGCGTATGCGCGGCAAAGTACGTAGCCAGGTCTTTGCGCGGTGTTGCCTTAAAAAATGAATGTAAGCCTGATTTGAAAAAGTGTTGGTGCATTCCTCCAGAGCAAAATGCTGCGTTTGTGGCTGCAATGGAAGAGTTCTTGCCGTATACAGCCGTCCGTATAACGAGGAATATCCGGTTGTCTGTATGGACGAAAAACCGGTACTGTTTTTCGCGGACTTCCGCAAAGGCTTTCGCTCCAAAAAGAATGGTGTTCAATATGAGGATTACGAATATATCCGTAATGGCACAGCGTGTATTTTCCTGTTTACCGAACTATAGCAGGGTGGAGATACTATGACGCTCAGGAACGAAGAACCCGGCAGGATTGGGCAAGACAAATCGATTGGCTGCTGACCGAACAATAAAAAGATAGTTCTTGTAATGGATAATCTGAACACCCACAACATCGCTTCTCTTTCAACGACGGCAGCGGCAGCAGCGTAATTTACACTCAAGCCCAAAAGCTCGTCCGGCTATCTTAAAAAGCTTCTCGGCGACGTTTTCCCGGACTTTATAGAGTAAAAGAGCGAGCCGACCTATAAGGTGAAATCCGCCGCGGTGTAGCGTATGCTGATCGGCCTGTACACGGGAGATTACACTAAGGCAAAGCCGTCGTAGGTTATAGCGCAGCTGCCCTGCTCTGCGGAACAAAAGGCGATGTTATCGAAAAAGCTTAGGGGCGCGAGCTTTGAAACGGATGTAAAAAATCTTAAGGAGATCGGCGGCTTTTCCGAACAAGACGCATCGGACTACGCCTATTTGTTTGCCGAGGCTGTTGTTTGCGACACTTTTGTCAAGCTTATGAAGCTCAGCGGCAACGAGGACAACGCGGACGAATACATAAAGGAAATATCCGTTGAGATGTCTGTTGATGACACTACCAAAATAACGGTCAAGTAGAAAGGAGCGGCACGATGGCAGCATCGGCAACCAAGAAACAAATACAAGCTATAATTGCCGCCGATGAGCAGGTCAAAGTATTTATAAGCGAGGCACAGATTAAGAAAATTTTCGGGTTGATGTACGAGCTGGCGGCTTTGTCGCCATCCGAAGCGAAGGTCAAAGACAGGCTTTGCGGCATTATTCAAAAGGAATTGGGTATTGAAGTAAACCCTCGGACGGATATTTTTAAGGGATTTTCCGAAAGGCAGGGCGCTAAGCTGATTGATGCTATAAAGCGATATGTTAGGCAGGCTAAGAGAATGGACGTAAGCAAACTTAAATGAAAAAACAAAGAGATCGCGGAGCTTATCGGAGAAGAAGACCTTATATGGCTTGCAAAACAATTTGACGGTAGCAAAATATATATTCCTACTTTATCAGCCTTAAGGTGAAGCAAGATTTCAGATGAGTAGAAAAGGCAATATAACGGCAATAACGCCGCCGAATTGGGAAGAAAATACAAACTGTAGGAACGTACCGTAATCAGAATGATAATGAAAAAATCTACGTGAAAGCGTAGTTTTTCTTAAAACCTTTTCTTTAATGGTTGATTGCAAAACGCTTTTTTGTTGGTTGAGATGTTTGCGAGGTTATGAAAAATAAACCGTGTAAATGCATTATCCCTAAAAAAGCGAATAATAAAAACGTAGTCAAAAAGTGCAACGCTGAGGAGCGACCTAACGCAGACTATGAGATATTACGGTGAAAGCAGCGACAGAAAAATCGCTGTTTTCTCTTTCACCGGGTATCTCCAAAGCGGATAAACCTCGGGGTTTGGGGGGGTGTGATTTTTAAAATGTGTTCAGAAAATGATACCTAATTCGACCACAATTAACCCGACAACCGCTTAATCGCCAAAAATCCATAAAAAAGTCAAAATCAAGACCGCATTTGCGTTCATTTTAGTCTTGATTTTGACTTTTTTATGGATATAATGACAAAGGCGGTTGTTGGGAATTCCTGTCGTATTAGGTCATTTACACAGTTTGAAATTAAGACTCGTTTGGGGCAGAGCCCCAACTACTGTCAGACTGCAAATCTATCCTCGAAATATAT
>CAJUFF010000234.1 GCA_910585505.1 uncultured Ruminiclostridium sp. | reverse complement strand
TCCGCTTCCCTTTCGGACTCCGAAAGGGAAGTAGGGGAGTCCGAAGGACGGGGGCGACGCCCCCAAAGCTTGTGTGTTTTTTGCACTGTTGTAATTTTGTTTAAACTTTTTTTGAATTGCTATAATTCGCGATCATAGTATAGAAAATTTTGTTGTCGATCGGGAATTATACTAATAACCATTTTGACACAGGATAAAATCATAGTCAAAATGGTTATTACACCCGAAACACTGTTAACCAATTAAAAAACATTTTTCCAATTTTTAATTGGCTAACAGTATTAAAAGCATTGAAGAGTGAGATTTACTGTTATTATACCAAAAAAAGAAGCCCCTGAAAAGGCTTCAAAAAAATAAAGTGCAGTTTATACAAGGGTTTAAAAAAAATTTATCCTTATGAATCGAAGGAAAATATGTGATTCTCGTAACAAGAGAAAGCCCTCTCTCGAAGGACTTCCTCTCTTCTTGAAAAACAGTCTGCCGGAGCGTTTTTCAATTCACCACTTTCAGGCCGCCATACGGTAAGGTATTTCGCCCTCTGCGCAGAGCGATCAAAGGGACAAAGTCCCTTTGGGAACCTTATACTAATCTCTGTTTTGACTGTAAACAACATATAACAAAGTCTACAGTCAAAACAGAGTTACACCATAAAAACTAATATCGTTTTAAAAAGCCATTTTATCCACTTTTTAAAACGATATTAGCATTACTTCCTTTTTGCATCACAAAAAGGAAGCGAAAAAAGAATTTATAGTTTCTTAACAGCCATTAAAATTTATACGATGTAAACGCACCCCATAAACAAAATTTCCCCGTTAGCATCCGTAATCGCAAAAATAAACGGTTTATCCAATACAAAATCCACATCCTCATAATCGGGCGGCCCTCCCATTGCGCCCAGCACTGCGTTAAACGCGGCGGCGGTACAGCCTTCCTCATCTATAACAACCCTAGTCGCGTGCTCCGCTTTATTTATATATACCCCCTCCGGCTCCTTTAGAAGCGGCGAAAAATCCGCTACGCCACTGTCGAACACGTCCGTCACACCAAGCGACTTAATTTTGGCTGTTCTTTTCCCATCGCTTTTCTGCCCCTCAGCCTCTGCGGAACCTTTTACATCTCTTTTTTTGCCGGTATCCAAAACCATTTTTTCGGACAGTCCGGCCAACTCGTCACTTATTTTAGCGGCCTTTTCTCTTTTATCCAAGTTCTTGTTCATATTTTTGTTCATAAATGCACAGCCTTTCTTTTTACATTATTGCATTTTTTTACCTATAAGCGTAATAACAAGCATTTTACAAAATCCACCCCTCTTTCTCAAGCCTTTTCCTTAAGCTTTCCCTTGTTCGGAATAGACTGCTTTTAACCTTCCCCTCGCTTACACCCAGACAATATGCAATTCTCTTTATGCTGTCGCAAAAGTAATAGCGCATAACGAAAATATCTTTCACCTCTTCTTTTTGTTCATTAATAAAATCATTTATGAACAAGTCAAGAGCAGACACCTCTGCCCGCTTTTCCGGATTTTCCGACACACTTGTAGCCAGATCGGGAGTATTGGGTACACATTCCATAAGCTCGTCAAGAGAAAGCTCATATTCAGACCCCGCTCTCTTCCCACTGAATTTTCGGCGAAGCCTGTCAATGGAAATCCGCCGTGTAATCTTACCTAAAAAGTATTTTAACGATACCGGATTATCGGGGGGAATGGCGTTCCACGCCCTGAAATACGTATCGTTAACGCATTCAAAACCGTTCACTATACTGTTCAGTATATTCATAGATATGAACAACAAGTGCGAAGAATATTTGTTTTCGGTTTCTCTGAGAGCATTTTCATTTCTTGCGCAATAAAGCTCGATTATTTTGTTGTCGTCCATTGATGTACACCGTTCCTGATACTAATTTTTGAAACCGTTGAATTAGTGTTTAGGGAGCCACCCTTTTTAAACCGATATTAGTATTAAACGCATAAAAGCAAGTTTGAACATAGTTCAAACCAAAATATTTGCTCTAACAAAGCGATTTTGCAAGCATTGCATGTATTGTTTGCTTTCCCTTTCACTATAATTATACCACGCAGTCAATCCACTTCGCTCCCATTTAATACTGTTAACCAATTAAAAATTGGAAAAATGGTTTTTAATTGGTTAACAG
>CAJUFF010000233.1 GCA_910585505.1 uncultured Ruminiclostridium sp. | reverse complement strand
GGCGTTGCCCCCGTCCTTTGGACTCCCCTGCTTCCCTTTCGGAGTCCGAAAGGGAAGCGGAAAGGACAATTAGTCGCTTCGCTCCTATTTGTTTATCTTTTTATTTGATTGCTATAGTATAAAATACGTAAAGTATTCATTCGGATTTTCGCCTTATTCTCATCAAAATCTCCTTGAAAATCCACGCATAAATCTTGTGAATACAAGCTCTGATAAACGGCGAAGCCGCCGCTCCGGAAACGGAAAACAAGCTTTTCCTCTCCCAGAACAGCGGCTTCGCCGCTTACTTAATAATTATTTTGACACAGGATGAAATCATTGACAAAATGGTTATTACATCCGAAGCGCTTGTTAACCAATTAAAAACCATTTTTCCAATTACTGATTGGTTAACAGTATCATACTCATACAACAGTAATAACCGGCTGCAACTGAATCCCATTCAGCGCCGCAATAATGGTTTCCTCTATCCTGTCAAAGTCTCCCACCACCGATGTGGGTTTTTTTATATAATCGTCCTGCCTTATGGGCACAAAATAGTAATGTCTTAAATTCATAAGCGCGCCTATGTTCTTTGCCGAACCCGACAGCGCGTCGTTGGTGGCAACGTTTATTACCACCGGTTTTGCGCCGCGAAGATGACTTTTTACCGCCATGGTGACGGGACTGTCCGTAACCGACAGAGACAGCTTAGCCAGTGTGTTGCCCGTACAGTTTGGAAGCAGCATAATGTCGGTCATTTTTTTGGGGCCTATCGGCTCCGCCGCCTCTATGGTATTTATAACAGGTCTTCCCGCTATTTCCTCAAATATTTTAACATTATCCTCCGCTTTTCCGAAGCGGGTCGAAAGAGCGGAGGCGTTGAAGCTCATTATGGGTATAAGCTCCGCGCCGAAATCCGCCAGCCGCTTAGCCGCTTCAAAAGATTTTTTGAAGGTGCAGAAGGAGCCGCAGATCGCTACCCCGATGCGAAGACCCTTTAATATTTCACACAAGGTGATTACCTCCTCTTTTTATCCGTGTTGCCTTAAACTATGGATAAATCCATAGTTTAAAAAGAGTTGCGCCCAAAACACTAATCCAACAGTTTTTAAAGGGATTAGCATTATTGTTTATTTGATTTTCGGCCGAAGTATTTGCCTGAAAATCCACATACAAATCTTGTAACATAAAACAGCATTACTTGCACATATTTTCAATGGTCTTTCCTATTATGCGTCCCGCCGATACCGGCGCGGTTCTTCCGGGCAAAGACAAAGCCCAGATAACCTTAACCCCCACACTTGCCGCCAGTTCCATATCTTCAACTCCGGCCTTTGAAGCAAGATCTATCAGAAGGCAGTCTTTTTTGATTCTCATCAATCTCCTGCGATCAAACAAAGTAGCCGGTACGGTATTGACTATAACGTCAACCTCACCCAATTTTCCAACCAGCTCCGCCTCCGTAACCGCGGAACAGCCTATACATTCCGCCTTGGCAAGCTGCTCTTCTCTTCGGGCGTAAACGCTGACCCTTGCTCCCAGCGCCATGAGCATACGCGCCATAACTTCACCGATACGGCCGTATCCGGTTATAAGGACATTTAGCCCGAAAACCGTAACGGGAAGCTCCTTCAGCATTATTTCAAGGGCTCCTTCGGCGGTAGGCACCGCGTTCAATATCTGAAGCTCCTCGCGGTCAAAATAGTTGTACAGCTCCAGTTCGTTTTCCTCACAGATACGCTCCAGATAAGGACAGCTCTTTCCCGTCAGCACCGTGCCCCCCTTTTTCACCGCGCCGAGTATAATGTCAAGATCGGGATTTTCCCCGTGATAAGGCATAGTTATGTGCACCCCGTCCGAGGTCAGCGGCAAGGGAAGCACCGCGTAATCACAGGGTATGATTTCACCCGCGGCCGGTACGGGAAAGACCTCCGCACTTTCAAAGCCGTAGGCAAAGCAATCGTATGTTTTATTTAAATATTCGGCGGCATAAAGCATACGCAGATCGCCGCCCAAAAAGATAAAGCTTGACATTGGGTATTATCCTTTCTTCCGGTAATGGGACGGCGTTTGTTTTTACGCCGTCTTGTTATATTTTATGCCGAAGAGGAATTTTTGCTATTGACTTTTTATAAAAGTAATAGTAAAATAAAAAAATAGGCAATACCGCACAAAGATTGTCGTGCAGACGCGCAGTGAGCTTTTTCGTCAG
>CAJUFF010000232.1 GCA_910585505.1 uncultured Ruminiclostridium sp. | reverse complement strand
TAATTTGTTCCTTGATATTCTTTTCTTTCCTAAAAAGTAAATGCTGTTGCCCTGCAAAAAATATACGTTCATTTTGTCTCACGTTTTCCTTGATATTTTTCGTTTTTGTCCGCATCTTGCGGCAATGCCCCATTTCGGAGGCAATAAATTAACGTGACATTATCAATACCGATAACGTCACGTTGATTTCTCAAGTCTACAACTTGATTAAAGATTTATATTGCTCCCCCAATTTAGATAAAACCGCACAAAGATTGTCATGCAGACGCGCAGTCAGATTGTCCAAAACGAAGCAGGAATACCGGCGTATTTCAAGGAGTTTTGGGCAAAAATGACTGAAAAATACAAGCGTATGCGCGGCCTTTGCGCGGTGCCGCCCTAAGTGTTTTCATGATACAATTTAAGAGTAAGCCTATATCTCTCGTTGTCTGTAAAACAACCCGCCACTATGGAAATATAGGTTTTTTCGTTTTTCCTAAAAGCGGCTATAAGACAGTTTCCGGCCTTTTCTGTGGTTCCCGTTTTGATTCCCACCGCGTTTTCGGAGTAATAGCGGCTGTCCGGATCAAGAAGCTTGTTTGAATTTGTCCACGTGATATTTTCTCCCGTCTCAAACACAACGTATTTTTCGTGCTCCGCCATTATCTCCCTGAGAACCGAAAAAGTCATGGCATATTCCGAAAGCTTAATAAGATCGGAAAGAGTGGTGTACTGATCCGGGCTGTCGCTGCCGTCGGGTGTGGTAAAATTACTGTCACACATTCCGATGGTTTGGGCAAGCTTGTTCATCATATCCGTAAAATATTTGACACATTCGGCGTCGCTTACGAATAATCCGGTTATCTCCCGTACCGTATTCACTGCCACGGTATATGCCGCATCGTTTCCCGACGCCATTAACATTCCCGCCAGAAGGTCGCGCAGCTTAAGAGAATGACCTTCTAAAATAAGACACAGACTTGAATGAGCGGGTACAAGCTCTCGCTCCGAGCCTACGGTGAATACCGTATCCGGCTCTATGTAATTCAGTGCGGTGCAGGCGGTTAACAGTTTAGTAAGGCTTGCAGGAGCAACACGGACATTTGAGTTTTCCGAGGCAAGCATGACCCCATCCTCAGCGCAATAAAAGGCATGAGCTTTAACGGGCGCGTTTATTGCCGCCGCTAAAGCTGTACCGACAGCGAGAAAACCAACCAGACACAAAAAAAACAACGTTTTTTTCATAAATTCTCCTCTCGATGTTATATCTTTTATGTATCAATTTGTCAGATAAAAACGTAAAAAGTAAAAAAATTTTCAGATAAATGTTGACAAATTTCTGTTTATATGTTATACCAATATTCGCAGACTGTCAATATAAAAAATATAAACGTAAGACTTTCGCAAGAAAATCGTAAGAATTCGGAGGGAGAATTTATGGGAACAATCGCCGTTATTGATACGGAAACCACATGGAAAGACGAAGTGATGTCCATAGGAGTAGTTACGACAGACGACAAGGAATTTTTACCAGCTGAAAAAAGGTATTATGTGCTTACACCCTTTAAAAATCACGGCGGAATGTATTCAAACGTGCTTTATGCCGACGGAATCGTACCGGATATTGAGGGATCAAGACAAAGTGTTATGAATGACCTGTTAAATTTTCTTCTTTCCCGCAACATATCGGATATTTTCGCCTATAACGCCATTTTTGACTTCCACCACCTGCCCGAATTGCGCGGATTTTTCTGGTATGACATTATGAAATTGGCGGCATACCGTCAGTTTAATAAAAAAATCCCCGTTTCCGCCGACACCTATTCCACCGGCAAACTTAAAAGAGGATACGGAGTAGAGGAGATATACAGAATGCTGAGCGGTGACCGCTATTACAGAGAAATACATAATGCGCTTACCGACGCGGCTGATGAGTTGGATATAATGAGAATGCTCGGAATTGAAATCGGACGTTATACGGCGGCAAGAATTACATAGCAATACATACTCTGATAATTTTATACCAATCTTTGATCAAGGTATGATAAACTTGACTTCTCTTTTCTTGGTTTTGTTTACCTTGCTTCTATTTCTATTTTGTTAATGTAGCACAAATTTTTTTATTTTTCAAACAAGTCCTGATCTTTTGTCAACAATTTTTGTCTATAACATGACCAAAAATTGGTATGAACTGCGCTTTATACTGTTAACCAATTAAAAATTGGAAAAATGGTTTTTAATTGGTTAACAG
>CAJUFF010000231.1 GCA_910585505.1 uncultured Ruminiclostridium sp. | reverse complement strand
ATCTACACGGCTCTGAACACTCTTTCCCTACACGACGCTCTTCCGATCTAAATATCCGATTGTCAGAAAAACTGCTGACAATCGGATACATATAAATTATTAGGCAATGAAAATTATTTTATTGAGTAACTGCTTTTGCCAGTTCGTCACGATATGGCTGTATTATCGCTTCGATAGATTGATATTTTGATTCAAGAAGCGAGGTAAATGAAGATTCTGCATAATAAAGAGGACCGTCAAAAATCGACTCTTCGGCGCCGGTAACTATAGTATTCATTGTATCCCCGAATCCGAGTACATTATCAAAGACAAAATCAAATTTTGTTCCGTCCTTCATATCATATATAATTTGCATCTGTTCATCGTCGTAAACCGCTTTGAACTTAGGTTTTCTGGCGGTATCACATTCGGGACATACGGTAAGACTGTCGTTATTGTTTTCCGGAAAGTTATATTTACAGCCGGGACATTTGTCATAATATTGGGGAGTGGCGTCAGTTTTCTTGGCGTAATCCGCCGCTTTTGTTTCCGGGTCGGTTTCGTAAATTCTTCCGCTGAGTATCCAGGAAACACCGCCCTGAATGTTGGGTGCTCCCGCCGGAACAAGAAACCCGAAGGTATCGGCAGCCATATAGTATTTTTCCGATTGAGGATCTCTCGGAAGGGGAAGAGCAACTATTTTATCGGTTTGTGATCCGATATTGAAGAATGACTGCTGTGCGCTTTCAAAGCCCCATGTAAGTCCCATGGCAAGAAACAGGAGGTTGCCGTCGGTGAAAGCTTCACCGGGACCCACAAAGCCGTCGCCTATAAGACCGTTTTTCTTCATATCCGAAAAAAAAGACATTGCACGTTCCGCATCTGGGTTTTTAAAGTTGTTTATAATTTCGGTTCCGGTCATATCGATTGTTTTAACACCCGTGGAGTTTATAAGCATCATTCCCGTCCAGCTTCCGCCGGTAAAGCCGATATGCTCCTCACTTTGGTCGCACCATTTTCTGGTAAGTTCCTTAAATGTGTCCCATGTCCAGTTGTTGCTTTTGTAAAGTTCAAGAGGACTGTCAAGTCCCGCTTCGTCGATGGTCGCCTGATTATACAGGATAACGAAATTGGGGTTAACATCTGAGGGGTAGTAATAATGTTTTCCAGCGTAGTTGAATGATTCTATAACGCTCTTTTCGTTCACCCAAAGTTCCGAATCCATGTCCAGCCATTCGTCAAGCGGCGTGTACATATTTTTTGATATACCGTCCGGATATACTACCCAGTCGTACCTTACTATGTCGGGAGAGTTTCCCGTAGATACAAGCTGTCCCAGTTTATCGTAATAGCCGCTGCCGGTAGGCGCTATTTCGGTATCAATGGTTCCGCCGAAGCGCTGAGCCAATATTTCTACCAGCTCCGGCTGAGCTTCCGTAAGATCATAATAGCAAAGGGCGTGTACATGCCCCGCAGTCTTGCTTGGATCATATTTGGAGCCTGTACCAATGACGTTTGAGTCATTAATTTTGTCAATTTCCGCCATGGCGCTGTAATCAACCTCATTGTCAAGGTTTTCGGTGGTTCCTGCGGTGGTCTGTGCGTTGTCCGTAGGGGATCCGTCTCCGCCGGAACAGGCGGGAAGCAGGACAAGACAAAGGCTCATAAGCATGGAAATAACTTTTTTTCCGGTTTTCATGAAATTCCTCCTTAAAAAATTTCGGTGTACGAAAAAGCATAATAGAGTGTATTTTATGTACTACACCTTTTTTGTGAATAAAAATAAGCGATAAGGTAAAGAGATGAAATCGTTTTCTTAACCTTATTGCTTAATTATATCATATATTTTTTTAAAAATCTATCACAAAAATGTAAAAAATGATGAGAAAAAGTTGTATATAATTAACATACTTGGATATTTGTATAAACATATTGTGATATTTTTCTTGAATTTCTAAAGCGGCAGCTTAAACAAACTGCCGGAATTGAAAGCAAATCCAAGCTTCAGTGGTGGATTTTACCCATCTGAACCGAAAGATGGAGAGACTTGCCGCTTTGGATGCGGGGGACACTCTGGCAGCGATTTAAGTAGAATAAATTTTTTCCTGTATTCTGTGAGCGTTAGGTTCACTTTGTATTTGAAGACTCTTGAAAAAAGCCTTATAAAATATCTTAGAGAATAATGAGAAAAATGTTTCTCCTTCTTTAATACTGTTAACCAATTAGAAATTGGAAAAATGGTTTTTAATTGGTTAACA
>CAJUFF010000230.1 GCA_910585505.1 uncultured Ruminiclostridium sp. | reverse complement strand
GTTTTTTGCACTGTTGTAATTTTGTTTAAACTTTTTTTGGATTGCTATAGTATTATTACCGAAAAAGAGGATAAAAACAACCACGGTTTGGAATTAAATCGATAAAAAATATGACGGCAGTGTTGAGTTCAGCGAAAATTACGGCTGTTTTGTTGCCGAGGTATGGTTGTAAAATGCGAAAAATTTGTAAAAATGTGCCGTTTATGCTGTAAAAATGCCATTTGTGATAAAATTATTGCAATTTACATTGAAATATGGTATAATAACAACAAAAGCTTTGATATAAAAACAGCTTCGATCATTTTTTTTACATTACAAAAATTTCGTGGAAATCATCTGAAAAAGCGATGTAAAAAATCCAAAAACGATACGTTGGTTTTAAAAGATTCAAAAAACAATGATGTTTATTGCCAACAAAATTTTTATTTGTATAGGCGAATTAAGTATATTACAAACACATATCAAAAATTTGAGTAATTTTTGCATTTCAAAGCAAACACCTGCGCTTTGTGCCCAAACTCATGACTTTGCCGTAAAAAAATATACAATCAAAGCGAAAGTTGAAAGGAAGAAAGTAAAAAGATATGAATAAAAAAAGAAAAGCTCTTACGGTAATCGTATTTACGTTATTTGCCGTTATGATAGCCGCCGGCGGTTACATTTTATTTGGCGGACAGGTTAAACCGTCTATTGACGCGACCTATAATGCAACGGTAAATTTTGATTTGATATATAACGAAAATGACGAATGCTATAAATCCGAAAACGAAAACGACACAATAGTATTCGTTTTGTCCAATTCCTGCGCGCCATGTGTAAAGCAGCTTGAAATCATAAAATATGTCGATTACATAGCCGATTCCGTAAATCTTATGATATTATGGGAAGATGAGATCCCAAAGTCAAGGATAGAAAACTTAGGCGTTTCGGATAACATAAAAAATTATACTTTAAAAGGAAAGTCCGTTATAAACACCGGCTTGACTCCCCAAAGCTTTGTTATGGATTCCCAAGGAAAAGTAATATTTTCCAATGAGGATTCCGATATAGGGAAAATGATAAACGTTATTTATAACAATTATAAAAAATCCGACAGTTTAGAAGAACTGATAGGGTCTTTTGAAAATGATAGAATTGTTTTTAATTTTTGCAGTGATGGCGACAGTGACAGCGAAATAGTCAACAAGTACAAGGAAAAAGGATATGCAGTCATAAGTGTAACTTCTTATAATCAAGGAAGTCAAAACAATGTTATTTATGACGAGGGCAATCTTTTCAGAAAATTATTCGATTTGGGCAGCAGTAAAACTTTGGTTGTATGTGAATACGGAAAGCCCGTATCTTACATAAATTATTAAAATTTAAAGGAGGACTTTCATCATGATGAAAGCAAAAAAGGTTTTGAAAACTACTTTGGCGGCTGTTATGGCTGCTACGACGGTTATAGTAATGGCTACTGTAACTACAAACGCAGCTTGCAGTAACTGGACAAAAATTGATGTAGTTTCCATTGCTTGTGATCAGACAAGTGGTTGGTGTTATCCTTGGGACTCTCGTCATTCATTTTTTTCCACATACCTTTGTGAGCGTTATTGTGGAGACACCGGAACCCAAGTACGTGAAATTACACATCAAGTTGTCAAGACAGGATGTTGCTAATTAAATAATATAAGAAAGACATTTTTTACAGCTTTAGTTAGACTATAAGGTTAAGCCTCCTCATATTTTGTCTGCTTTTTCAATTATGACTTATATTATAATTGAAAAAGCAGAAGAGGCTTAAAAACAAGTTGGAGGGTTAAAATGAAAAAAATAATACTGCTTTTTATTGTATTTCCCATACTTGCGCTTACTGCGTGTTCTAAATCGCTTCCCACAAACGAATTATACTATACAAAAGAAAAAGATAAAGAAAATGTTAAATTAAGTACAATAAAACTTGATGAAAATTATAGTGTATATGATTTAATTTGTATTGATGATAAAATAATTGCTACAGACAGTGAAAACGACTGCTTGCTTATAATTAACAAAGAAAGTGGGGAAACACAAACAAAAGGACAAACCGGAAACGGGAACGACGATTATTTAAATCCACATGGAATATGGTGTAAAGGCGATTCAATATATGTTGTTGACTCCGGAAACAACAGAATAAAAATTATTGACCTTAATTTAAATTTTCAAAAAGCAATTGATTTAAGCGAAATTGAATTTTGGAATGCTGCGCCAACATTTTGGGACGACATTTCAGTAGATAATAACGAAAATATTTTTTGGCTCAACCCCCAAAGTAGTGGAAAAAGTTCCGGAATTATGATATAAT
>CAJUFF010000229.1 GCA_910585505.1 uncultured Ruminiclostridium sp. | reverse complement strand
GTTTTTTCTACTTTGTTTGGTGTTTACATTTTACTTGGTGTTTTGCTCATCTCTAGGATACTCTCAATACAGTATAACATAGAGCGGAAACTTTTGCAATAGTTTTTAAAAAGTTATTTAAAACTACATATTGACTTTGTATCCGATAGGTGATATAATTAGTCTGTTATTTTTTCCTTAATTCAAAATTTTTTTATTTATACAAATTAAAAAATCAAGGAGGAAATCTGTTGTTATGAAAACTATTAAAAGTAAAATACTGTTGAGAGTTCTGCTGTTGGTATTTTCGGTAGCGTTTGTGGTTGCTTCCATAAGTACTTTTATGAACACTTTCAGTATTGATTCGCTTTTGGCTAAAACCATACCGCCTGCCACACGCATCGCGGCAAACGCGGTAAAGTGGAAAATGGACAATTATTGGGCGCCTCTGAAGGAAGCCGCCGAATACGATATATTCCGCGAAGGAAATCCCGAATCGCCTGAGTTAAAGGACATGGCTTCAATTATGGCGACAAGAAACGATTTTATATACATAGGAAAGATGGACGCTAACGGTATGGCTTCCACGGGTGAGAATTATGCTGATGACGCACTTTTCATCCAGTGCCGTGATACTATGCAGCCTTACATTACAGATCTTATGTTTGACGGTTCAAGAAACGTTTTTATTCTGGAGGTTCCCATTATTACCGACGGGAAGTTTGACGGTATTGTTTACGGCGCGGTTGACGCGGATTTTCTTGCAGATATAGTAAGCGATCTTCTTGTCGGAGAAAAAGGTGTTTCTTATATTTTAGACAAACACGGTAATGTGATAGGCCACCCCGACCGTTCTTTTGTAGAACAGCACTCTAATATCATAGAAATCGCCAAAGAGGATAAAGGCGTACAGAGCGTAGCTGACGTAAACCTTCGTATGATAGAAGGCGAAATGGGATTTGACACATACAACTATTACGGCGACAGAAAGCTTGTGGGTTATGCTCCTATAAGCGAGGAATTAGGCTGGAGCATAGCCATAGAAATGAGCGAGAACGAATTCAAGTCCTCTATCGGTATAAGTTCGGCGCTGATTTACGGGACGGCTCTTATAGTTATTATAATCGCGCTTATTGCTGCGCTTCGACTGGCGCGCGCTATCTCGGAACCTATAAAGGCATGCTCCGAGCGTCTCGCTTTGCTTTCACAAGGAGATCTTCAGGCGGCTGTTCCTACATTTGATACAAAGGACGAGATAGCGGATCTTGTTACCGCTCTTGATACCACCGTTTCCCATCTTTTCGATGTTGTAGGTGACGTGTCAAAAAATTTGGGTCATATGGCTGATGGTAACTTTACGGTTGAAATGACCCGTCAGTACAAAGGAGATTTCGTAGCGGTCGAAACTTCTATGAAGTCGATTCAAAAATCCCTTCGTGACACGCTTCTCGGTATTTCCCAGTCCTCCGAACAGGTAGCGGTAAGCGCGGATCAGGTAGCGGCAAGCTCCACCGCCTTAAGCCAGGGCGCCACGGAACAGGCAAGCTCGGTTCAGGAGCTAGCGGCAACCATTACCGATATTTCGGGACATATCCGCAATAACGCCGATACCACACGCAAAGCCAACGAACAGGCTCATACGGCGGGCGAAGATATGGATGAAAGCAGTCATAAAATGCAGGAGCTTATTGAAGCTATTCAGGAAATCAACACTACATCCGACAAGATAAGCGACATTATACAAACCATTGAGGACATCGCTTTCCAGACAAATATCCTTGCTCTGAACGCGGCTGTGGAAGCGGCGAGAGCGGGAGAGGCCGGCAAGGGCTTCGCGGTGGTGGCTTCCGAGGTAAGAAGTCTTGCTTCCAAATCCGCCGACGCTTCAAAAAACACCTCCGTGCTTATAAACGAATCGCAGCAGGCGGTGCAGAAGGGAATGTCTCTGGTAAACGAGACGGCGGAAGCGCTTATGCGCACCGTAGAGAGCGTAGAAAATATAGTAGGTATGCTGGACGATATTTCCAGAGCCACCGAACAGCAGTCTGACGCCATCGAACAGGTAACATTGGGAGTGGATCAGATTTCTACCGTAGTTCAGACCACTTCGGCCACTTCTGAGGAGAATGCCGCCACAGCGGAGGAACTTTCAAGCCAGTCGCAGGTTATGAATAATATGATCGCCAAATTCACATTAGAGGACAAGGCGGAAGAGATTGATTCGACGGCAGTATAAAAATAATAAGATAAAAAATAAGATAAAAGCGGACGCTTTTTCGTAAGCGAGAGACAGCTTTGCCTGTTTTTCACGGAAAAGGGGGCCGCTTTTTAAATTATAGCAATCCAAAAAAGTTTAAACAAAATTACAACAGCGCAAAAAATACACAAGCTTTGGGGGCGTTGCCCCCGTCCTTTGGACTCCCCTACTTCCCTTTCG
>CAJUFF010000228.1 GCA_910585505.1 uncultured Ruminiclostridium sp. | reverse complement strand
CGGTCTACTAATTCCGCAACATAGGCTTGTGTCCAACCCTTTTCTTCTCTGGCTCTTTTGAGCGCCAGCCCGAGGCCGTGAAAGTCAAACCTTCTTTCATTTTGGTTCATTCTCATATCACCCTATATCATTCTACATTTCGTGTTAGATTATGAGAATGTAATGAAATTTGATGTAAAGTAGTATTTTATTTCGTGTTGCTTGCAAGTTAACTTTTCTGAGTTATAATTAAACAATAGCTCGATTGTCTATTGTCACGCAGGTATGATAATCTTATAAATAGATGGAGGACAATATGAAAATTAGTCAGATAATTAAAGAAAAGCGAAAGCACTTGGGGTTAACGCAAGAAAATATTGCGGAGTATTTGGGTGTTTCAATACCCGCAGTTAGTAAATGGGAGAACGGAACAACTTATCCAGACATTACACTTCTCCCCGGCTTGGCCAGATTGTTAAAGACAGATTTGAATACGCTCATGTCCTTTAATGAGGAAATGTCTGAAGTGGAGATCAAAAATGTTGTTATGAAAGTTCAATCCATCATTCAGGAAGATGGGTTTGAAGATGGTTTTCAATTCGCTTTAGATCAAGTTAGGGCATTTCCAACTTGTGAAAATTTAATTTATTCGTTGGGTGTTTTTTTACAACCCTCTTTAGGATTGCAGTCAGTGGAGCATCAAAGTAAATATCGTGAAGAACTTGCTAAACTGTATTTTAGGATACGCAATAGCGAAAATATTGAAATAAAAAAAGAAGCAATTTCTTTTTTGTTCTATCTGCATTGTGAAAAAGAAGAATATGAAAAAGCTGCCACATTACTAAATGATTATCCCGCTGATACAAAGTTAATGATGGCATATCTACATCAACAAAAAAAGGAATATGAACCTGCGTGTGTTTTATTAGAGCATCGAATGTTGGAAATCGCAGTTGAAATGCAATCCATACTAATAGCTTTAACCCAGGTTTCTTTGTCTGAAAACCGGGGAGACGATGCCGAGGAATTGGCTTGCATCCAAGAACAGTTGGCAAAGCAATTTGGCATTTTAGAATGTACCGCATATACAGCTAAACTTGAATGTGCAATAAATAAAAAAGATGCGGAGTACTGCACAAAAATACTATCTTTACTCCTTGCTTCTATGGAGGGAAAGACGGATATTTCATCGAATATTTTATACAAGCATTTGAATTTATCCGATGATAACATGGAAAATCTGCCACGGCAGCTTTTATCATCAATGATTGAGCAGTTAAAATCTGAATTACACGATGAAACATCGTTTTTGAAAGAAAATTCCGAATTTCAATCGCTCTTGCGGAGATACAGAGAATATTTGGAGAGGTAGTTTATGCTTAAATTTATTTCAAAATTACAATGGTTGTTTTGGGTTGGGTTTTTAGGCGTTTTTTTTGATAACCAGTACCTAACTCTATTCTTCTTGTTCGGATTGTGTGGCTTTGCAAATGTATTTTCTCCCATGCGTAACAACATTCAAAATTTAATGTTTCTCGGTCAAAATTTATGGATGCTTGTTGGAATACTTATTGCACATTTTAGACATGGCTTTAAGCTCCCGGATAAAAACTCATATAAACCGCAAGTACAGTATTCACTCCCGTTTGATGGTGAGTGGTATATTGCAAACGGAGGGGTTGATAAAGAAACTTCACATTCTTGGTTTCTTCCGTCCCAGCGGTATGCTTATGATTTTTTTATTATGAACAACGAAGAAACCACTTTTTCGGGAGAAAGAGAACAATTAGAAAATTACTTCTGCTTTGCAGAAAATGTTTTGGCTCCGGCAGATGGTGTTGTCATTTCTGCGGTCAGTCACTTTCCAAATACCCCTATTATCGCAGAGGGACAGGTCGATTGTACCGCATCGGATGTGCGAGGAAACCATATCATTATTCGTCACAGCAAGCATGAATATAGCATGATAGCACATCTCCTTCCAGAAAGTATCTGTGTGAAAAAAGGAGATAGTGTCAGTAGGGGGCAAGTAATTGCAAAATGCGGAAATAGCGGAAATACAAGTGAACCGCATATTCATTTTCAAATTCAATATGGAAAGAGCTTTGCAATATCAGCAGGATTACCAGTCCTCTTTGCTCATATTATTGTTGACGGAAAGAAAACACCGCAAGGATTTATTACAAATGGTCATTATGTTAAAAATGATGATTTAATCTAACCTTACATTTAAGATTAGCCGCCCAACGGAAATAAAAAAACCGTTGTTTCGGCGGCTGAATATCCATGCGCCAAAACAAAATACAGTAGCCTTACGGCGGTTTTGAAATAGTAAATTTCAAGGCCGCCGCTTTCTTTTGAAAAAATGGAAAACGGAGGGTGTGTTAAAGTCGCCCATTTTTAAGGACACGGCGGTATCCAGGAGGTATCATTATGTCCTTTTTTATCTGCACTCAACTTAATTTGTTAAAAAAAGTTTAGCCCCTCCA
>CAJUFF010000227.1 GCA_910585505.1 uncultured Ruminiclostridium sp. | reverse complement strand
TACACCCGAAGCACTGTTAACCAATTAAAAACCGTTTTTTCCATTTTTTAATTGGCTAACAGTATTATATTGTCACACTGACAGAAGAGGAAAAACAGGAATTTAAGGCAACACCGCGCAATGATTGTGTGTGGATTGCGCCGTCAAATTTTTCGTAAGCTTGTATAAATCCGACGCAGGAATACCGGCGTATTTCAAGGAGGATTTGTGCAAGCTGACGGAAAATATGCAAGCAAGCCGCACGCAAAGCCGTTAGGCGGTCTTTGCGCGGTATTGCCTATTCTTAACATAGTTTTGACAAAGCATTCTGACACCAATTAAACAACACTAAAAATGCTGTATCAAAATCATAATCCATATGATCTTGTAATGATATGCTCAATTCCAAAACAATTTTATTCTCGTCTTGTACGCATTCAAGCAATTCCCGTTTTGTTGGAATAAAATTACCACTGTTTAGGTAATACAAATGTTGAATAATAAAAAATACTGACTTACAAGTTATCGGCAACTTTAAAATATTGTACTCTCTGTCGGCGTGTACATAGCGGTGACAAATTTCGTGATAGAGATTATTCAAACTTAATTTCACATAGTTTTTTTCATCCTCAACGGTATATGCCGGAACAAGTTTTTTTAGTTCTCCGTAGTAATCTTTAGTCGTATTCAATAAATGACATATTTCCAACGGATTCCAATGTTCCAAATCGGCTTTTCCGCAAATAAAGCCGCAGGACTTGTCAAAATTTCCTACTGAAACAAGTGCTTTTTGATAGGTTTTTAAATCCTCAACCGAAAGATTGTCAATTACAGCCATAATATCAATATCACTGTTTTTAGTTTCTTCGTTTCGGAGATAGCTGCCTTGTAATCCAATATACATCAGCCTTTCACCAAAAACATCTTTTAATAAAGTTATTAAATTATCAATATATTCATCTATTCTAAACATTCCGGATCACCTATCTCCTCATTTCCAAGATATTTCATGTATTTTTTTCCCTCATAAAAATTCATTATCGGGCGGCGAAGTTTTGACGGGAACAATGGTAATTTATTCAATATAGACAAATCCAGCCAATCAAATCCAACTTGATTAGTATCGCACTGAAGTGCTGTATTTGAGGTACTTCCCAAGTAATCACATAAAAATACTAAATCAATTCTGTGAAAATCCTCACCGTGAACTCCCTCTATAACAAAAAGCAAATCTTTACATTTAACCTCTATTCCCGCTTCTTCTCTGACTTCCCTTTCAACCGTTAGAGGCAGTATTTCCTCACAGTCCTGACCTCCGCCGGGTAAAATGTACCATTCCTCCTTGCCGTCATTTAACTTTATTGCAAGTAATTTACCGTTTTGAATTATAACTGCTTTCGCGGAAGTTCGTATTTGCCTTAACATATTTATAATCCTTGCCTTTCCCCACGAACCGTAATTTGTTAATCGCTATCATTTGCGGCAATATCGCATAAAAATTCTCTCGTTAAAGCCTTTTTGTTTGCCGTGTTTTTCAGGAACACGCTTAAATTCCTCAAACCCGACGTTGGTATAGCATTTAATGGCGCTTTCGTTTACATCGGTAACATCAAGCACAAAATCCCGATAATTTGTAAGCAGCATACTTTCCCTAAGCATAGTCGCGGCAATACCTTGTTTGCGGTATTTTTTCAGCACCGCCACAAATTCTATGTATCCGGTTGTAACAGGATACTCAATGTGTTTTTCAAATTCTTCCTTCAAAATGAAAGCGGCGATAATTCCTTTAAAAAAACCGAAATGCTTTTTCAAAGATGATTTTTCCGCTTTTGCGGCACGGCTGGTGCAATCAGAGATTGCCAATACTCCCGCAATATTTCCTTCGATATCCGCCACAAAAAATCTTTCCATGTTCAGTCCCGATGCGATAGCGTCCGATACTTTTTGAGTATCTTTGCATAAGATTGAAAAATCCTTTTCAAAGCCTTCCGCGATACATAGAGCTACGGCACTGCGGTCTGTTTCTTTTGCTTTTCTTATATGCGCCATTTTCGTATATCCTCTATGGTTGTTTTAAACCAATCATACTCCATATGTCTATAACATAATTGTTAAATACTTAAATGTTTTTCGGATTTTAATAGCTATAATATCCATATTTTATGTCGTATTTACAGTTTTAGAGCAAACAGGTATCATACGTGTATCGCAAATAACATAAACATAATTATTTTTGTTTTGTTACTTTTTTTCCACTACAGTTCTATTTGGATATTGTGTTGCACTATATTTGGAATTTCCATTATCTTTTATAATTTAACTACTCGACAATCAGAATCAATAATACATGCTTCTAATCTATCCCCCGGATTGATTAAAATTCCCGATTTGCTAACAATCTTGCCAAATATACTCAATAAATTTTTCATATTCCCTTCTTGTTCAAATCATTACCAAGGAGAAAACTTCTATCTTTTTTACAGACAGGAAGTTATAGAAAACTGCATTTCCACAA
>CAJUFF010000226.1 GCA_910585505.1 uncultured Ruminiclostridium sp. | reverse complement strand
CTATTATAGCACATCTTCTGTATTTTGTCTATATTTTAAATGATTGTTAGTATAAGAACCTGTCCGCATAATAATGCCGCGCGGATTTTCGACAATCCGAGGGACGCCTTATCCTGTAAGACGTCCCTCGGATTTTTTTAAATTATAAATTTTTACTCGTCAAAAGCGGTAAACGCTATCCACTGATATTCCGCGGTCAAAGGCAATTTACTGTTGTCAAAAGCGTTGAGCCAACTGTCCACGCCTATCCCGTTCCATACGTTCATCATAATTTTACCTTCCGTAACGGGTATACTTTCCTCCACGGAATACACCTCAACTCCGTCGACAAACCATATGATCTTATCTTTATGCCACTCAAAGGCATAAGTATGAAAATCCTCAGAGGCGTCAAATCCCAGCTCGTGAAGATATTCGTGATTGCCCTTGCCGTCCGTGAAATAATTGAACTGAACTTTTTCGGTGTCCTTTCCGAGAATCTCAATATCTATTTCATCCCAAGGATTGTTGTCGGAAGGTCCCGTATATGTGAAAAAAGAGGAGACAACACCGTCGTTTTTTATCGCTTTAAGGGACGTCTCATATCTTCCGTAGCCGTAGAAGTCTTTCGAGCGGTATTCGCCTCCGGAGTAGGATCCGTATTCGGGGTTTCCGTCAAAATCAATGATAAGCTGCATTTTGCCGTCGTTGAATGTGACATTGTTTTTACGCCAAGTGCAGTTGAACATATTACCGTTGCCCCAACCGTCGGAGCATTCAAAAAACTCCGATTCGCCCTTTGTAAAATCAACATACATATCGTATTTGTTTTCCGGGTCATCCTGGGAGGCGCCGCAGGACGCAAGCGTTAATACGAGCATTGACATTATCAACAACAGCACGGTAATTCGGTGTTTCATAACAATCCTCCGATTAAAATTAAAAATTACTTATGTTACTTATGCACCAACGGCACGTTGATTATATTATACCCATGAAATAAAAGCCTGCTGTTAATTTTATAATCTCTATATCATTTTTTTGTCTTTAAAGTATAAGGTTAGGTAAATTTCTCAAACTACCTTAATATCCGTAATTTCCGCGGTGCTTGAAGACGGTATTCCGTTATTTCCGTGATAAAGGCGAATATTTTTTATTGTAATTTCCACATCGGTATATTCGTTTTTTTGTATCAATTCCGCTTGCTGCGGAGACAAATCGGATACATTTCCGAGGAAAAACCTTTCGTTGAAAAATGGAGTCGTGCCCAATTCAACCTTATACGTAACCTGGTTGTATTCGCAGGGAACTTTCCCGTTGTCGGAATCCGCGGTGAATATAACAGCGCCTTTTTCATAATAAGGAACGTCCTCGGTCAGGCAGCGGACGGTTCCCGTTAATGTAAGCTCTCCCGAGAATACCGCTTTTGAATAGCTTATCGTCGATGTTTTATCTTCATTATATATATAAAGCGTTAACGCTCCGGTACAGATAAGTCCGTTTTCCAATTTGTCCCCCCTGTTTACCGTATAAGTAACGGCTTTGTTCTTAAGGCAATACCGCACAAAGATTGTCGTGCAGACGCGCAGTCGGCTTTTGTGTCAGATTGCCCAAAACGACGCAGGAATACCGGCGTATTTCAAGGAGTTTTGGGCAATCTGACGGAAAAGATGCATGCGTATGCGCGGCAAAGCGCGCAGCGCGGTCTTTGCGCGGTGTTGCCTTAAAAATTTCAATGAATGAGTAAAATTAATTTAAGTGCGCATATTATAAAACCCAAATCATAAAACCCAAATCACTCATAAAACAACTTCAAGCATTCTTCATAAACCACTGAAATTATGTAGATACGCTTTTCCTTCAGATATTCAATCATTTTATCCATCAGGTCTGTGCCAATCCCTTTGCCTTGGTAATCCGGACAAACCATTAAATTCTGAATATAAGCATCTGTTACCCCATTTGAAACACTATCAATATACCCGATCAGTTTATCATCTTCATAAACTGGAATCTGTCGATGTGTTTATTTTGTCTAAATAAACAGAGATTTTATACGTTCCGATAAAGTCATCGCACTTAGCGACCAGTGTATATGTGGTGGAACGTTCAAGTATAAAATAAGTCACCAACTCTTTTGCGTTATCCAAAGTATAAACAGCAATACCATCTGAATCGTACAAGGTCATGTCCAAATTTCCGCTAATAACATCCGATTCAAAAACAAACTTTATCCTATTGCCTGCTTCTCCTGCAAAGGAAATGTCAGATGTTGTTGTGACCTGCTTTGAATACTCATTGCTCATATTACCTAATATTGTAGCCCGGGTCAGCAGATAAAATCCGATAATCCCTACTGCCGCAACGAGAATAAAACTGATGAGGATGATATATTTCTTTTTCATGACATTCTCCTTTTAAGTTCAGATGTATCTTATACTAATAACCATTTTGACATAGGATAAAATCATAGTCAAAATGGTTATACACCCGAAGCGCTGTTAACCAATTAAAAACCATTTTTCCAATTTTTAATTGGTTAACAGTATTAATAATAATTATACATCAAAGCAGTTACATTGTCAATAGAAGCGCCATAGCACTTCAGGGCAACAGCATTTACTTTTTAGGAAAGAAAAGAATATCAAGGAACAAAT
>CAJUFF010000225.1 GCA_910585505.1 uncultured Ruminiclostridium sp. | reverse complement strand
TTTAAATATTGCGGAAAATAATATAAAGGATAAACTTTTTTCGGAGAAGCAGGTTGACCGGTTTCTCGGTTATTTTATAATGCGTACCCCGAGAACGGAATCAATTGCTCTGAATTTTTCGGCTAAGCCATCGGTCTTTCCCTTAACGTCAAGTACGGTGTAAGCGTAATCTTTCTTGGATTTGCTTTCCATATTGTCAATATTTATCTTGGCTTCGGCGGTTACGGCGGAAATTTTGTTGATAAGGCCTTCGATGTTCTTATGAATAATGCAGACCTTCGCGTCGCCTGTCATTGCCATGGAAACATTGGGTAGGTTAACGCTGTTGGTAATATTTCCGTTTTCTATATAGTCCATAAGCTGATTGCACGCCATTACCGCACAGTTGTCCTCGCTTTCGGGGGTAGAGGCACCCAGATGGGGAAGTGCTATGACGCCTTCAACGCCTATAAGCGCGTCAGTGGGGAAGTCGGTAACGTATGAAGCCATGCCGCCGTTTTTCAAAGCCTCTATAACAGCCGCGTCGTCCACCAGCTCACCGCGGGCGAAGTTAAGGATACGAACGTTCTTTTTCATAGCGGAGATTGTTTCGGCGTTGATCATATGCTTTGTATCGGGAGTTAAGGGAACGTGAACAGTGATATAATCGCAATTTTCAAAAATCTCCTTATTGGACTTCACGTATTTTACCTTGGTGGAAAGGTGAAGCGCGCCAACCACGGAAAGGTAAGGATCAGCGCCGTATACTTCCATTCCCAAATTAACAGCGGCGTTTGCCACAAGGGCGCCTATTGCTCCCAGACCTATAACGCCTAATTTTTTACCTTTGATTTCGGGGCCGGCAAACTGGCTCTTGCCCTTTTCAACCAGTTTACCTACCTCGTCGCCTTTGCCTTTAAGTGTTTTTGCCCAGTCTATGGCGGCGGATACTTTTCTGCCCGATATAAGAAGGGCGGCAATAACCAATTCTTTTACCGCATTGGCGTTGGCTCCGGGTGTGTTGAAAACAACGATGCCTTTTTCACTGCACTTGTCTATGGGAATATTATTCGTGCCCGCTCCGGCTCTGGCAATGGCTATGAGATCCTCGCCCGGCTCCATTTCGTGCATGGAAGCGGAGCGAACAAGTATGGCGGCGGGATTTGAGATATTCTCGCCGATATTGTACTTGCTTTTATCCATTAAATCGGTGCCGCAGGCGGCAATTTTATTTAAAGTTTGTATATTATACATTTGCAGTTACCTTCCTTCAGTTGTTCAAATCAGGAGTTTTCTTCCTCAAACTTTTTCATAAAGCTTACCAACGCTTCACAGCCCTCGATAGGCATGGCGTTGTAAACCGAGGCTCTCATACCTCCTACTGAACGGTGTCCTTTTATGTTTACCAAGCCGTTCTTCTTGGCTTCGGCGACAAATTTCGCGTCAAGCTCATCGTTTCCTGTTACAAAGGGAATATTCATAAGAGAGCGATCCCCGCCCTGTACGGTTGCGTTAAACATTTTGCTTCCGTCCAAAAAGTCATAAATAATCTTGGCTTTCTTTTCGTTAAACTCCTTCATTGCCGCAAGACCGCCTTTGTTTTTGATCCACTCCAGAACAAGACCTAAAATATAGATGGCGTAAGTAGGAGGAGTGTTGAACATGGAGCCGTTGTCAACATGGGTTTTATACTGAAGCATTGTGGGCACCTTGCTGTCCTCAGGGAACTCACGGACAAGATCCTCGCGAATAATTACCACGGTTAAACCCGCGGGACCCATATTTTTCTGTGCTCCGGCGTAGATAAGTCCGAACTTGCTTACGTCAATCGGTTCTGAAAGTATGCAGGAGGACATATCGGCTACCAACGGAACGTTTCCGGTTTCGGGAAGCTTTGAAAATTTTGTTCCGTATATGGTATTGTTAAGGCAGATATGGAAGTAATCAGCATCTTTATCAAATTTACTTTCGTCAAGCTGAGGAATATATGAGAAGGTTTTATCTTTAGAGGAGGCAACCGAATTGGCCGTTCCGAATTTCTGAGCTTCCTTATAGGCTTTGGTAGCCCATTGTCCGGTTACAACAAAGTCCGCCTTTCCTTTTACCATAAGGTTCATGGGGATCATAGCAAACTGCATCGAAGCGCCGCCCTGAAGGAAAAGTACTTTATAATTGTCGGGAATATTCATTACTTCGCGCAGGGAAGCCTCGCAGTCGTCGATAATCGCCTGATATTCCTTTGAACGATGGGACATTTCCATTACGGACTGACCGGACGAACCGTATTCAAGCATTTCCTCCGCCGCTTTTTTAAGCACATCTTCCGGTAACATCGCAGGACCCGCACTGAAATTGTAAACTCTCATTATTGTTGCCTCCAAAAATTTTCGTGTTATGACTTTTTTCTTTTTACAGTAACCGGCAAATTTATTTGACGTTTACTATAAAAAAACCGCTTTACTTATTATAGTTTAATTCGCTAAAATTGTCAAGGAAAAAAAAGGTTTTTTTAAATTTTTATGCAAATCGGCGAAAGTTTAGGCGATTTTTGCGGATATAATGTACCGTATAGCATGAATATATTTCTCAAAAGAAAAAAAATCGGCTTTATAACTTGTAAATAAAAATTTTTTGGCTCAACCCCCAAAGTAGTGGAAAAAGTTCCGGAATTATGATATAA
>CAJUFF010000224.1 GCA_910585505.1 uncultured Ruminiclostridium sp. | reverse complement strand
CCGGCTATTTGAAGATAGCTTGCTTTGCTGTGCTTTTTTGCCAAAAAAATTTTTTCAACTTTTTTCCATTTTCCTATTGACTTTTTTATAGTTGGCTCCATTATCAAAAAAGTCCGTCCATTATACCGCTATCCCTAAGCAGCGGCAAAAGGTTTATTATTTTCATCAGCTTTAACGCGTTATCCACTTTTTTACGGTTTTCGGAACGAAGGTGCGGCTTCAGCGCCAAAAGAAGCCCGGCGTTTTTATCGTCGGTGCTGTTCATTCTCGACATTATTTCGCCTAACCTCATTATCGCTTCAAGATCAATGCCGCCGAAAATGTCATCCTGCTGCTCCCGGCTTTTTTCCGAGGACCCGTCTGCCTCCTTTTCGGTTTTGGCGTCATTGGCGTCAAGCAGCTGCTCAAACAGCTTTGCCAACAGATCCTCGTTTGACATCTTTTTTCACCCTCCTTTATTGCCGGTCTTTCATATTTTTCATAATTTTTGCCGCTTCGGGAGAATTTAACAGCTTATCCTTTACCGCCTGATTGTTCATTACGCTTTTCAGCTTGTCTGCGTCTTCCTTTCTCATGTTGACAAGCATATCGTCAACATTGCCAGATTCAAGAGAGCTTTTAAGCTTTTCGGCGGATATTCCGAGTTTACGGCTTGCCAGTTCTATCATTTTTTCCATGCTGCTGTTCATAAACGGCTCCTTTCAATTCTCTTCTAATGTATGTTAGAATTTTAAGATTTATTCTGAAATTGTTTATTGCTTTTAACAATTGACAAGCATACGGTTGTCTGTTATAATAAGAAAAAATGTCATTTTTACAAATATAAAACACGTTACGGATAAAAAAGAAAGGCAGATTATATATGAAAATTGTCGTAATAGCGGATACACACAAGTGTTATGAAAAATATAACGAAGTTGTTGAAGCGAATCCGGCGGATTATTATATACATCTCGGAGACGGCGTTAACGAATTTGCCGATGTGGCCAAGGCTCATCCGGATAAAGAGTTTGTTTTTGTCAAAGGGGAGTGCGATTTTTGCACCGCTTCGTCGAAGCAGCTTCTAAAGGTGGGAAAATGCCGCATTTTCTGCGCTCACGGGCATGAACAGAATGTTAATTCGGGGTTGGACGAAATTGTTGCGGAAGCTAAATCCTCCGAATGCAATATTCTTTTATACGGACACACACATATGTACAAAACTGAGAAGATCGACGGTATATATGTTATGAATCCGGGAAGCTTAGGCACGCCGAGAGGAAGAAATGCGCCGTCGTTCGGCATACTGGAAATCAGTGCGGACGGAAAGGTTGATATGAAGATCGTCGCGTATTGACGAAATAAAAATTCCTCTTTTTCCCATATACCAATATATGCCGAAGCACACAGAAACTCTACCGAAAGGACATACGAAAATGCAAAAAAATATTTCCCAAACCTCGGAAAATATAATGAAGGAGCGTTTTGGCAAAGATTCGCTGATTGCTCTTGCCACCGTAAGCGACGGAAAGCCTTATGTACGCGCCGTTAACTCATATTATGAGGATGGATGTTTTTATGTGATAACTTATGAGCTTTCCAACAAAATGAGGCATATAAGGGAAAACCCGATTATCGGCATTTGCGGCGAATGGTTTACCGCTCAGGGCGTCGGGGAGAGCTTAGGATATATTTGCGCTAATGAAAACAGAGAGCTTGCGGAAAACCTCAGGAGAGTGTTTTCCGAGTGGTATTATAACGGACATATCGACGAAAGTGACGAAAACACCTGTATTTTAAAAATAAAACTTGAAAGCGGGGTGCTGCTTAAGAACGGCGTTAGATATGATGTTGATTTCCGAGAAATCGCCGATGAATAAAAAACATAACCTCTGCCGAATTTTCCCCCTTCTTAGGCGGCAAGGGTGTGTTAGGCTTTGCAGGCAAAGTCTAATCATCTCTCAATTAGGGGAAAAAGTCTCACAATGAACCGAGGAATTGCTTCATAATTCCGTCATCTTGTTTAGAACAAGTTTTAAGCTGCGCTTTAATTATTAAGGGACGATATTTGCGCAACCTTTTTTATTTACAAAAATTTGTTAATTTTGTACAATTTTATACCATAAAAAACACTTGACAAATTTATAAAAAAATGCTATAATAAAATACACTTGAATGGTTCCATTAGGAGAGGTGTCTGAGTGGTTTAAAGAGCCGGTCTTGAAAACCGGTGATCCCGAAAGGGACCGTGGGTTCGAATCCCACCTTCTCCGCCAGCGGCTTGATGCCGGATAATTAATTTTAAATATATTTTTTCATCATTATGGAGAATTACCCAAGTGGTGAAGGGGCTCCCCTGCTAAGGGAGTAGGTCGGGAAACCGGCGCGAGGGTTCGAATCCCTTGTTCTCCGCCAAAATATCTCAAATCCGAACGTACCGTATTTCATATTTGTAAACGGTATGTTTGGAATAGTGATAATAAGGTAAATAAAAAAGGCTGTCTTAATTTGGCAGCCTTTTTTTATTCCATATAACAAGCACAATTATAATATATCTTTATTTGATATTTTATATCAAATAAAGATGTTGTAAAAATTTTATATAATTTTATAGACGGAAATCGTCATACAGCTTTCCACAAGCCTATATAGGAATTATACTAATAACCATTTTGACACAGGATAAAATCATAGTCAAAATGGTTA
>CAJUFF010000223.1 GCA_910585505.1 uncultured Ruminiclostridium sp. | reverse complement strand
GGTTACTGCTGCCGAGCAGATTTATTCGGGAGCGGGAAAGGGCAAGGAAAAGAAAAAGTATGTGCTGGATTTTCTTGCGGAGAAGAATTTGAAAATTGATGAGGAGAGCGTTGATTTGATGATTGAGAGTGCGGTTAAGGAGATGAACGATACTTTTGGAAAGGAAGTAAGTGCAAAATGATTGAAACGGGAAAAGAGCTTGCCGCGGCGGTAAAGAAAATTGCCACAAGCTATAAAACGCTTTATGTAATGGGGTGCTTCGGCGCTCCGCTTAAGGCGGAGTATAAGGAAAGGTATTGTAAAAACAATGCGTACAACAAACAGCATTCGCGTACCGCAATGATTAAGGCGGCAAGCGAGGATACCTTCGGGTTTGACTGTGTTTGCCTTATCAAGGGTGTGCTTTGGGGGTGGAACGGGAACAAAAACGCAGTTTACGGAGGCGCTGAATACGAGGAGAAAAACAGCGGTGTGCCCGATATTGATTGCAACATCATGATGGACAGGTGTTCGGATATTTCAACAGACTTCTCAAAAATTGAGGTTGGCGAAGCTGTGGGAATGCAGGGACATATAGGGATTTATATCGGGGATGGGCTGGCGGTGGAGTGTACGCCTTCTTGGAAAAATTGTGTACAGATTACGGCGGTTGCTAATATCGGGGCAAAAGCGGGATATAATTCCAGAAGATGGACGAGACATGGGAAGCTGCCTTATGTTACTTATAATGGAGTGAAGGATTCATCAAGTGCAAACAAGACAACGTATACAATCGGCAGGACAAACGCGCCTGTCAATGTGAGAACAGCGGCGAGTATAACGGGGGCTGTTGTTACCAAGTTGCCCAAGGGGACGGAGGTTAAGATAACTGGTAAAAGCATGAAGAACGGCGGGTATACTTGGGCGGAAATCTTGTATAATGGGAAAACCTGCTATTGCGACAAGCAGTGGGTAGACTGTTGATATTACAACAGTAGAGACCCTAACAAATTTTGTGTAAAACTGAATCAGCCAATACTAAAGTCAAGGAAAAACTGAAAGGAAGTGTTTTAATTAGCCGAGTTTTTTAAACTCTGCTTCCATTACTGTTTGCAATACATCGCTGAACAGCTCTTTCATGCTGTTCATAATGTCAGTTGTACTCGTAAATTGCCGGCTGTTCACAAATTCCTTCAGCAGTTCCTTTGATGTTTTTCCATAATTAAAACACTTCCTTTCAGTTTTTCCTTGACTTTAGTATTGGCTGATTCAGTTTTACACAAAATTTGTCAGGGTCTCTCTTTTGCTCCCCAAACGGTCTCTTCCGCGTCAAAAAACCTTGTCAAACGACGGTTTGACAAGGTTTTTCCCTTGAAGCTAATCATTTGGGGTCATATATCCGTCTTTTCCTTTATTTTCAAACAATTCCTTATACGGATACCGAAAATTTTATTTCGGGATTTGAGGGAACCGTCTTTCCCGTTTTCGTATAAGTCACGGGAATATCGGAAGCGCTTTCGGCTTGTTCGCCGTCGGTATGTTCGGTGCTTAACTCTATTCCCGAATCGGTATTGACGTCCCCGTCGTTTTCTTCGCTTGTATCGGCGGAAGGCTCGGAAACGGGTGATTTGCTTGCTTCCTCCAGTTTCTCTTCGGTCTCGGTGCGGTTTTCCTTGATGCGTTCCGCCAGCTCTTCCCGTTCGAGACGCTCCTTTTCCTTGGCTTCAACGGCTTCCTGTTTAAGAGCCTCGTCCGCCTTAGTCTTATATTCCCAAGCGTCCTCGTTAAAGGCTTCCACATAACCCATGGCTCTTTTCATGGTGGCTGTGTCGCCTCTGGCGCGGGCTTCCTTAAAAACCTTCATAGGCGTGCGTATTTCGTCCATTGCAACATTAGCGCCGATAAGATTTCCGGTCGTTTTTGCTATCATACTCTTCCTCCCTATTAAAAACGGTTTTTCACATCAGCAAGGTGGTATAAAAAGACATATCGTTTTCGTTTTCTTCTTTTTTGTCTTCGCTGCCGCCGTTTTCCGACTGTATCTCGGCGGCTTTTTGCTGCGCCTGCTGAATCAGTGCTTCAACCTTGTCTATTTCGTCATCATCGCACATATTCATTTCGCGACCTCTTTTAACGTCGGACATATCCGTGTTCAGAAAGCTCAGTACCATCTGAATCTGGGCGGGATTTTTTGCGGCGGCTATCTGCCTTAAGCGCTTGCCCTCGTTGACCGCCACGCTTCCGCCATGGGTCTCGGTGGTCATATCGCCGTTTTCGTCGATCTTTACCTCCATACCCTGATACCCCTCAAGGTTTTCCTCGTTATCCTCCGCCATTCTGTCCGCTTCTTCGAGGTTATCAAACAGCCTTTGAAGCTCCTCTTCGTCTTTAAGGCATCGATTCAGATAGCTGCCCGAAATCTGCGTCATACCTTTTGCCACGATTTTATAATTTTGCTTAAGATAAGACATAAGCTCGTCTTTATTGTTAAATTTCAGCTCTCCCGCTTTGTTTTCCGTTTTTGAAAGCTCCCCCGTTTCTTTTTGGGGCACACTGTCCGGTTTCTCGCCGTCGTTTTTTTCGGTTTTCTCCGCCTGTGCTTTTTTAAAGTATTGATATGGGTCGTATTTTATCCCAAGACCGTTTATCGCCATTTTACCGACCTGGTATAATTAAATCAATCCCCAGCAAAAAGATTTAATTACACATATCCTTT
>CAJUFF010000222.1 GCA_910585505.1 uncultured Ruminiclostridium sp. | reverse complement strand
CAAGCTCTAACAATCTTATTTGCATTTCAAGCTGTTTATTATACTCTTTGATGTTTTCAATTTCAGCCTGTTCAAAAAGATTGGGCATTTTGATTTGCTGTAATTCATAGAGTCTTTCTTGCGACTCTTTAAGTTCTGAATTTAAACTTGACTGTTCAGATTCAAGACCTTTAATCTCACCTGATAAATCTTTTAGTTTATCAATTCCGTTTTGGTAAGCATTGACAATGTCATCAAACTTTGTTATAATAGTGTTGGCAAGTGTTATAACAGCTTGAGTGATTGCCATAAATGCTATGGAGTTTAGGGCGGTTTTGAGTATACCCATACCGGCAGAAGCTACTCTTGATGATAGAGTTGTTTGTTGCAAGGCTTCATTGTGATCAAGGATAGATTGTCTGGCTTCTTTATTGGCTTTTACAAGGTCTTCACCTGTAACTTTGGAAAGGTCTTCGGTGTTTTTGATAAGATTAGGGATATACTCTTTTTCATCACTTGTAAGCTTATTGTTGAAATCATTCCATGAGCTTTTGTTTTTATTTATCTTAATAATGCTTTTTGCTAATTTGTCTGCACGTTTATCTGATAATATTGGAATAAAAGAATCAATATTGTCCTTAGTGATAATCTCACCCGCTGTGTTAAGTTTGAAGTCCTTTTTAGTTAGTTCAGTTAAAGCAGACCTAAAACCTTTAATTCCACCACCTGCATTATCAAACGCCGCTTTTAAATCGGAAACCTTCTTACCTAAAAATTCAAACGCCTTACCTGATTTATTTATATCACTTGGTATTGTTTTAAAAATCATACTAACCTACAGACTTATGGTGATCTGTAAAATTCAAACATTGTGGAGTAGTTCAAATTTTTTAGTGACATTTTATAAAGTAGATAAAATAGTATGAATGAAATGGAAGAGGAAGAACATGGATTTTATTGTGACAAATGTGGAAATACTTATGATTGCTTAGCCACTTTTGATACTTGTCAAGTTTGCGGAAATAAACTAAAAATTGTTCCAGAAAAATATTTTGTGACTGAAGAAGAAAAAGAATTTTGTGAATTATCTGAAGAAATGAAACAAAAAATAAGAACAGACCTTGTACTTACATCACCAAATTTCGATCAATATTATTACGATCATAGAGACGAAATAATGATAAATATATATCAAAAAGTTAATCAAGAAATAGAAAAAAAAATTACTGATTTAGAGAGTATAAGAGCTAAAAGCCAAGGCACCGATAAAGGCAACTCTTACGGTGTAACTTGTCCTTATTGTAAAGCAACAAACGTCAGCAAAATCGGAATAGTTAGTCGGTCTATATCTGCCAGTATATTTGGGTTAGGGTCAAAGAAGATAGGGAAGCAGTGGCATTGTGACCATTGCGGGTCAGATTTCTAAGGTATTTCTACATAAGAATAATTAAAAGAGCCAACATTTAAAAAGGCTCTTTTTATTTACCCGTTTTTATATTCACAACTATAACATTTAACTACAACATTGTCTCTCTATCAACTCCGACAACGAGAGTTCCACATACACGAAAGCAGAAGATAGATTCCTACTCATAATTCAATCATCGTGCTTGATTTAGTACCGAATGTCTATTTAATATAATATATTTCACTATTATATTATGCCCATTTCATTACCGTGGCGGTTATTCTCTAAAAGAGAACCTTCCGTGCTGACCACAAGAGTCTATACATTTTTACGAACCTTGTTATGTCGCCATAACAGGAGAGTAGCATAGATTTTACTTGCTTCCCAGTTATACAATTATGTGTATAAGTCTGTTCAGACCATATCGGGCATTTACATCTATGTATTTCATAGACGGCAATATGAAAACTTTAGTATCCCAAAGAACACATACTGCTGTCGGCAAATTAAAACAATTGACAATTGAGGGAATACATTTTATCCCTACCGACGTTTTTAAAACTTGCGGCAATTCCGATTCCGGCACCGATAGTGCCCCAAGAGCCTAAAGCTTCCGTAATATTATTAACAGCGGAAAGAATACCGTTTAATCCGTTGATGGCGGTAATTATAGCGTCTGAATCGGCGACGTTTCCCACGGTATCAGTCCATGTATTGGACAAACGGTTCAATGAACCTTCCCATGAATTGGCGGTTTTCTCCGCTTCCGCCGCCATAGAACCCGTACCCTGTGCATACTGTTCAAGCATTTGAGAGTACATATCGTAGTTCATAAGCAGGTTGTTTAAGGCGTTTGACCTGAGCTTTCCTCCAACGGAATTTAAAAGATCGGTTCTTCTGACATCATTGGAATCCAGCTTTGAATATTCAACAGACAGCTCTTTAAGTACTTCCATCGGATTGCGAAGGGAAGTGATGCCGTTTTTAGTTTCCTTTAACGATACGTTTAACGCCTTACAAGCTTCTTCATATTTATTAAGACCCTCGGCGTCAATTCCTTCTTCCTCATCGGTGACCTGACGTATATTAAGCAAAATTCCCTTGAAAGCTCTTGCCATTTCTGAACCGCTCTGCTGTGTGGTGGCAATCATTGTTCCAAGCGCCGCCGTGGTTTCGTTTACCCCAACGCCAAATGAAGCAGCCTGAGAACCTACGATAGACATACCTTCCGCAAGCTCCGCCATATTTACGGCGTTATGATTGGATATATAGTTGCTGCCGTCAAGTATTTCCGTTAATTTTTCAACGGAACCGCCTAAT
>CAJUFF010000221.1 GCA_910585505.1 uncultured Ruminiclostridium sp. | reverse complement strand
CTCCCGCCTATAAGTCCCAAGCCGATTACTGCAATATTCATTTTTGTTATCCTTTCTTTTTTTTGGAATAACGTTTGTTATACGCTGAATTTTTAGAACCTGTTTTCACAGGTAAAATGAAAAAGAGAAGTCTATGTGCCGAGCTTTTTTCAAAAAAATAACAGAAGTACAATCGCTTCTGTTATTTTAACATATTTTTCTATAAATGTCCATAGGCAACCTATATTTGCCCTTTTATTTTATTTAACGCTCCTTTTTCGAGTCTTGAAACCTGTGCCTGACTTATGCCTATTTCGTTTGCCACCTCAACCTGAGTTTTTCCCTGAAAAAATCTCAGGTTAAGTATTTTCTTTTCCCTCTGACCCAAGTTAATAATGGCGTCTTTAAGAGCGATTTCGTTAAGCCAGTTTATATCGTTGTTTTTGTCTCCCACCTGATCCATTACGTAGACAGTATCGCCTGATTCGGAAAAAACGGGATCGTATAGAGAAACCGGATCGCTTATGGCCTCAAGGGCAATAACCACGTCCTGACGTTTCGCGTTTATCTCATTGGCAATCTCTTCGATTGTAGGCTCCGAAGAGCCCTCGTTGGTGAGCTTCTCCTTTGCCTGCATTGCCTTATATGCAAGATCTCGCATTGAGCGGGAGATTCTGATGGAACTGTTGTCGCGTAAAAATCTTCGTATTTCACCGATAATCATCGGCACCGCGTATTGTAGTCGAAAAAAGAAAGGAACATATGTATGACACGCCAAGAAGCTCTCCATTATGCCATTTTTACACTGCAACAACAACCGCCTTCAAAAAAAAGAAACGATGCTGTAAACATTCTACTACAAATGGCAGAATCATGTAAATACATAAAATGGACAAAAGATAATGTGATACAGGCACTGGATAATTGGAAAGCAGAACACGGTAGAAATCCCTCGGTTACTGATTTGTCAGAACCGGATATGCCAAAAGGAACGACCATAAAAAAATTATTTGATATGAGCCCGTCTGCCTTTATGAATTTATATTATCCAAGAAAACAAAATAAAAAGCCCACCAATAAGTATAATCTTATGCTTCCCGACGATTACAAGAAAATATTTGTTAAGCAATATCAAAAACACAGCCCGACCTCCGCAAGACAATACGATGCTCTGCGCGACAAAGGGACACCATCATGGACAACCATTATTTTCCATTGTGGTTTAAAAACATGGAGTGAGCTTTTGTCTTTCGCGGGCGTTGAAAAATGCAGCAAATCAATAGAAGATATTCACAATCGAAAATTTACCGTTATAAGTCATAATCCGTCTTATGAAAAAATGGTCGAATTGTTAGAAGAGCAAAAGGCGAGTTTGGCAAAAATTTCAAAAATCAAATAGTAAAAAATGGGACTACTTCTCCAAAAAAAGTAGTCCCATTTTTTACTATTTGATTTAAAAACACCTAAAATCTTGTCAAGACAATTTGGTTTATTTAATTTATCCATTGCTTGTCACACCAGCAAAGCCTCCCCTTATATACAACCTCCGCCCAATTAATCCCCCTATTTTTTAAATTCTTACCGGTCAAATAAACGGTATCCCCTTTGTTAAACCTGTCAATAACATCTTCATCAAGACCCGCTTTCTTTCTTACATTGCATAAAGCGTTGGCAATTGCGATTTTATAAGTTCCATACAAAGTAAACAGCTTACTCCCGTCAGTATCATCAACAGCCGAATACATACCGTTGTCAGCATGCCTAAACCAAGTCTGTACGCTTCCGGACGGCTTGATAATCTGAGAAGCAATGTAGTAATTGTTCCTTAAGCACCGTGAAGATACAACCGTTGAAAGGGAAGCGGCGGGACGTATCGCGGCAATACCGTTAGACAAATAAATATTATTGCAAGCTTTAATCGTTGAAGAGATGTTTGCGTCGGAAGATGTTTTATCATTAGTTCCAAGTTTGATATTCACTTCTTTGGCAATCTGACCGTGAAGCTTGTACAGATAATCTCCGGGGCAGGATTTGTTGGCGAACCATCTGTGTACGGTCATATTTTGCTTGTCAACCTGTCCTATCAGCGATTTGTTACCTTTCCATTTTAATTCCTTGATTCCGTTTCTTTTGCAAATATCCGCACAAAGCTCAACCAAGGCCTTGTAAGCTTTATCGGAAATATGCCAGCCTGTATTTTCACCCCCGTCATTGGCGACTTCAATAGTGACTGCGCGATTGTCATTGGCAGCATTTGAACTGCACCAGGAGCGGTTTTTCTCTTCAACGTACAAAGCGATTCTTCCATCCGATCCTATACCGTAATTTGAGGAAACCTGCTTTTTAGGATCGGCAAACATTTCACCGCAGGATTCTATGTACATATTTCCGGCCATACAGTGTATTGTAATAGTATCAATTACGTGTTTTCTCAGTCCAGAATGATTTGGACTGAGTTTTTTATAACAAACAAGTGAACTGTTTGTAAATCTCATGTCATCCCTCCTTTTTATCATCCTCTTTTGTGTACACAAGCTCTTGTACCGCAGTATTTGTCTCCAATAAAACTTTCATTTTATCCAGCGCTTCATCCACCCATTTTGAAAATGTGCCAAAGGGTATAAGCGTAGATACAAACTTAAATTTGTCTATAAACAGGTTGTAAACCTGTCTTAGCTTAATTTGCCCCGTGCCTCCTCCAAGCTCTTTTTCGGCCTCGGTAACAGCCCAAAGGAGCCACTCCATAA
>CAJUFF010000220.1 GCA_910585505.1 uncultured Ruminiclostridium sp. | reverse complement strand
TGACTGGAGTTCAGACTGTGCTCTTCCGATCTAAAGAGCTTTCGGGAACAGAAATTTTTTTATTGTTGAGAACAAACACGGCAGGCGATTTTGTAAGCGCCATGAATCCGCAGCCCAATCCTTTTGGATTTTCAAAATAACAGCCTGCGTCACGGCGATAATGGCAGCCGATGGTGCCTATTTTCATTTGTTGGTCACCTCATATAAATCTTTTCACTTTCCCATAAGTTCGATTGTAATTATAACATTATTGCGACACATTCACAATACTCTATCATGTTATCAATGCTATCCGTTTATGCTTTTTTTGTTTTTTAATTTGTCAAATTATACATTATTTTTTCTGCAAATAAAATAAATAGAGAATTTTTGCACAAACAGAACGACGGTTTACGTTATTTTTTCCGTTTTATATCTGCCGTCGGCGCTCCTCACAAGCTGCAAATTCTCGTCCATATCCACAACCGCGACTTTTGAAATAATCATACCGTCGGCATTGGATAAATAAACCGTTTCGCCCGTTTTCAGATTAAAGTTGGTAACCAGCTTCTGAAGCGCCGAAGTATCGTTGTTGTTTTTACACACTATTGTAAGTTCGCTTTCCGCTTTTATAAAAACAGAAGGCATTTCCCAGCGATCAAGCTTTTTTTTCGTATCGGAAAGGCAGAACCCATCCAGTTTCACGTCCTGCGAATTAGGATTGTAAAGTGTTATGCTGTCCGAATCTCCGGATGTATAAAGCCTGCTTATATAAATCGGTTCACCGGGAACCGGTATTTTTTCGTAAACGGCTTTTACCGTAATGTTACCGTCCTGTGCCATATCGGAAGTTATTACCGTTGCCGGCTCTTCAATACGCTCTCCGTTAATATCCCAGTAAGAAAAACAATATCCGGTATACGGCGCTGCCCTTAAAGGCACGTAACAATCAGAAAAATAATTCCTCGCCGACTTTTCCCCCCCGATTATTCCTACCGAATTTAAAAAAGCGGTACCGCCCTCTCCGTTTATGAGCGCGATATTTGTCATATCATTTTCAAAACCCATAACTCTTGTAATATCCCTTATAACTATATCCGCACGGTTCATGAAAAAGTCGCGTATCTGCTGCCTGCTGTCAGCAAAGGTTTCCCTTCTTGCCCATGTTGATGTGTAACCGTTATCAAGAGCGTACATACACTCGGTGTCACATAAAGCTATTTTTTCCTCCACCACCTTAAGCGCGTTTTCATAGGACATCACACCATACATCAAATCACATAATGTATTGGCAAGCTTAACCTTCATATCCTCCCGTTCAAGGAGAGCGGTAAGAAAAACAGACGCTCCGCCCATATGCTTTCCGTTCAGCAGATAAGACAAAGTAGGCTCTCTGTATCCGTTTCCGTAAAGTCCCATACCAAATTCCACGTCAAAAAGCAGAAAACGCCATTTTCCGTCAAGATAAGGACTTGTAACCTCCTCGTTCTCGGAGGGGTAGTAACGCCATGCCTTAAAGTTATTTCCGGGCCAGTCCTCGTTGTTGATATAAATCTGTATGGAGTAATAAAGCATAAGATTGTCAATATCCACAAGAGAACAGAATTCTTCAAATTTCGCGTCGTCGGTTAAACCGCTTCTCGCCAAATCACATACATAATTGTAATCCTCGGTGCTTTTCAGGTCGTAAAAATCGCTGTCCTCGTCATTTTCGTCAAGCTCCGCCTCACAGTGACCCACTATACGGAAGTTGTCTTTATTTCCTCCGTAGGTGGATTCAAGATAACCCTCGCAATACGCCTCATGAAGCCATGCAAATCCATAGTATTTTCCGTTCAGGAATACCGCCGCAGGTATGGTATCATGTGTATCGGGAAAACCCGCGTTTTTTGCAAGCTGATTCCCCACCTCGTCGCGTATGCTGGCAAATTCGCGGTCATTGGCATTATTTCTCAGTGTAATACGGTCATATCTGTCTATAAGCTGTCCATAAGCGTCAGTGGTTACTCCGAAAAACGGATACTTAAACATTCCGTTGCCCTCACTGTACTCGTTTCGGGCAATAAGCCTCCACGACTTCTGATCCACCGCTCTCGAAACGCCGCCCACGACTCTGCCTCCGGCCGCCTGTTCCAAAAGCTGCTTTCCTTTGCTGTCGTATACCTCCACGTACATATCACGTTCGCTTTCTCGCCCGCTTATAAACCAGTTGGCGGGGGCGTCATAGGGGATTTCCCCACCAATATACTCGTTTTCAAGCCACTGATCCCTTACATAGCCTTCCACGCAAACGCCGTAGTTATAATCATATAAGTTGTATGGATCGGTGGAAAGCACAAAAACATATGTGGAATCGTCAAAGCGCTCAAAAACGTTTTTACCGGTTATATAACTTTTAGTCTGCATTTCGGAGGTTACTTCGCCTTTTACTGCCACAGCCTTTATCGTAGTAGCGTTTACCGTATTACCCGCCTTTACCACTATCGGCTTGGTATATTTTTGGGAGCCTTTGTCCGGGGTAGAGCCGTCAAGAGAATAATATATCTCCGTTCCATCGCTTTTACAGCTTATCTCAACCTCTATTGTTTCATCGTAAAAAGTTTCTTTATGAGAAAACTTCAGAAGCAGCGGATCGTCGCTTACCGATTCGGGCAATTGATTTTCATCGTCTTTGAGTACACCCTGCTGTTCCTCCTGAAGCTGAGGATACATAACCAGTCCTATCCCGGCGGCAGCCCCCAGATCGGAAGAGCGTCGT
>CAJUFF010000219.1 GCA_910585505.1 uncultured Ruminiclostridium sp. | reverse complement strand
CCGCAGTTAGTAGAAATTGTGCAAATTGCGACTTTTCAGATAGCCCATAGTATTACAGCCTCTTAAATTAACTATAACCGCTGCCCGATGCCCCCCGCCCTTAGGGCGGGGGGCATCTCTTGATCCGGTGGGAGATTTTCCTCACAAAACCTCGGAATTGCGTAGCAATTCCGGCAGCTTGTTTAAACTGCGCTTTAAAAGAAAATCATTTTCCTGTAATAAAATATCCCATTACATTTCCGTCCTGCGCTCCGGCAGTAATTATTTTTCCCTTTGTTACCGCTATGATCGTGTCGCCGTCTACCTGAGCGAAAATGTGATCCGATCGTCTGTCGTATTCTATGATTTTTCCGTTTACGGAGAGAGTTCCGTCGTCGTTTACGGTGCAGATAACAAACAGCTCCACCTCGGATACTCCGTCAAAATACTCCACGGGTATTACCAGAGCGCCGTTTTCCGCGTTGCTTCCTATTACATTGATATTTTGTTCGGCAGGGCTTGAAAGATATTCGTCGAGAGCGTTTACCGCCGTTGTTTTTGAACTGATTTCAAGTGAATAAAGCGGTGTAAGATTTCCGTCGAGCTTTACCGTCGAAACTATAATCCCCGTTCTTTTGCTTCCGTCGTCGGCAGCGGATACTTTTACGCCTATGCTGTCGTTAAATTTATAAATCGCTTCATTGGTGATTTTGGCGCTGCTTTTGGACATAACGCCGTTTTCGCCGTCTATGCCGTAACAGGCGCCGTTTTCGGTAACTATATAGGTTTCTTTTCCGTAAAAGCAGGTTCCCGCCAGATTTTCTCCCATGCCTATATTCTTTATTTGACCTAAAAGGTTGAATTCACCGTCCAGTACCGTAAGCGTGGCCGCGTCTTCCTCGAAGGTGGTTACCCTTATTTCGCCGTCATTAACGCTTATAGCGGAAAAATCGCTTATATTTCCCGAAATTTCGCAAAAATCTTTTTGTGTAACTCCTTCCGAAAGCTCGTATCGGATAAGCGTGCTCCCCTGTCCAATTAACAGCAGGTCATCGTTTTTGTATAGAAGCTGTTTGGTTCCTCCGGCCGAAGCAGCCATGTCATACGCGCCTATATCCTCGATATCAATGGAAAAAATCGTTACAAAGCTTCTGTGGGACGGAGAGGAAATAAACACCTTTTCCGGAGAGCAGAAGGTTTTTTCACCCACCCTTGAAATATATGGCATAAAGGTCGCTTTGTCCTCTCCGACACTGTCCTGTTCCATTTCTTCATACGTTACTACAATAAGGCGTTCGCCATGCATATAAGCTGCTATAAGCGTTCCCGAAAGAGTGAGCTTGTTTTCCTCCGCAATTTTTTCGGGAGAGGACGCGTCGGTTATTTCAAGATAGGTTTCCTTCCTGCGGACGGTACCCGTTATAACAGTTTCTTCTTCGTCTTCCGAGGTTACGGTACAGGTGTAGGAATAAGGCTCGGAAACTCCGCTGCTAACCGCTGCCAGTTTATTTCCCGTTTCGATTATGCCTAACAGCGTGTTTTCATTATAGTCCCTCGCTTCCAAACGAACAACCTGTCCTCCTATCTGTTCGTAAATATACAGTTTGTTGTTCTCCGTATACAGCAGCCGTTTGCTGCCGCAGACAGGATCTTTGATTATGCTTTCTTCTCTTATTCCTCCAGCGGCATAAGTATCGTCGGCCGTAAAGGCGGGCTGAGGAGACGGCAAAGGACTGATCAATGCGTAAATTTCGGCTTCGTCAAGCTTAGTCTCTTCTTTGACAATGTTCTCCGTAGGAAGCCACGAACCGGTGAGCCAGTGCCTTAAGCCAAAGCTTATTCCGGTCAGAATTACCGCTCCGATTGCGGCAACGACAATCTTACCTTTGTTGGAACAGTTTTTGCGTCGTTCGCTTTCCTCTTCGTCATCTTCCTCATCTTCCTCATCGTCATCATCATTATAGTCGCCGAAATTTATCTGTATTCCGAATTTGGCTGAAGGAATCCTGTCATCGTCCTCTTCGTCCGCTTCAGCGTTCTCTTCATATTTGTCATTATCGTCATTATCGTCCGATAAGTATTGAGTCGAGGCCGGAGTATAACCCTTTTGCGCCCGTTGAGAAGAAATAACCGCCATGGTTTCCGGCTCCGATTTTGGGTGCGCTGTTTTTTCCGAATTTTCATAAGGTGCGTTATGAGTTAAGTTTTCCGATAGGATTTCTGTGCGTTTTGGTTCCGACTTTATTTTCGCCTTTGCCTCCGCTTTAAGCTGGGACATTCTTTGCACCGCAATAATAAGCTTTTCATAATCGGCGGAAGTGAGCGGAGATTCCTCAAGAAGTTCTATCAGCCGTTTTACCGTAAGATTCGGATTGTTTTCTATTTCTTGATAAGCTTTGTTGCTTATTTTGGAATTGCCCAAAAGACTTAAGAACTCTTTACCGGTTAACCTGTGATATCTTACTATTTTTATAAATGCCGAAGGTCCGATAATATTTGGCGGAAAGTCCTCTTTTTTACCCGAAAGCGTTTCTTCGGACGGGGTGGTTTGAGAGGTCTGCGTTACGGTGTAATTATCCGTTGAGCTGTAAGCGTCGGACTCATAGCTTTCCTCTGTCTGAGTCTCCTTTTTTTCGGCAAGATTGGGCACTACAAATTTGGAGACGTTCCGCGGATCCAATTCATCGGGAATAGGCGTTTTATCAAAATATCTGTTTAAAATGTTTCTTATATCCATAAATTCTCCTGATAAATTACACAAATAACCGTTTTATACTAATTCACGATCAAAGTATAAAAAATTTTGTTGTCGATTGAGAATTAGTATTATACCAATCCCACAGTTTTAAAAGATTAGGGCTTGTTTGAAAATAGAGGAAATGACGGATATTTGACCCAAAATGGTTAGC
>CAJUFF010000218.1 GCA_910585505.1 uncultured Ruminiclostridium sp. | reverse complement strand
ATCGGTAAAATGTGCCAAAAAGACGCGTGCCAATTCCTATGTGGACAGGTTCTTAAAAGGGACTAGTATCAATCTCCCGTGGATTCTCTCAGCACAAGGCTGTGTGGCAGCATATATATGCTTTTGTCCGGAATCTCACTTTTCATATTATTTATCAGCTTTTCGATAACGAGCTTACCCTGAAGGAAACATGGCTGTTCCACCGTCGAAAGATGAGGGACAAATATATGTGAATAAGCTATATTATCAAAGCCGAAGAAAATTAAGTCCCTGCCTATTTTGACACCCTTTGAAATGGCGTAGTTCATAGCGCCTATTGCTATCATGTCCGAGATGGAGAAGATGGCGGTGGGCGGTTTCTCAAGACCTAACAGGTAGCGGCAGCCGGCCGTTCCGGATTCGGATTCATAGGTGCCTAAGTATACGAGTTTTTCGTCAAATGGAATATTGTTTTCCATAAGAGCCTGTCGGTAGCCTTTTTCACGGTCTACCGAGCTTTGACTTCTGGTTTCGGTTGAGATAAGGCCTATTCTTTTGTGTCCCTTGCTTATAAGATAATTTACCGCGTCTTTTCCCGCTTTTACGTTGTCAATGGTGACGGTCAGTACGTTGCAGCCCTCCATACGCTCAAGACAAAGTGCTATATTGTGATTTTCCGCAAGCTTTGATATTGTCGAGGCCTGCTGTTTCGCTCCCAAAAGCACTGCTCCGTCCACCGAGTGGGAAAGCAGCATTTTTAAAAGATGCATTTCATGTTCGGGATTGTCATGGGTGGTGGCTATAAGAACGTCATATCCTTGGGCAAAGGCGGCTTCGTCCATTCCGCGCAGTACGTCGGAATAAAAGCTTTGCTCGGTTGCGGCAATTATGGCTAAAATACGTTTTGTTTCGCTTTTGCGCAGGTCTCTTCCAAGACAGTTGGGACTGTATCCCATTTCCTCCATAACCTTAGTTACTTTTTCCACGGTTTCGTCGGAAACATTTGAATGTTTATTAAGAACTCTCGATACCGTCGCCACCGAAACGTTGGAGGCCTTCGCAACATCTTTTATTGTAACGCCCATTTTAAATGATCATCCTTTCAGGCAGAGAAATCGGCGTGTCTATTCGCAAATCATACAATAACAACATATTATAATATTTTACCATATCCGAGCATTTATTGCAATCTGTTGATTTATCTAAAAAAAGTTTTTTTTTTTAGCTAATTTGACTTATATTTAGTTTTCCAGTCGAATTTTATAAAAATTTATTAAAGTGCAGCTTGTTTAAGCTGACGGAAATGCGGTGCAATTCCGAGGTTCGATGGGGGAAGTCCGGCAGCGGTTATATAAGCATATTCATAAGGTTGTATTTTTATGGTTGGCAATATTTACAACATTGAATTAAAAATTTTGTAAATTTTATTGCTTTACTTTTTTCCTAAATTAACTTAAAATATACTTAACGGATTTTTTACGAAAGCAAGAATAATCCGATAGCAATACCCTTTTATTAAGTAAAATAACTTTTCGTGAAAATGGCGGAAATATCCGTATAGGTCAGATAAAAAAGGGAAGGGCAATGTAAAAAATGATCAAGAAAACCGTAACCATGAGCGATATAGCCGCCGAATTGGGGTGCAGCACCGTCACGGTATCCAAGGCTCTCGGCGATAAGGACGGTGTAAGCGACGAACTCAGACAGCGCATTAAGCAGAAGGCAAACGAAATGGGATATCGGGTGAGCTATCTGGCCAAAAATACCGGCGAGCCGCTCACATATAATATAGGCGTTTTGGTGGCAAAACGCTTTATAAGCGACGCCAGTGCTTTTTACTGGGTAGTGTATCGTAATATAGTCGAGCTTTTACAGAAACAGAGCTATTACGGAATTTTGGAGGTTATTGCCGAAAAGGACGAGCGCAGTGGTCAAATGCCCAATTCTGTCACCGACAGAAAGGTGGACGGCATCATTATTCTGGGGCAGTTTTCGGACGAGTATGTGGAAAAAATATTGGAATCACATATTCCCGTCGTTTTTCTTGATTTTTACAGCAGCCGATCGGACGTTGAAACGGTATTGTCGGACAACTTTTTCGGTTCTTATACCATTACCAATCATCTGATAGAAAACGGACACAAACGTATCGGCTTTGTTGGCAATATTACCGCCACATCGAGCATACAGGATCGTTTTTTGGGATATTATAAATCTCTTCTGGAGCACGGACTACCTCTCAGGGACGACTGGATCATAAACGATCGTGACGAGGACGGATTAAGCTATAAGACCATACGCCTTCCGGACGAAATGCCTACCGCTTTTGTTTGCAACTGTGACCGTATAGCTTATCAGCTTATAAATCAGCTTAAGGTGATGGGGTATCATGTACCAGAGGACATTTCCATAGTCGGCTATGACAACCATATTTATTCTACCATAAGCAATCCCCGTATTACCACTATGGATGTAAACAGCTACCGTATGACAACCGAGGCTGTGGAGATAATGGTTAAGAAAATACGTGACAACAGTTACCATTGCGGCAGAATATTGGTTACGGGAAAGCTTTTGGAGCGGGACAGCGTAAAAAATCTCAACGTGGAAGACGAGAAGTTTTTCAAGTAATACTCCCAAAGCACTATTTACAAATTATACCCAATTTTGAATTCTTCCATATAGTATAATACTAATTCTCGATTGACAGCAAAATTTGTCTATGCTTTGATCGGGAATTATAGCAATCCAAAAAAGTTTAAACAAAATTACAACAGTGTAAAAAACACACAAGCTTTGGGGGCGTTGCCCTCGTCTTTCGGACTCACCTACTTCCCTTTCGGAGTCCGAAAGGGAAGCGGAAAGGACAATTATACTAATCTCTGTTTTGACTGTAGACAAAATATAACAAAGTCTACAGTCAAA
>CAJUFF010000217.1 GCA_910585505.1 uncultured Ruminiclostridium sp. | reverse complement strand
AGTAAGTGCTACCGCTAAGTTGCACTGTTGCATTTACTTTGAGAATTTACTAAAAATGAAAAATTTGAAAAAATATTTAGAAAAGTATTGACATATCATAAATTTTTTGATATAATATCAGCGTTGTAATTTTAAGCAAAATGATCCACTAGCTCAGGCGGCAGAGCACCTGCCTTTTAAGCAGGGTGTCCCGGGTTCGATTCCCGGGTGGATCACCATTCCTTAATATAAGGAAATCAGTGTAATTTTAAAATGCACTGACATTTGTGCGCCAATAGCTCAGTTGGTTAGAGCAACCGGCTCATAACCGGTCGGTCCGGGGTTCGAGTCCCTGTTGGCGCACCATTATTGAAGGATGTTTTCCTTCAATAATAGGGGTGTGGTTCAATGGTAGAATAGGGGTCTCCAAAACCTTTGACGTGGGTTCGATTCCTACCACCCCTGCCAGACTATTTCAAATCCGAACACACCATATTATATATTTGTAGACGGTGTGTTCGGCATTGTGGTAACACGATAAAGAACGAAGTCCACGGGGATAACCTCGCGGACTTCGTTTTATTTTTACCTTTTGCATAAAATATCAAATGTATTTTAGTAAAAATGCTCAAGCATTATAGATTTATTATAAAGATTAGATTTTAAGCTTTAAATCTTCAGCTATTTCCTTATAGAATTCCAAACGCTCTTTTAGCTCCTTTGTCATTTGTGGTTCGTCCCATTTTGCGGAATCAAACGCTTCAATTGCGAACGCCTTATATAAATCAGGGTCTTTTTGAATTTCCAAGAACAGCGCCGCGCGGTTTACCGCGTCTTTGCACATTTTCTTAATATCCTCTTGCGGTATATTGTATTTGCTGTGTGCGTCCTCAATTACTTCTCTAAATAATAGGTGTGCAAGCGCTTTTGCATATACATTGTCCCGTGAAATCGTTTTATTATACAACTTTTCAATAAAATCATTCATTTTTTTACTCCTTTTTTAAAATTTTACCATAGAAACGACTTGTTGTCAACCGTATTGTGATAATATGACAAAAGGAAAAGCCCGTGGGAATAACCTCACGGGCTTTTTGTGTCCGAATTGGACATATTACTATACTTTAAAGGTATATTATTTTGAAAAATTTTGTTTTTTAGCTATTTATCCACTGCTTATCACACCAACACAGTTTCCCATTATAAAGCACTTCCACCCATGTAATACCACTTTCGTTCACTGTCTTCCCCGTAAGCTTCACTTGCACCCTCGCCGCCAGCTTGGTAACAACCTTCGCGGTAATACCCGCCTTTTCCCTAACATTAACAGGCGCGTTTGTTCTGCCGATTGTATATGTCGCCTTATTTGCGGAAGATGAAGCACTCGCCGTCTCATATGTAACATAGGGTAGTTTCCCGTGCTTAGTCCACCGCCGAGAATTATATCCGCTTTTGTTTCCAATATTGGCAACGGCGGTAATCTGCACACAATTTTTCCAAGCCGGCGTACACTCTACCGCTAACCCGTCCCCGATGTAAACTCCAATATGACCCTGCCTCCAAACAGCTTCGCCAACTTCAATTTTTGAAAAACCCGTTGTTTTGCCGGAACACTTATCAAAAATCACATTGCAGTCTCTGTCGGGAACACCGTTGCTTTCGTATGTTGCGCCGCCGTACTTGTCGTTAACGTCTCCTCTCCACCCCCAAAGCACACCTTTTATAAGGCACACGCAGTCAAACCCGAAGGTGTCCGAGGAAGCCGCCTTAATCATAGCGGTGCGCTCGGGCTGTTTGTTGTACGAATTGTTCTTGCAGTACCTTTCTTTGTATTCCTCCTTAAGCGGAGCGCCGAAGCACCCCATTACATAAAGCGTCTTATAGCTTGTGGCAATTTTCTTTACCGTCTCTGCAAGTTCTTTTCCCGTTTTAATCATCTTTACCCTTCCTTTCCGAACGCCTCATTCATATTCTTAACCGCGCTCTCAATCATCAAATCAACGCTTTCTTCGTCAATCTTCAAATTCTTTTCCTCAAGAAATTTAAGCACATACGCTTTCTTCTCTTTTCCCTTGCCAACTCCCGAATAAATCTGTTCCGCGGCAGTAACCGCAATTTTCACCCAAGCGTTAATCTCCTCGCGCTGCGCCGCCGTAGTCTTAGACTTAACCCAAGGAATCACAAAAGCCGTAACCACCGCAGCAGCAAGCGCAATAACCGCATTAACAACAGGCGTAATATCCATCTTTAAATATCCTCGCTTTCCTTTGAATTTTCATTGTTTTTCTTATCACCATGCTTAACCTTCCCTCCCTTAATAGCCGCCAGTGCCACAATTTCCACAGTCCAGAACCCGAACCAACAGGTAGTAAGCGTAGGCGAAACCTCCATAAGCCCGCAAAACTGCAAAGTAACCGCCGCCGCTGTATACAGTCCTATCGCAGTTATAGCCGCCGCAACTATGTAGTCGGAAAAGTGCTTTTTGCGTTTTCCCTTCTTTCTAATAAACGCCATAAACCCACCCCCGTCACATTCCCAACTGAGTAAACGCAAACCCTATAACAATCCCCAGAATTGCAGTAACCGCGTACCCCACAACCTTCCGCCACATTTCCCCGTCCCTGCTTTCCAGAACCTCAAGCCTTTTCCCCTGTCGGCTCTGCTCCTTCGCCATATTCTCCATGCTTACCGCCAACCGCTCGATGGCGGTAGTGAGAGCGGTTATCTCCTTAACGCTGTCCTCCAGCTCCGAAATACGCTTGTCCTGTCTTTTGTTGGTCTCGTCTATCCGTTTGCGAAATTCCTCGTGTTCCTCTCTCGATATTCCGGAATCCATATGTTAACTCACCTCCTTTCCCTCGTCTAACTCCGCCATCTGCGCCCTTATCTCCTCCGCCTGCGCTTCCAGCTCCGCCAAAACGCTCCTGTCCTCATCTGTCGCCGTTCCCGCCGCAATC
>CAJUFF010000216.1 GCA_910585505.1 uncultured Ruminiclostridium sp. | reverse complement strand
TTAATGCAGCTTCCTTGCTACTGTTGCATTTACTTTGAGAATTTACGAATTTATATAAATACATTTAACGGATTGTCGTAGTACTAACCCATCGAGCAGCTTCTTCGCTGACAAGTATTGGATTGCGCCGTCAGATTTTTCGTCAGCTTGTATAAATCAGACTTAGGAATACCGGCTTATTTCAAGGAGGATTTGCGCAAGATGCCTGAAAATGCAAGCAAGCCGCATGCAAAGCTGTCAGGCGGTCATTGCGCGGTGTTGCCTTAATTATATCACTTCAATTTTATCACCTTTCTCAAGTGACTAATTTTTTGTATTTTCTCTGCCGCTTTGTTTCTTATTTTTTTGCTTTTCTAACAAATTAAAAACAGTACATAATAACCAAAACCGCTTGACAATTGTGAAAAAAAGTGATAATATTATATAAAAAGAAAAAGAATTTTGAAGATGTGGATTGGAGAAAAGACATGAGCGATTGTCGTGATAAAATGTTGGAGCTTATGCTTGACCAGGATATATACATATACTTTTATATTGACTATGAGGCAAACCGCTGGCATTTGGAAAACAACCCTCGTATGCCCGAATTCACAATGTCCGAAACAGACAACCCCATTGATGGGATATTAAAGGACGCGCGTCTTGCTGGGGAGGATAAGGAGCGTTTTTTTCTTTTTGCCGAAAAGCTACGGGAGGGAATCGCCATAACCAAAAAGGATCCGTTTATAAAAATACAGTTTAGGATAAAATCCGAAAAGGGCGGATTGGACTGGTATGAAATAAAAATTTTTCCTAAATTTGTCCAATATTCTTCCATGCCTTTGATAACCGGTACTATTCATAAAATGAACGACCGTGAGATAAAAAGCCGCAACATTTTGAATTTTTATTCCAACGACAAAAATCCCGCAATTTTTTCCGATCTTATGGCAAAGAGGATAAGAACCGATCTTGACAATAAATACGCTGTTATACAGTTTGACGTTATCGGCTTTAAATTCATTAACGATAAATACGGTGAGGCAATAGGAAATGAGCTGCTGCATCATTTTAATGATGTTTTAGACGTATACTGCAGCGAGCGGCAGCTTTTTACGAGACTCAGCGCCGACGTGTTCATGGTAGTTACCTGCTATGAAGAAATGTCGGATATATACAGTTTTATACGCGGTCTTGAAGCGAGCATAAGCGGATTCAAGGGAATTAAGTATAATTTCGCTTTCGGCGTTTATTTAGTAACGGACAGGAACATTTCCACCCGCATAATGGGCGACGGCGCGGGAATTGCAAGAGCGTCCATAAAAGGCAATGCCCTTGAGAATATCGGATTTTATGATCAGAATATAAAAGATACCCTGAAAAGCAAGCGCAATATCGAGGATAAAATGAGATCGGCGCTTAAAAACGGCGAATTTGTTATGTATTTGCAGCCAAAGTATAATATTCCCGATTCCGCTATCATAGGAGCGGAGGCTCTTGTAAGGTGGATCGATCCCGAAAAGGGGATAATTCCGCCAAACGACTTTATCCCCGTGTTTGAGAAAAACGGATTTGTGGTAAAGATAGATCAATATATCTGGGAATGTGCCGCCAGGCAGATCAGACACTGGTTAAACGAAGGTCTTCCCGCAATTCCAATTTCGGTAAATGTTTCGAGAATTCATCTTACCGATTCGGGATTCGTGGATAAACTTGAATCCATTATAAAAAAATACAACATACCGAGAGAGCTTCTTGAGCTTGAAATAACCGAATCCATTGAAAACGTAAATATAAACGAGATGATACAGCTTGCCAAGGACAGCGGCTTTCGCCTTCTTATGGACGATTTCGGCTCCGGATACTCCTCTCTCAACACGCTTAAGAGTACGCCCTTTGACGTGCTTAAGATAGACCGAAGCTTTCTGTCCAGCTCAATGGAATCCTCCCGTGGACAAAAGATTATTTCGCATACCATTGCAATGTCAAGAGATATAGGCCTTGAACTTATAGCCGAGGGAGTTGAAACAAAGGAGCAGGCGGATTTTCTGAGCGGCTGCGGCTGTAATTTGGCACAGGGATATTTTTATTCAAAGCCTGTGCCCGTGGATATGTTTGACAAGCTTCTTAGGAACAGTTTGCTTGTTAAATCTGAATATATGGTGGAGAAATAGCCCAACTTGGAGGGTGGGGAGATTGACAGCAAGACAATCAAGAAGCATATCCCCACCCGGCTGTTCAAGCAGGCGGTCAACCTTTCCAAACAGGCAAGAGCCATTGAAGCCACGCTGGACGGTATTACCCCGTTCAACGCCGGAAAGAAGAAAGAGGAAGCCCTCTCCCTGATGAAAAAATGGTTTCCGCAGATGGAAAACTTCTCTGGTCAGCTCAAAAAATACAAGGTCACAATAAACGACCTTTTGGCAGAAAATGAACAGTTGGAAGCCAGAGCCAAAGCCAGCGAAAAAGGCAAGATGAAAGATACGATGGAACGGGCAAAGCTGGAAAGTGAGCTGAAAGACATTCAGCGGCTGGTTGACCGTATTCCGCCAAAAATGCTGGCAGAACTGAAACGGCAGCAGCGGCACACAAGGGAAGGTGATTGATGATAGAAAACATTTCACGACGCCGCAGCATGGCGGCACTGTACCTTGAACACTGAATACATAGAAATGCAATATATGGCAAAAAAGCAACCGGACACAAATATCCGTCAACATGAAAAAGAAGCCCTTGCCCGTTGCTTACTTCCAGAAATCCAAAAATTCTTTGAAAGCCTGGAAGGACAAAAAGAATTTGAGGAGTGGAAAGCACAGAGGGCAAATGAAACGGAAAAGAAAAGGAGCGTATGACAAAAGCGGCGGCATCACTTACGATACCTCCGCTTTTAAAGATAATCTAATTATAAGGTTATGAAAAATAAACCGTGTAAATGCATTATCCCTAAAAAATAAGCGAA
>CAJUFF010000215.1 GCA_910585505.1 uncultured Ruminiclostridium sp. | reverse complement strand
AATTTTTTTAACTTTTTTCCATTTTCCTATTGACTTTTTTATAGTTGGCTCCATTTGAAAAGTATAAACGGGTTTACTTAAGGAACCCCTCGATAATTATATTTTCCGCCTCCTGTTCGGTAAGACCGAGAGTCATAAGTTTTAATATCTGCTCTCCCGCTATCTTTCCGATAGCAGCCTCATGGATAAGCTGAGCGTCGGGATTGGCGGCGGTAAGTTCCGGAGCGGCGTTTACCGTAGCTTTATCGGCGATTATCGCGTCGCACTCCGAATGTCCCGTGCACGCGGCGTTTCCTATAATGCGGGAGCGGTAATTCTGCTTAGAACAGCCTTTTGCCACAGATCTTGATACCAGATCCGTGCCGGAATTTTCACCGTTAAGCTCTACCTCAAACTCCGTGTTTGCAACCTGATTTCCGTCGGTCATAAGAGACTCTCTTATAATAAGCTTCGCGTCTTTTCCCACTACCGCCTTTGTCTTACGGTTGGTGGAATCAACGCCCTTTATCTGCACCGACTCTATTTCCAATACCGCCCCTTCTTCCAGAAAAGCTTCGGTTACCGGGTCGATGGAGCGGGTTCCGTCTCCCTCGCCTGTTCCTATATGCTTTTCCTTGTAGACAACATGAGAATTTTTGCTTAGAAAAAACCTGTGTATGCCGTTATGACGGGCGGTTTCGTGAGTGTCGGTATGAACGCCGCAGCCCGCGACTATTACAATATCCGAATTTTCACCCACATAAAAATCGTTGTATACAAGATCGTCAATATCGCCTTTTGTTACGCAGGCGGGTATGGAAACGGTTTCTTTTTTTGTGTTGGGTTTTATTTTTATATCTATACCGGGCTTGTCGGTTTTCGTGATTATATCTATATTTTCCGTAACGGAGCGTCCCGCGCACTGTCCGTTTTCTCTTATATTGTAAGCTCCGGCAAATGTACCCGTCCAATCGGATACCACGTTGAGAAGCTTTTCGGTTATAAGTTCCATTTCTCTGTCCTCCTTTAATATGGTATATTTTTACATTTTCGGGCAAACCTTGCTTCTTACCCCGTCATTAAGCAGCAGCGGCAGTATCTCGTCCTTCTCGCCGCTGTGCTTTACTTCTCCCCCGCTTATTACTACGATCTCGTCCGCGACCGAGAGTATCCTCTCCTGATGTGATATAATTACCAGAGTCTTGTCTTTCTTTTGCCTCAATTCCTCAAACACCGAAATAAGACTGGTAAAACTCCACAAATCAATTCCCGCCTCAGGTTCGTCAAATACAGCCAGCTTAGACGGTCTTTCTAGCACCGAGGCTATCTCTATCCTCTTGATTTCCCCTCCGGAAAGCGAAGAGCTTACCTCTCTGTCAATATATTCACGTGCGCAAAGTCCCACTTTTCCCAAAACCTCGCACAGTATTTCGTCGCTGCGTTCCTCTCCCGACGAAAGCCTTATCAGATCTCTGACGGTAAGACCCTTGAACCTCACGGGCTGCTGAAACGCATAGCTTATGCCTTTTCCCGCTCTTTCCGTAACGTTCAGCTCCGTTATATCCTCGCCGTCAAGATATATTTTCCCGGACTTGGGCTTCTCGATTCCCGCTATCAGCTTGGCAATGGTGGTTTTTCCGCCTCCGTTTGGTCCGGTCACCGCCACTAATCGGTTATCCGGAACCGTGAACGAAACTCCGTTCAATATCTGCTCCCCGCTTGGAGCGCACCATGTTATATCTTTAAGTTCTAACATCAAGTCACTTCCTTTTTCGTTTTCTTTTAAATTCCGCAATAACATTATATACTATTTTAGTATAAATTGCAATACCCTATTGAATTTTTTACGGACGTAATCTGTTGCCAAATTCGGATTGCAGTTTTATTTTCTCGAAAGAGAAATAAAAAACACTTGCCATAATTAAAAAAATATGGTATTATTATTTTCGGAAAAATCAATAATATATAAAGGACAGAAGAAAAAATGAAAACCACGGATATTTTTAAAAAGAAAAGAGTATTTTCCTTTGAGGTATTTCCGCCAAAGCGTACAATGCCAATTGAAAAAATTTACGACACTTTAGATGAGTTGGCGGTACTGAAGCCGGATTTTATTTCGGTTACATACGGAGCGGGCGGTTCGGCAAGCGCTTACACCATTGAAATTGCATCCAAAATAAAACACGACCTGAAAACAGAAAGTGTTGCTCATCTCACTTGTCTTTACCTTTCCGAGGAGGAAGCACGGGAAGTCCTGTCCCGTATAGAAGAAAACGGAATAGAAAACGTTCTTGCCCTCCGGGGCGACAGTTCTCCCGATTTTGAGCCAAAAAACCGTTTTTGTTATGCGAGCGACCTTATATCGTTTATAAAAGAAAACAATCCGAATTTAAATATCCTGGGCGCTTGTTATCCCGAAGGACACAGCGAATCCCCCAATAAAATAGATGATCTTCGCTGCCTTAAGAAAAAAACCGACGCCGGCGCAAGCCATCTGGTATCCCAATTGTTTTTTGATAACAGCCTTTTCTTTGATTTTGCGGAAAAAGCGCGGATCGCGGGAATTGAAGCGCCCATAGAGGCGGGAATAATGCCCGTTGTCAATAAAAAGCAGATAGAAAGAATGGTTAGCCTATGCGGAGCTTCGTTGCCGGAAAAATTTCTTAAGATAATGAACCGTTATGAAGATAATCCCGAAGCACTTCGAGACGCGGGAATCGCCTACGCGGTGGATCAGATAGTGGATTTGGTTACAAGAGGAGTCGACGGTATACACCTGTATACCATGAATAACGCCTATATTGCGAGAAGAATATGCGAGGCGGTCAAAACGATTATTGAAACCTGATTTTATCACTCAGCCGATCAAACGTTTTCGGTAATGCTTGCCTAATAACATAATGGATCGCATAATTATGTTTCTTTAAATTTTCAGGGCAACAGCATTTACTTTTTTAGAAAGAAGCAGTATAATAAGGGACATG
>CAJUFF010000214.1 GCA_910585505.1 uncultured Ruminiclostridium sp. | reverse complement strand
CAAACGCTCCGTCAAATCCGAATCTTTTGGACAACCCTGATTTCAAGATAAATCAAAGGGGAAAGAGCGAATATACAGCCGGGAATACAAATGTTTATACTGTTGACAGATGGAAAGTGCGTTCTAATAATACATGTATTGTTGAAGAAGGTGGAATAATTGTAAGAAATAATGCCGATTCGGCGCTACAGCTATATCAGTACATTGATCGCAGCTTTAAAGACTTAGCCGGAAAAAGATTGACTATGAGTGTTAAAATTGCAAACGACGAAACTGTGCGTTCTGTATCAGGCACAGTTCCATTAGTCGCGCCCACAGATTCTTCGTATATTATGCATATCGTATTAGAAAATGGATTCACTTTAGGAATGTGGTATTCTACCGAGGTTAAGCGGGTGGTTTATCAAATAATAAAATCCAAATCGACAAACGGAGAATCAATAAAAATTGAATGGGCAAAGTGTGAAATGGGAGCCGCTCTAACTCCGTTTACGCCGCCCGATCCCGCAACAGAATTGCTGAAATGCCAAAGATATTATCAACAGCTGGGCAGGATGATGGCGCATATCGGAAGCGGTTTTATCAGCGGAAACACAAATGATAAAAATGCTGTCATAATATGCCCTTTGCGGCCAATGCGCATTGTCAGCCCCACAATTATATTGCGCGGCACAATGTATATAAACACATATAAGCACCAAGGAGCGTCTGCCATACCATCAACCGCTTTCACAAGTAGTGCAGGATGTTCTCAAAACGCATTAATTCTTCCTGTGGCAGTAACAACCGACGACGTCGGCGTACTTGGACAAGGTGCAACCCTACAGTTTAGAGACGCGGACAGTTATATCGGGGTTTCAGCAGATCTGTAAAGGAGATTAAAAATGGAAGAAAATATTTCAAAAATTTATGTAAAAACCGACATATCCGGCAATATCACCGCAATTAACAGCTTCGATTTCATTTCGGACGTTACAGATTGGACGCTTATTGACGAGGGTACAGGCGACAAATATCACCATGCTCAGAATAACTATCTGGACAAGCCTTTAACCGACGAGAATGGGATTTACAATTATAAGCTTGTTGACGGGAAGATTATAGAGCGGACGAAAGAGGACAAAGCGCCCGATTTGGCACTGGCGAACGCAAGCAGAGAGATCGCGGAGCTTAAGACCAAGCTTGTGGAAACGGATTATATTGCGGCTAAGATTGCCGAGGGTTCGGCCACTGTTGTGGAATACTCGGAGGAGATTCGGAAGCGGAGGGAATGGCGGGCGAGAATTAACGAATTGGAGCTGATATAATGGACGCGGCTATTGTTGTTTCGATAATTACGGGAGCGGTTAATATTGGGAATGTGGTATTGACCAATTTTATAAGACAAAAATATAAAGTTTTGTACAAAACAATATGTTGTTTAATCAAAAATTTGCAAAAATACAAATAACATATTGAAATTTCTGTATAAAATATTTGAAATTGAGCGGTAAAAAGGAAATAAAATGGGTTAAATTAAGTTATCATATAAAAAATTTTATTACGGAGAGAAAAATAATGACAACTACAAAATTAATTTTAGAAAAAATCAAAATAGGCGAACAGGTGCAAAATATACTTGCTCATTCTACCGGTGAATACGTAAAAGTAATCTATAAAGGACAGGAAGTAACTCTCAGCAGCGCACTCGCTTCTATTCTTGCGGAAATATCCAATACATCCAACAGCGCATCCTTAGACGAAAAAATAAGTGCGGCAATTTCTGAACTTATTGGAGATGCCCCCGAAACCTATGATACACTTAAGGAGATAGCGGATTACATAGCAGATCATGAGGAAGTTGCAACGGCGCTTAATCAGGCTATAGGAACCAAGGTTAATAAGGTAGAAGGTAAGGGACTGTCAGCCGAAGATTTCACTTCCGCTCTTAAGGCAAAGCTTTAAGCGATGCCCGCAATAACCGCTTCTCAGGTGGAGGAATGGAACGGAAAAGCTGATAAAACCGTAGTTTCCTCTTCCGCCGACGGCTTAATGTCAAAGGAGGACAAGACGAAATTGGACGGACTTAAGGGAGTTCGCTACGGTACCGATATTCCCACAGATATGAAAGATGGGGAGTTATTTATTCACATAGTGGAAGAGACAGAATAAAATCTTTCGGCATATAAGCAAAAACATTATATAAACAGTTTTGAGCGGCATTACTTAATAAAGATGCCGCTCTTATGCTGTTTGGAAAGGATAAAAATGTCAATAAAAAAACGAGATGTGGTTTTTATTGGGAAAACCGCTGAAGGTAATACCATGGATATGCCTATCACCCGACTAAGAAACATTGAAGACGATGCGGAAATAAAGGAAATCCCTAACAATAATGATTTTATTCCTATTATAGATATGTCGGACGGTGGACAGATGAAGAAAACGCCTTACATTGCTCCATTAAGTGAATCGGGAGTCAGCGCGGTTTATAATCCGAATTTATTGGACAATCCTGACTTTAAGATAAATCAAAGAGGACAAAATACCTATTTCAAATCCGGAGTCGGGCTTTATACCGTAGACAGATGGCGGGCAGACGGAAACACGTTGGTTTCAAAAAATGAAAACGGAATTTATATATCGGCAGATGCGAAGCAAACGTCAGCTTGTATACAGTACCTTGAGCCTAATGTTTCGGCACAGATTGAAAACAAAACCATAACCCTTTCCGCAAGCTTCGCGGGAACGGTTTATTCGGTCAGCGGAATATTTTCAAAAGCAAATATCGATAATCTGACTCTGAGAAAAACATTTGGAAGTTATGGCTTGGGACTGAATTACGACGCGAAGGGATATTACGCATATTTTTCATTTATCAACAGCGCAAGCTCAACCAAAAACATACTTGTGAATTGGACAAAGCTTGAGTTAGGAGGAAATGCGACCCCGTTTATCCCTCCAGATCCCACCTCGGAGCTGCTGAAATGTCAAAGATACTGTCAGGTGTTTCACGGAGATCTGGTTCGGGAGTACGATTTGACTTCTC
>CAJUFF010000213.1:2391-3049 GCA_910585505.1 uncultured Ruminiclostridium sp. | reverse complement strand
CTCCTTGAAATACGCCGGTATTCCTGCGTTATTTTGGGCAACCTGACGAAAAAGCCGACTGCGCGTCTGCACGACAATCTTTGTGCGGTATTTCCTTAAACTTCGCTTTCAAAGCTCCCGCTTTCGCTTATAAACTCGGCAATAACGACGCTGCTTTTCTTTAACCGGCAATACAGCTCGCATTTCGGGCTTTCTCTTATTATCCTGTTCATTTTTCCGTTTTTCGGTGCAAGAAGCTTATGGGAATTACCGGAAAGCCGCTTTATCGTCAGGGTATATTTTCCTTGTCTTATTTCCACGTAGCCGTCCCCCGCACATACGGTTTTTGCCCCCAGATAAGTGGCGAGGCGATATTCCTTTCCGTAAGCGTAAACTACGGCTATCACACCTTCTATAACCGCGCCTGCTAAAGGAACCTCGGCAATGCTCATCATAACGGAACCTTCCTCAAAAAATCCCTGCGCCCAAATGTATTTTTTCGGAAAAGAACGTCCTTCGTCTCCTTCGATATAACCGCAGTCATTTTTAAAAACATAAACCTCTCCGTTTATTCTGACCGAACCGTTTACCTTGTGTTTCATGCTGATTATCCTGTGACGGCACTGCATTAAAGCTGCAACAGGCTTGAAAGCTCCCATTATATCATATTTTAAAGGAG
>CAJUFF010000213.1:0-2381 GCA_910585505.1 uncultured Ruminiclostridium sp. | reverse complement strand
GAAATAAAGCGCGCCTTCGGCTTTAACCTTTGTTCTGTTTACATTTAGAACAATTTTTCTTTCACTGAAAGCGCTTTCCCCTATTTTAACCCTTGGAACAGTTTTTCCGAAAAGAATATGCCGATAATCCACCAAAAAAGAATTTTGATCTGTTATAATCTGAAGCGAAGCTCTGTTTCCGTGTGAGGCGGGTATCAGTGCTACGGTATGTTCATTGCTGCTGCATTTGAAATAGTATCCCTTAAACTTTTCCATTTTTTCACCATTCCTTTTCCGTTTTCACTTCGTTTCATTACATTATTTTTTATTTTTCCTCAAACGGTCTCTCCGATACAAAAAAGTTGATTTTTTTATAAAAAAGTGGTAAAATGAACATAATAAATTCTAAGGGGTCATTATGCTGTTTTATGATTACACACTTGAAATGCTGGAAAATTACTTTTCCCAACAAGGAGAAAATAAAGCCAAGGCGAAAATACTTTTTAAAGCCATATATCGTAACGGCTTGCAGCTTAACGGCATTACCGAGCTGAGCGAAAAGACGAGGAAGAGGATCGGCGGGGATTTTTCCTTTGAACTGCCCTCCGAAGCCGCTTTATATGATGACGGAGAGACTGCGAAAGCTCTCCTTAAGCTTTCCGACGGAAATATGGTGGAAACGGTGCTGATGCGTCACGGTTACAACACGGGAGTCTGCGTTTCAACACAAGTAGGCTGCGCGATGGGCTGTAGCTTCTGTCAGAGCGGAAGACTGATAAAGAAAAGAAATCTTACCGCCGGTGAAATTGTGTCTCAAGTTATGTATATGTCAAAACAGTTTGGCGATATAGGTCATATTTCAGTAATGGGGATAGGCGAGCCTTTGGATAATTTTGAAAATGTCAAGGCGTTTATGGAAATTGCCGCCTCCCCTTACGGACTTTCGTTTGGCGGACGGCATATAACCCTGTCCACCTGCGGCTTGGTTCCTTATATTAAAAGACTCGGAGAGATAAAATGCGGCTTTAATTTAGCCGTAAGCCTTCATTCCGCAGATAATGAAATAAGAAGCGAAATAATGCCGGTCAACAGGCGCTGGGAAATAGATGAGCTTATAAAAACGGTAAAGGAATATTCGGAAAAAAACAGGCAAAGGATAGCCTTTGAGTATATACTAATAGACAAGCTCAACGACACTGCGGAACAGGCGGAGAAATTGGCTGCTCTTGTTAAAGACATAAATTGTTTTGTAAATCTTATTCCCTATAACGCTACGGACAATTCGCAATATAAGCGTTCGGAAAATGCCGACGCTTTCTTCGATATTTTAAAAAAGCACGGTATAAACGCCATATTTCGGAGAGAATTCGGAGGCTCCATCAAAGCCGCCTGCGGACAGCTTTGCGCTGAATGCGCGGAATACAGGCAATAATAAGATTGACATTTTTGCCTTTATCAATTATAATAGTATAAAAAGCGAAAGCCCGTTAGATTGTCATATAAAACGGAAACAGCGGACTTTGGAAAGGACAAAACAATGAGCGAATGTACACATGACTGCTCTTCCTGCGGTGAGAACTGCTCTTCAAGAACCGAGTCGCAGGATCTAAGAGAAAAACCGCACCCTCTTTCAAAAATCAAAAAGATAATCGCCGTAGTAAGCGGAAAAGGCGGCGTGGGCAAAAGCATGGTTACCTCAATGCTGGCCGCGCAGTCCAACAGAAAAGGATTTTCCACCGCCATACTTGACGCCGATATCACCGGGCCTTCGATACCGCAGGCGTTCGGTTTGTCAGGACAGGCTTACGGCGACGAAAACGGAATACTTCCCATAAAAACACGTAAAGGAATAAACGTTATTTCACTTAATCTTCTTATTGATAACGTAACCGATCCCGTTATATGGCGCGGACCGGTAATAGCGGGAGTGGTGAAGCAGTTCTGGACGGACGTTATATGGGGCGATATAGACTATATGTTCATAGATATGCCTCCCGGAACCGGCGATGTTCCGCTAACGGTGTTTCAGTCAATACCCGTAGACGGAATTGTAGTGGTTACAAGCCCTCAGGAGCTTGTTTCCATGATAGTTGAAAAAGCGGTAAATATGGCTAAGACTATGAACGTTCCTATTTTGGGAATAGCGGAAAATATGAGCTATTTTAAATGTGACGGCTGCGGAAAGGAACATAGCATTTTCGGCGAGAGTCATATAAAAGAAACCGCCGAACATTTCGGTATAAGCTCGGTTTGTCGCCTTCCCATAAATCCCGTAATTGCTTACATGGCCGATAAAGGTCAGGGAGACGATATGAACGAACAGTCAATTGAAACGTTTTTTGACGAAATAAGGGAAAAAATTTAAGCTTAACAGACACAGAAAAACGCGCTTTGAATTTATC
>CAJUFF010000212.1 GCA_910585505.1 uncultured Ruminiclostridium sp. | reverse complement strand
CATGTCCCTTATTATACTGCTTCTTTCTAAAAAAGTAAATGCTGTTGCCCTGAAAGGCGTTTCAATAGAAGACGCACAAATTTGACAAAAAAACAAAAAAAGAGTATAATCTCAATTAGCATTATTTTTATAAGGAACAGAATTATGACTGATAAATTCATTTGTCCAGTTTGCGGACATACTTTACTCAGAGAAAACAATTTCCTGAAATGCGGCAAAGGACACTGCTTTGACATATCTTCAAGCGGCTATGTAAATCTTCTTACAAAAGGCGGTAAAAAAGGACACGGCGACGATAAAAAAATGGTGAAAGCAAGGCGCGATTTTTTATCCAAAGGATATTACGGTCATTTAAAAGAAGCGCTTAAGAACACGGTAAAAGATGCAATAGGCAAAAACTGTATCATATTGGATTCAGGATGCGGCGAAGGGTATTATACAAGTGGATATGAAACCGCGCTGAGAAAAACTCATGACGTGGAAATCTGCGGAATAGATGTTTCAAAAGAAGCGCTGAAATTGGCAGCAAAACTTTGTCACAGCGTAAGTTTTGCCGTTGCCAGCGCATACTGCCTGCCGTTTGAAAATGAAAGTCTGGATATAATAACATCGGTTTTTGCACCATTGGCGAAAACCGAATTTTATAGAACGCTTAAAAGCGGCGGCTACTTTATTACCGTGATTCCGATGGAAAAACATCTTTTTGGCCTGAAAAAAGCTGTATATGAAAATCCTTACTTCAATAAAACGGAAAATACCGAGCTAAAAGGTTTTAAGCTTATAAACAGCACCGAGGTAAAAAAAGAATTGTTCATTCAAAATGCGGACGATATTAAAAACCTTTTTTTAATGACCCCCTACTACTATAAAACCTCCGCAGAGGATCAGAAAAAGTTGGAAAAAATAAATGAGCTTATAACCGAAACCGAATTTCTGATTTTGGTATATAAAAAAATATAAAAAACTGTTCCGGCAAAAAGAAAAAACCGCGTGAAGCCTTTAGCCGCACGCGGAAAATAAAATAAAATGATGAAGAAAAACAGTCATGTATATCGATTAAATTATTGAAAATCAGCTAAGAAAGAATCAATAACACCCTCATTTTCGGTGCGGAGCTGTGTCCAACCCTTCTGGTTCTCATCCTGCACAAATGCTATGTTTATAAGCATATCGTCAATAACTTTGGTAAGATCATCGCTGAAGCCGTAATAACCGTCAACAACTACGTCGTATTTAGTAACATCCTCGAAGCTCAGGATGAAATCAAGCTCTTCACGTGTGTAATGCTTACTTGCCATCATGCTTTCGTTAACAACCGCCTTAAGCTCAGGGTCAACAAGGCTCTTGCGAACCATATTGATAAACGCCGCAGCGCCTTGGGGATTGGGCGAACCGCTGGGAACCATATAACCGAACGCTGTCAGACTGCGGTAGTACTTATCCGCAAGAGGATCTTTTGGGAAAGGAACGAATTCGAATTCATCGGTATAAACTTCTTCATTGCAGAATTCGGAGAACTTCCAGTCGCCTACGCCCAAGAAAGCCACATTGCCGCTAGCCAAAGGCTCTGTTTCGTTGCTCCACATTCCGTCGCCTCTTACCGCATAATTTTCCTTACGAAGCTCCATAAGGAAGTTGGCGGCTCTCTCAATGTTGGGGTCTGCAAAATTCTTGGTTATAGTACCATCCGCTTCAATGCCGATAAGAGGAACACCGGTGCTTAAGAAGATTTCTGTACCCAATATACCATAGACACCGCCGATAGCGTCGGGATTAACTCTTGTAAACTCCTCCATAATATTCTTAAAGGCGGTCCAATCCCACTGGTTGTTGTCATAAAGCTCTCTGGGATTCTTAAGACCGTAAGACGCAAACAAATCTGCGTTGTAAATCAAGCCGTTAGCCAAAGCATTGGTTGCAAAAGGATAGAAATAGTGCTTGCCCTTCCAAGCAAATTTATCAACAAGACCCTTGATACCTTCCGTCCACTGAGGCTCCGACATATAAGGCTCAAAGTATTCGGTCATATCGGTATAAAGATTCTTCTGCATAAGAGAAGGGAAAGTAAGATATTCCTTATCTACCAGATCAGGCGATTGACCGGTTGTAACGAGAGTCTGAAGCTTGTCAAGCCTGTCTCCCCAAGGAACGGTCATATAGTCGATCTTTCCTCCGTAAGTCTCTTCAAACAGCTTTACCGCGGGTTTAATATCACCTGCCGTACGAATATCGTAAAAGCCGAAATAAACAAGATTCGGATTATCAAGTGTTTTCTCCGGTTCGGTTACGAAATTGTTGATATCAACGGGATTGTTAATATCATCGTCCAATGTGTTGGAGGTCGTGGTAACTTCGCCGAGACCGCCGCCTTGTTCGCAAGCGGTAAGACCCAAAATCATTGAAGCACAAATAGCAAGCGAAATGATTTTTTTACTTGTTTTCATTGTAATTTTCCTTTCATAAGTTTTTTGACTGACGTTCTGTCGTTCAAGAAACAACAGTCTTTATCAATACCCGTCACTATCATTTTACAGACAATCTGTGCGAATTCCGAAAACGGGTATGAGACATTTTTTGACACGGAAATATATACTTATTAAAAAGTTTTTCTGTATTCCGTTGGCGTCATTCCGTAAATTTGCTTGAATTTTCTCATAAAGCTGTATTCACTGATGTAGCCGCACTTTTGAGCTATCTGGTTCACGTTAAGGCTGGTAGTTGTCAAAAGACGCTCCGCACGCAAAAATCTGCTCTTAGTTATATCTTCCAGAACACTTACGCCAAAAAATCTCTTATATGAATGCTGAAACCCCGAATAACTCATTCCTGAATACTTGGCTATCTCGGCAACGCTCGACATTTCATCCGGATTGGAATATATACAATTTCTCAAATGAACAAAAAAATAGTGCTTATTGTACGTAGTGAGTGAATTGGGCGGAGTCGCGGTTCTTATACTGCGGCTGAGTTTTAAAAAAAACAATTCCATATAGCGGGATTCAATCATCTCCCGCTCTTTGTCAAAAATATGATGTTCATATGACACTTGCTGAAGAATCTGGGAAAGTTCATCGGCGTTCTTTACGAGAACCACCTCATTTATGGGTATATCAAGACCGCGGATAAAATTTTCATCGCCCTCTTCATAATCAAAAAATATACAGTCAT
>CAJUFF010000211.1 GCA_910585505.1 uncultured Ruminiclostridium sp. | reverse complement strand
TATAGACGGTGTTCCGAATCATCCGTTTTGCGTACAGGACGACGAGGATATGGTACAGCTTGTGGAAAGCATAAAGGAGCGCGGAGTGGAAACATCGGCGCTTGTCCGTCTAAAGAAAGACGGAAGGTATGAGCTTATAAGCGGACACAGGAGAAAAAGAGCCTGCGAGATTTTGGGGCTTGAAACACTGAAATGTGAGATTTTGGATATTGATGATAATGAAGCCACGATAATCATGGTGGAAAGTAACCTTATCTATAGATCTTGTATTTTACCGAGCAACAAAGCTTTTGCATATAAAATGCAATTAGACGCTTTAAAACATCAAGGAAAACGAGCTGATTTAACTTCGGCTCCACTGGAGCCGAAGTTAAGGTCAAACTATGAACTGTCGAAAAAAGTTGGGGAAAGCGAGTCGCAAATTAAACGATACATACGCTTAACCGAACTTATTACGGAATTTTTAAATATGGTGGACGAAAATAAATTTCCTTTTCGCTCCGCGGTGGAGATTTCGTATTTAAAAAAAGGTGAACAGGAAATGCTTCTTGAAGCTTTGGAAAACGGCTGCCCTGTTCCCTCTCTGGAAAAAGCTGCCGAATTAAAACGTATTTCACAGTCGAAAGGGTTAACCAAGAACTTGATTTCCAAAACAATGACAATGAAGAAAAGCGGTAAGTCCACGGTAAAACGTGAAAATACTTTTTATACCGATAAGCTGAAAACCGTAATTCCCTCCTTCGAGACATATGAGGAGGCAGAGGACTATATTTACAAGGCGTGTATTTTCTATAGGGAAAGTACAGCAAAGAGAGAAAACGGAGGAGACTGCGAAAGCTGAGTTCGAAGAAACGATCAGTGACGAATAAAATCAACAGACAGAGACCTTTGTTGTTACCGAAGCCGAAGCGGATGAAGAAAGCTTTGAGCCTGAGATGTGATGGGGTAAAAATTGAAAAGTATAAAATAATAGTTACAGAAAGGAAAAAAGAATGGATTTTAAGCTTGCAGATTTAATAGATTTGGAAGCGGCACGGATAGCCAACGCAGAATTTGAGCGGGAAGAAAAGGAAGAACTTGAAAAAATGCTTCAAGCCTGCAACGATCTTCCCGGTCAATCAAATCTATTTGATAATTTAAGATAATATGCGATATAGCAGCTGTCCTTGAAATATCGGTGGAAGAATTGAAAGAAGAATTTTAAAAATGTGAAAGTGAAAAACAGAAAGGAAATAATAAAAATGTTTAACAAAGCAATTTTAATGGGACGAATTTGTAACAATCTTGAACTTAAAACCATACCTAACGGTACGAATTATGTGTCATTCCGCTTGGCGGTGGATCGTTCCTATCAGGTGAAGGGCGAAGAAAAAAAGACAGATTTTTTTAACATTGTTGCTTGGAGAAGCAATGCGGAATTTATATGTCGATATTTTTCAAAGGGCAGAATGATACTTGCGGAAGGCGAACTGCAAACCCGTCAGTATGTTGATAAAAACGGTTCAACCCAGAATGTGGTGGAAATGATAGTGAGCAATGTTCGCTTTACCGGAGAACGCAAAGAAACGGAGAATACCAATAATGTTCCTTCTTCTCCGATTTCTCAGCCGCTTGGTACAAATACGTCTTCTGCTTCCGCTCCTTACGCAGGCGCGGAAGATTTTGCGGAGGCTGCCGTTGACGATGATTACCCGTTTTAAATTAAAAATGAAAGGAAGTTTACCATGAATGAAATAAAAACACAACCTATAACCCTGTTTTCAATCGAACAAAACGGCGAAATCGGATACTATCAAAATTCCGGTAATCTCAATCAATTGGATATATTCAAAATATATGCTTCATCGTAAAATCCGTGGGCGGTTTTGTCGAATAAAGGAAAAGAAATATCCTGCGAGAGAGCCGCTGAAATAGAACAAGGTGATAAATTTGCTGTTTCAGTGGATTTAAATATTGATGAACATAAGGCAAGTATTTATACCGTACACGGTAACGCCGCCGAAGAATATAGAACAAATGAAAATTCCTCATTAAAACACTACGATTTGGATATAATAAAAAATATGGTTAAAGATATTGACCACACTGTCGCTGATTATGCTGAGCAGTGTCAATTATTCCATGAAAGGTTAGAACAGTGTAACGTAAATAATGCGGCGGCAGAGGGAAGCCAACTTGAAGGCTTGCTTAGTAACTCCGAATCGGAGATTGTTATTATTGACGAAGAAATGCAGGACTGTGAAGAAATGGAAATATGAAAGAAAAAGCGTATTAGCCTTGATTAGGTTATTTTTTATTGCAGTAAAAAGGGGACTATATGTTCCCTTTTTAATTTGCAATAAATATGCAGCAGAGATATTTTTTATCTTTAAAGCGGCGGTCAGATCCGACGGTTGCAACCCCGTACACTTATTTTTAAAGGAGGATATCATAATGGCAAAAAAATTTACGGAAGAACAAACAGCGGTTTTCAGGAAATGTATCAGAGCGGGACTTAGTATTGAGGACATTAAAAATCCCGATTATAACGTTGCTCAGCTTCATGAACTGTACTTGGCGAAAAAAGCGGGACTTGACATATCGCTTTACAGCGATCCCGCCATATCGGCCGAAACAATGAGGGAGATCAGGCGCACGGCAGCCGCGGATGTAGACGTAGGTAAGCTTGTACATACGGTGGTGCAAACCGGAGCTTACAACGACAGTCAGGCAAAAGAAATAATGGATGCCGCAAGGCGCGGACTCAATCTAAAAAATATGCTGAATCCCGAACTGAACGCTCTCCAGATGAAACAGATTAAATTCGGAGAACGTGACGGCATAGATACCGGCGTATACGCCGACTCCGCCTTCAGCGCGGAACAAATGCAAAAGCTTCGTTTTGAGCTTGTGGTTCAAAAAATCATAGAGCGGTTAAAGGAGTTTTTCTATCAGGCTTGGAATAAATTTGTAAATTGGGTAAGAGAAGAACTGCCCGCCGAACAAGCTAATGGAACTTCAAACGCCGAGGGTTCCACCGAACAGTTTATTTCGGATAAAATATACAAGGAAGTATGCGTATATTTTGAATCCGAACAAATTGAAGAAACAGGCGAAACCTTACAGTCGGTTACAGAAAAGATATCGAAAAAAATTGGCTCAACCCCCAAAGTAGTGGAAAAGGTTAGAAAGGACAAGAAACG
>CAJUFF010000210.1 GCA_910585505.1 uncultured Ruminiclostridium sp. | reverse complement strand
AAGATGCAAGCGTATGTGCGGCAAAGCGCGCAGCGCGGTCTTTGCGCGGTGTTGCATTAATATAAAACATATTTTTATTTTTTTCCGGTGGAACCAAAACCGCCTTTCCCCCTTCCGGTGTCGGAAAGCTCCTCCGCAAACATATACTCCGCGCTTTCAACGGGCATTATAACCATTTGCGCCACACGGTCTCCGGGATTTACGGTGTAATCGCTTTTTCCCTGATTTATAAGCACCGCGGAAATTTCACCGCGGTAATCGCTGTCTATTACTCCGACACAGTTTGGAAAAGAAATTCCGTATCTGCATGCCAATGAGCTTCGCGGGAACATGAAGCCGCCGTATCCGGCCGGAATTTCCATGGCTATCCCGGTGGGAACAAAGAGTATCTCCCCTGTCTTTATCGTCTTAGGCTCTTCTATGCAGGCGAACAAATCAGCTCCAGCACTTCCTTCGGTAGCCTTAAAAGGCAGCTTTGCCCCTTCGCGGAGCTTAACAACATTTATTTTCATTTTTATTACCCTTCCTTTATTCTTGAACATTGACCGTAAAAAAATCCTTACCGTCCGAAGATAACCCCGAATGAAAACAATTTACCATATTAAAAAAGCCGCAGACCGTCACTCGACGCCTCTGTAATAAAGCCCGTTTGTAACCTTACCCTTCGGCTTCCCGCCCTGCTTAAAGCATTCAAGCTCATTTATGACATTTTCCTCGTAAGTGTACCTTAAAACAAAAAAATCTACCGTTTCAAAATCGGAAATCTTATCAGACAAAGTAAGTATATCCGGATTCAAAAGTTCTACCGTATTGGAACAAAGGGCGAGTATTCTTTCTCCCTTTCTGTCCCTGAGAAATCTTCCGCAGCGTGAGCCGTCATTGCAGGGTTTTCCGTCATTTATCGGACATCGCCTCGTTATCATCAGAGGAAGCCGCCCGTAGGCGACAATGCCGTAAGGGATATTACAGCGAAGCTCTCGTATTCTTTTTACGGTAAGCTCACAGGAAAGAACAATATCCTCGAAACCGATATCCGCAAAAAATTCAGCCGAAAGGCTGTTTGCTACATTGAGTCTCATTCCTCCGTGAAGCTTCATTCCCGCTTTTTGTATCAGGGGGATATGGCCGACGGTATGAGCCATAGCGCGTTCAAATCCCATTGCTTTAAGCTGTGTCAGTTTACACAGGATATCATCCTCACAGTCGGCAAGAAATACGTTTGGAACGGCTATTATTTTGTCTTTGCACGGCGTGTCGGCGGAAAGAAGCTGCAAAGGAACGTAAACAAAAGAAAAATCAGCCCGGCTTAAAGCCTGCGCAAGCTGATTTTTATCGCTTACCTCCGCCCGTAATTTTGTGTTATATATTTCCATAATGTAATTATATCAGAAAAACGTTAAATAATCAATATTAAGTTTTTAATTTTCCTAATATCCGTTAAACGTTTTTTATCTAACAGCATCACATCAAAGGAGCAAACAATCTTAAAACAAACCCCAATGCTTTTTTGACCGGATTATACCTTTTGCAGTCCTCAACAGTTATTTCCTGACATTTTTCAAGTGTGCACAATATATCATTTTCCACCATCTCCACCACCGGACTTCTGTAAAAATAACACCCACATTCAAAATGAAGAAATAAGCTTCTGTAATCCAGATTTATCGAACCTACCGTAGCTCTTGCTCCGTCGCTTACAAAGCATTTGGCGTGAACAAAGCCAGGCGTGTATTCATATATTTTCACTCCCGCAGATAAAAGCTCTTCGTAATAAGTGCGCGCCAGAAGGTAAGCATACACCTTATCGGGAATATGAGGCATTATAATTATTACCTCCACGCCTCTTTTAGCCGCAAAAGTAAGCGCCTGCATCATTTCGTTATCTATTATAAGATAAGGGGTCATTATATGGACATACTTTTCCGCCCTGTTTAAAATATCCAGATACACGGTCTGCCCCACGTATTCTCCGTCAAACGGACTGTCACCATAAGGCATGGAAAAGCCTCCTGCGTAAGGCCTCCATTTTTCCGCATCGGGAAAATCGTACTTTATAAACTGCCGATAGTCTCCCTCGTCTTTTTCATTTATATTCCAGTTTTGCAGGAACATCATCGTGAAGCTTTTTACCGCATCGCCCTTCAGCATTACGCCTGTGTCTTTCCAATGTCCGTATTTGACACATCTGTTAATGTATTCGTCCGCCAGATTTACACCTCCGGTAAAAGCGGTGTGTCCGTCCACAACAAGGATTTTCCTGTGATCGCGGTTGTTTTGTACCGTGGATAAAATCGGCTTTATCGGGGAAAACATTTTGCATTTGATTCCTTTTTCCTTTAACACATTTGGATATTTATAAGGCAAAAGCATCAGGCAGCACATTCCGTCATACATAAATCGCACATCTACGCCCTCTTTTACCTTTTGCTCAAGTATCCCCAATATGGTGTCCCACATTTCACCGCGCTCAACTATGAAAAATTCCATAAAAATGAATTCCTTAGCCTTAAGCAGCTCGGCTTTCATAACCTTATACATATCATCACCCAACGCATAATATTCCGCATAGGTATTTTTATATATGGGATAACCCGCAAATTTTTTCATATATACGGCAAGATTACTTTCCTTCGGGTCGTTTCCGGACAGCTCTTTCAAAACCTCCTTATCCTGCGGGATAAATTCCGAGGTTTTTTTAACCAGCTCTATCGTCCGTTTTTTCATCATGTGAGTACCCAATTCCAGCTTTACGTAAATATACATAACAGTTCCGAAAATCGGAATCAGCATAATGGGCACAACCCATGCCAATTTAAAATAAGGGTTGGTCTTTTCGTTTATAATATAAATTATTACGACCAACGACAAAACGGAGGACGCGGCGGTGAAAAAAACAAGATTATCCGAAAAGAATACCAGTGCGGAAAAGAGAAAGTATAGCTGGAGCCCCAAGCCCAACACTACCACCATAGTGCGGCCAAATATTACTCGTTTTAAACTTTTTATTTTTTTCTTTATTTTGTTCATTTTTCTTATTCCGTTTTACCGGCCTTTAAAAAGACCGTGGGCTCGTTTTGGCGAATCCACAGTCTTTTAAGGCATAAATTTAACATACTGAGGGAATTGATGATAGGGCTTGTTTGAAAAATCGAAAACGCCGTCTTTTCGCCCCCAAACGGTCATCTTCCGCGTCAAAAAGCCTCGTCA
>CAJUFF010000209.1 GCA_910585505.1 uncultured Ruminiclostridium sp. | reverse complement strand
CCAAAAAACTCGTTTTTTTGAGAAAATTGTGTAAAGTAATATTGACAAAATCATTTTTATGTAGACTTGGGTGATTTTGAATAGACGGATTATTTAAATGGCAAGCCCAAAGATTATGACAATATGCAGTTTCTTCAAAAAGTTGATTTTACACTCAACATATTATATAAATTGGAGTATCTTTTAGATAATCCTAAGGATACCCTTATTCGTTGGATGTGGAATTGTAAAAAGTTGCATCATAACTTTGATGATTTTCTGTCTCATCAATTTGCGTTAATTCCTTATCGTGAATCCCCGATTCCGGAAAAGTATCGGAAAACACAGAGCTGTTCCATTTATAAAAGAATTGTAAGTATAGTGAAAAGATTGAGAGAAGGAAGGCTAAAATAGCAATTATTAACGTGATCCATGCTCTAAATTCGAATAAAGATTTTCTACGCTTACCAGTAATATCATCTTTTTTTATTTTGAAATAATCAACACATAATGGCATGATTTGAAGCGTTCAAAAACCGCTAAAATTATTATGCACTGATTTAAATTTTATATGTAGCAAACCTTCTTATTGGAGCCTATATATTATTCTTGTGACATCAAATTCTGGTATATTTAAGTTTTTACAGTCTTTTTTTGAAAAACTTATCTCATTGGAGTTACCGTAAAAATATTTATCAAGAAGAAGTTTAATAATAATCTCCTTATTTTTGTTTTCCTGCTTTGATTCATTTGATAAGACTTTGTTTGTCATTTATTAAAAACTCCAATAATTATGTAATTGTAGAGATTTATTTGTCTTTAAGGTATTATACCAATTTAAACTAAAAATGTCAACAAAACAAAAGAAAGGAAGTAAAAAAATGATCGAAACCCAATTTATCGAAAAAAAAGTCGAGTCTTAATTTCAAACTGTGTAAATGACCGAATACGACAGGAATTCCCAACAACCGCCTTTGTCATTATATCCATAAAAAAGTCAAAATCAAGACTAAAATGAACGCAAATGCGGTCTTGATTTTGACTTTTTTATGGATTTTTGGCGATTAAGCGGTTGTCGGGTTAATTGTGGTCGAATTAGGTATCATTTTCTGAACACATTTTAAAAATCACACCCAAAAAGTCCTTAGAAAAAAGTACATAACAAGATTGGAGGTACTTGAAAAAGTAAAAGCACTGTTGCTTATTCCGCAAATGGAATGTATGACCATTAATCAAGTAGCAGATTTTTATAATGTAGATCAAAACACCATAAAGCAAGTTGTACTTCGTAATACCGAGGAACTTCGCTCAGATGGAATGTGTAATAAAACCCCTGTAGACTTTAAAATTCTTAAAGTTACATCTCGTACCTTTAAGAATTTGGAGCAGAAAAACGGCAAACTCATAGCCCAAATTAACGACATCACAACTCTTGAAATCCCCAACCGTGGAATCCATTGCTTCCCCCGTCGCGCGATCCTCCGTATAGTAATGTTACTCCGCGACAACAAAATAGCCAAGGAAGTCAGCACTCAGCTTTTAAACATAGAAGAAAAGTCTGATTCTTCAACTAAAACCGAGGAAATCAACGAGGAAGAAAAGCTCCTGCTGAATATAGCAAAGGCCTTCGCGTCAGGTGACAATGTAAAGCTTATGCAAGCTGCCAGCGAGCACTCCGCCTATCAAAAACGGTGCCTTGCCGAAAATGAAGAAAAAAACCGGCAGTTAGAAAACGACAACAAAGCCTTATCTAAGAACATTCTTGAATGGAAGGACAGAAGCAAGCTGAATGCATGAGTAAGGATGCTTACCGCAAAAACGCAAATAGATTATGGCGTATTGTGGAATGAGCTATATAAAAATTTGCAGTACAAATACGGTATCTGCCTTAAGCAAAGAGGCGGCAAGCCCTATTTGCAGTGGGTAAATGAATCCGAATGGTCGAATGTGATACAGACATTCTGCGCGATGTGTGAAGCTTATAAGCAGTAACCGTCGGAAATGTTCCAGCAGATAACTCCTATACATAATTTGACGGAACAATAGGAAGCTGTTCTAAAACTCTTTATAAGACCCTACAACCTTCCCCACAACCGAAATCCGCATTACTTCCTCACCTATAAATTTTTGTACCGGATAGTCCGGATTAATGGAAATTAAAACAATCCAATCGGATCCGTATTCCACCTTTTTAACCAGTCCCTCCTCCCGGTCGACCAGTACCACGGCAATGTCTCCGCTGTCAACGCTGGACATTTTCCGTACGATAACAATGTCTCCGTCTTCGATTTTTGGGTACATACTGTCTCCGGTAACCTTGATGGCAATAGTATTTTTAGCGTCATACTGACTATGAAGCATAACCGGGATAAAATCCATTATCTCATTGCTGGCATATGCCCCGAACCCTGCGGAAACACTTTCAAAAACCGGTATCTGATAAATTTTATTATCTGGCATTACATATCCGATATTTGAAGGTTCGGCTTTAGGAGCAGACTTATCTTCGATTATGTCACTTTTGGAAATCCCGAAATATTTAGCGATTTTTTCTATACTGTCAATTCGGGGATATTTTCGCGCGTGCAGCCATTCGCATACGGTTGAATATTTCAGGTTCAGGTCTTCACAAAGTTTATATCGGTCAACACGGTTTTCATCCATATACTTTTTCAAATTTTTTGCTAAAATTTGTTTGTTGTTAAGTTCTGTCATTGGAAAATCCTCCTGATTAAAGTCTATAAATTTATTTTACACCAAAAGCGTAGGAATGTCAAGTTTTTTTTAAAAATCTATTGACATTTTACTTAAAGCGTGATATAATTCGCATTACTGCTTTAAGTGTAATTTTTGCAAATAAAAAGAAGAATTTTTGTAATTTTACGCAAAAAGTGAATTCAAAATGAAAGGAGCCTCAAAATGATTTACAAACAGGAAATTCAGAATAAGAACGCCGAGAAGCTTAAAAGAAAATTGGAAAGTGAACAAGTGCCCGATTTCATAAAGGATTTTTTCTTTAATATAAGAAGCAGTTTGGGGGCGTTAAATTATTGGGTTGCGATAAAGGATCTTCTGAAATATCTTCTGGAAAACAAGATCATCAATAAATCATGTATTTCCGAAATAACCTCCACTGATTTTGTCGGAGTAAAATCCGTACATATAAACAACTATCTGAACAGCAAGGACAAAACAATATCCGCCACGGAAGATTCCTCAAATCCTTATCTTATACGGGTTCCCGGAATGCTGTCACCTACTACCCTGAGAACAAGAAAAAATATCGGCTCAACCCCCAAAGTAGTGGAAAAAGTTCCGGAATTATGATATAATATTAA
>CAJUFF010000208.1 GCA_910585505.1 uncultured Ruminiclostridium sp. | reverse complement strand
ACGCAGGAATACCGGCGTATTTCAAGGAGTTTTGGGCAAAAATGACGGAAAAGCTGCAAGCGTATGCGCGGCAAAGCGCGGTGTTGCCTATATACCAATCTTTAATCAAGTCCGCAACTTGATTAAAGATTGGTATTATCCGACAAAAAGCCTTTTGAAAGGAACGCTGTTTTATGCATATCGTAAAATTCGCTTATTACGATGATTTCCGATGTTCGGGGCCCGACTGTACGGACAACTGCTGCCGATACTGGCATATTGACATATCCAAAAGCGAATATCTTTATTATATGGAAATGAAATGCAGCAACGCTCTCAGGTCGGTTATTGACGGAGCTTTTAAGAGAAAAAAGGAGCCTACCGACATTCGCTACGCGGAAATGAAGCTTACAGTTGAAGGAAAGTGTCATTTTCTGGGGAAAGATTCGCTTTGCATGCTGCAAAAGGAACTTGGAGAAGAATCGCTTAGTCTGACTTGTCGGGTTTTTCCGAGGCTTCATATGAAGGTGGGAAAGGGTACGGTAATGCAGTCATGCAGCGCTACCTGCTGCCGCGTGACCGAAATTTTAATGGAGCATCCGGAGGGGCTGCGCATTACGGAGGAGGAGTATGACGGAGAGGATCGCTATATAAACAATAATATGTTTACCCTTCCGAGACTTACCCCGGAATGTAAAGAGCTGTCATTCTACTGGACCGTTTTAAACGCCCAGATAGATATTTTGCAGAACAGAGGCTTTACTGTTCCCGAAAGAATGCTCATATTAGGATATTTTTGTCAAAAAACGGATGAATACATAAAAAAAGACGAAGCTTCAAAAATTGCGTTGTTGGCGAAAATGCTGTTGGACAGCGAACTGTGCCGAAAAATAGTGGATTCCCTTTCACCGAATCAGAGCGACAAAAGGATCGCCGACAGCTCGATAAGAATACTCCATAAAATGTTCCGTACGGCGCAGAACAGTCCCTCCGCCTTCGTAACCCAGAGCTTCGGGCGCATTATGGGAAGGCTGGCGATATCGGTTGGGCTTACCATAGGGAACAACGAGCCGGATATCGGTTATAACGCCGAGGAATACATAAGACTTACGGGAATGTTCAAGGGGATAATGGAGGAGCGTCCGTATATAATCGAAAATCTGCTGGTAAACTTGGCGTTTTCCCAGAATATAAGAGACGGGGTATGGAATAATTATTTTGCGATGGCAGTGTTTTACAATACCCTTAAGCTGTGCGTTCCGGTGTTTTTAAAGGATGGGTACAACGACAAGGAACTGGCGGCGGCCTTAACCTATGCGGTAAAGCTTGTTCTTAATACCAACCTCGCGAAATCGAATATTCTGCTGGATTCTATACTGCAAAAGAAGGATACGCTTCCTTATGCTGTGTTCCTCATTTGTTAAACGGAAAAACGTCGTAGTATCCGGAACGGGACTGCGACGTTTTATGACTATTTAATCTATTCACTGATTTTTCCGATAAGCTCATACAGCTTGTCTTCCGCCTCGTTCGCGTCACAGAGAATATCCGGCTGCAAAAGCAGATCGGTATTTTCCATGTCTATTCTTTTCCAGCTTTTAGTGGAGACCTGAAAGGTAATTTCCGAATTGGGACATTTAAATACCGAGATTTCACCAAAGCTGTTAGGGCTGTTTCCGCAGGGTTCGCCGATCAGAGTGCCCAGATCGTTGTCGCTTATGTACTGGGCGAAATCCATCGCGGAGCTGAAGGTGTGATACGAAGTAAGCAGGTAAACGTTGCCGTCGTAAAGCAGTTCCTCATATCGTTCATTTTCGGTAACTCCGCCCCCTGCGCTTATGTTCAGAAATCCTAAGCGCCATACCAAACCCATATCTTTATAAGAAGGTATATCCAGATATTTTAAAAACTCATTCGCCACCAGAGAATTTCCTCCGCCGTTCTCACGAAGGTCGACACAGAGGTTTTTTATCCCCTTGGACTTTATTTCTCCGAACATATTTTTGAGACAGCTTATATATTTTTCATTGTAGTTACATTCGTTCAAGGTCAGCGTTGCCAGTCCTGCGTTTTCGTCAACGCTGTAATAAACAAAATCGTCTTTCGCTTCACCGGTATCAGAAAGTTCGTTATATTCAAGGTACATGTCGTAAGGAAGAAAATCGTCCTCCGTGTAGGTAATGTAAATTTCCTCCCCCTCTTTGGTAAGATAGGTAAAAACAACTCCGTTTTCAGCGGATATTCCCAAATAATTCAATCCCTCAAGAGTTCCGAGATCGTCCTTAAGCTGAACCATTCCGTAGCTTTCCGATTCAAAGCTGTACAGACCGGATTTTTCTTTAAAAAGAGACTCAATTGGTTTTCCGTTCACCGCCGTCAGCGTCTCTCCCGCCCGATTATGTGAATAAATGTATTTCAGATAATGTCGGGAGCAATTATCTGCCGCGAAAGTGTGACTGTCGGACAACTCCGCGAAAAGCCGCTGTATTTTGCCGCTCAGTTCGTTTACTGTTATTTCGTCCATTTCGGACAGCTCCGAGGCGGCTTGCTCATATTTCAGGCGCAGTTCGTCGGGAAGTCCGTTTATTAAGGCGGGATGACATTTTTGAAGATACTTTACCGCAAAATCCAGATCTTCCTTTGCCATAACTCCGCTGACGGTTTCGTCGTATGAACGCGAGTAAAAATCCTCGTTTACGCGAAACATAAGACTGTTCCAGTATGGATTGCAGTAAGCTCCGAACAAAACGGTCAAAACGGAAAATATGCTGATAACGCAAACCGTTATTTTTCCCGCCTTGCGCGGCGAAGGTCTGGACAGAAGGATACCCACCGCGCTTCCGATAAGAATGGAGAAAACGGCGGTAATCCATTCGGGCAGGCTTAACAGAAATAAATTGGCGGGGATCAGCGCAAGCGCGATTATATCCAGCGCCACGCATAAAACTATCCATGGGACAAGTTTTTCGGCATTTTTTCCGATTCTTTTCATTTTACGTTCACCATTCCTTATGTTAAGGCAACGCCGCGCATACGCTTGCAGCTTTTCCGTCATTTTTGCCCAAAACTTCTTGAAATATATCGGTATTCCTGCGTCGTTGTGGACAATATGACGAAAAAGCTCACTGCGCGTCTGCACGACAATCTTTGTGCGGTATTCTCTTAAATGAATTTTAACATATCTTGTGCTTTAAGTCAAGCTGTTATACTAAGCGAAAATTTCTTTATACAGCCTTATTATTGCTTCCGACAATTTCCACAATTTTCTCATTGACATTCCTTTAATTGGCTGTTATAATATAAATGATTTTGTCAATATTACTTTACACAATTTTCTCCAAAAAACGAGTTTTTTGG
>CAJUFF010000207.1 GCA_910585505.1 uncultured Ruminiclostridium sp. | reverse complement strand
CTTTGAATACGGGGATACGCGCAGAGGAGCTGTGCGCGCTGAAACGCGGAGATATAGACCTTTGCGGGAAGAAGCTGAGGGTTTGCAAAAGTGCTACTGCACAATTATATTTGTCCCAAAAAACGGATGGCTATTTTGAAACGGATACGATAAAAAATTTTGAGAGAGTTATATTTTTGCCGGAGTTTTTGGTGGAATTTCTGAGACCGGTGTACGATAAAATTCCGCAGGATTGTTACTTGATAAACGGGTTTCCGAATAAGGCTTACGGGGCGGAAACGGTTGAGAATAAGGTTCGGAAGATAGCGGGAAAGTGCGGGTTGTTTGACGTTGGATTTTCGGCGATAAGGGATACGTTTGGAACGAGATGCGCGGAGAACAATATGGACGCGACAATTCTTAAGGCCATTATGGGCGCTGATAATGTTGAGATTTATTATCCTGTGAAGAAAACGGCGGAGGAGAGTCCGTTGGAGTTTTTGAGGGAAGCGTATTAAAAACGTGTATTCGTAGGATAATGCACACGTCCTTTTGGCAAATTTTTTCGATGGCAGCGTCGGAAAGCCTTTAAACACGTTAAGTTTCCCTATTGTCCTCACCAAAATTTGCTTTAAAATTCACGCACAAACCTTATTAACACAAGCTCTAAAAAGAGAGGAATATAAAATGCGAAAAGGAATAGTTTTGGCGGGAGGCAGTGGAACGCGCTTGTATCCCATAACCATGGTGACATCAAAACAGCTCCTGCCCGTTTATGACAAACCCATGATTTTTTATCCGTTATCAACGCTTATGTTGGCGGGAATTCAAGATATTCTTATAATCTCAACTCCCACAGATTTGCCTAACTTTGAACGTTTATTTGGAGACGGTTCGCGCTACGGGATAAATCTTTCCTATAAGGTTCAGCCCTCTCCCGACGGGCTTGCTCAGGCTTTTATTATAGGTGAGGAATTTATCGGAAACGATGAGTGCGCTATGATTTTGGGCGACAATATTTTTCACGGCGGAGGATTAAAAAAGCACCTTCGGACAGCTTCCGAAAATCACGGTCGAGCCACAATATTCGGCTACTATGTAGACGATCCGGAACGGTTTGGGGTAGTGGAATTTGACGAAAAAGGAAAAGCGGTTTCGTTGGTTGAAAAACCAAGCGCCCCTAAATCAAATTATGCGGTTACGGGATTGTATTTTTATGATAATAATGTGTGTGACTATGCTAAAAGCTTAAATCCTTCGGCGCGGGGAGAGCTGGAAATAACTGATTTAAACAGGATATATTTGGAAGAAAACAAGCTTGATGTTATTACATTGGGCAGAGGATACGGCTGGCTTGACACGGGAACGGTTGACAGTCTTTCAGCGGCCGGGGAATATGTTAAGGTAATTGAAACAAGACAGGGGTTAAAAATTTCCTGCTTGGAAGAGATTTCTTACAAAAACGGATGGATTGATAGGGATGCTCTGTTAAAAAGTGCCGAAAGTTATGGGAAAAGCCCTTATGGAGTTCATTTAAAGAGAGTTGCGGAAAACAGGATTATTTATTAAAGCAAAGGGGATTTAAAATGAATGTTATAAAAACATCATTGGAGGGCGTTTACATAATTGAGCCGCAAGTATTCGGGGATTCGCGCGGGTGGTTTATGGAGAGCTATTCAAAGATAAAATTGCCGGAAATTACGGCGGAATTTGTACAGGATAATCATTCTTTTTCCACTTCAAAAGGCGTAATCCGCGGAATACATTTTCAAAACGGAGAGCATGCGCAGGCTAAGCTGGTGCGGGTTTGCAGAGGCGCGGTAAAGGATGTGGCGGTAGATTTGCGGAAGGGTTCTCCTACCTATAAAAAGTGGATAATGGTTGAACTGTCGGCAGAAAACAAAAACCAGTTATTTATTCCGCGCGGATTCGGGCACGGGTTTGTGACTCTTACCGATGAGGTTGAGTTTTTGTATAAGGCCGATAATTATTACAATTACGAAAACGACCGCAGCATACGGTTTGACGATCCCGAAATAGGCGTTGATTGGGGTATTGAAAACCCAATATTATCGGACAAGGATAAAAACGCACCTTTGTTAAAGGACAGCGATTGCAGCTTTGTATATTAAGCGCTTGTATTCATAGGATTTGCTTGAAAATCCACGCACAAATTCTATGAATACAAGCTCTAAACAGTCGGAGGAAAATATGAAAATTTTAGTTACGGGCGGCGCGGGCTTTATTGGCGGAAATTTCGTTCATTATATGCTTAATAAATATTCCGGTTACAAGATTATTTGTGTTGATTGTCTTACTTACGCCGGAAATATGGAAACGCTTGAACCTGTTATGAAAAATCCGAACTTTAGATTTTGGAAAGCGGATATTACCGACAGAGAAGCGATTTTTAAAATTTTTGAGGAAGAGCACCCGGATATGGTTGTAAACTTCGCCGCTGAAAGCCATGTGGATCGCTCCATTGAAAACCCCGATGTTTTTTTGAAAACCAATATTTTAGGAACGCAGGTGATGATGGATGCTTGCAGAAAGTATGGGATCACGCGCTACCATCAGGTTTCGACAGATGAGGTGTACGGCGATTTACCGCTGGATAGACCCGATTGTTTTTTTACGGAGGAAACACCGGTTCACACAAGTTCCCCTTATTCCGCAAGCAAGGCAAGCGCAGATTTGTTGGTGCAATCATATCACAGGACTTTTGGCTTGCCTGTGACAATTTCCCGCTGTTCAAACAACTACGGACCTTATCAGTTTCCTGAAAAGCTGATTCCGCTTATGATTGTAAATGCTTTAAACGACAAGCCGCTGCCGGTTTACGGCGCGGGTGTAAATGTTCGCGATTGGCTTTATGTTGACGATCATTGCCGCGCCATTGATATCATTATTCATAAAGGAACGATTGGAGAAGTGTACAATATAGGCGGACATAATGAGATGAAAAATATTGATATTGTAAAAATAATTTTAAATGAAATCGGAAAGTCCGAAAGCCTTATAACATTTGTTGCCGACCGAAAAGGGCACGATATGCGATACGCCATTGACCCAACCAAAATCCATAACGAGCTTGGGTGGCTGCCTGAGACAAAATTTGCCGATGGAATAAAGAAAACCATAAAATGGTATCTTGATAATCAAAGTTGGTTGGAAAACATTTTAACCGGAAAGTACAGAGAGCTTATCCCAAATCCTTTTTAGACTGTGGATAAAATCTTAAAAAGAGTTGCACCCAAAACACTAATCCAACACAGCTTTAAAAGGATTAGTTCTTGTTTGAAAAATCAGAAACGCCGTCTTTTCGCCCCCAAACGTTCATCTTCTGCGTCAAAAAGCCTCGTCAAACGACGGTTTGACTGCGTTTTTTCCT
>CAJUFF010000206.1 GCA_910585505.1 uncultured Ruminiclostridium sp. | reverse complement strand
AAAAAATTTTTTTAACTTTTTTCCATTTTCCTATTGACTTTTTTATAGTTGGCTCTATTCTATAAGGGATTTTTCCGTAGGATCCACCATTACCTGGAGCAAATAGGGCTTATCCGAATCCGCCATACGCTTTACCGCCGCTTCAGCTTCTTTATCGGTATAAACTGTTTCCCCGGCTATTCCGTAAGCTTCGGCAAGCTTAAGAAAATCCGGACTTCCGCTAAGATCGACCATAGTGCGCCTTCCGCTGTAATTGTTATCCTGAAGCTCTCTCACCATTCCCAGATAATTGTTTACAAATACCGCGATTTTTATGTTTATATTGTGCTGTACCGCCGTGGCAAGCTCCATAAAGCACATCTGGAAGCTCCCGTCGCCGCACATAGCCACCACCTCGGCAGAGCCGTCGGCAGTTTTTGCGCCTACCGCTGCGGGAAGCGCGTATCCCATTGTCCCCATTCCCCCCGAAGTAATAAACAGTCCCTCTTCGGTAAGCTCCACGTTATTCGCCGCCCAAATTTGATTCGATCCCACATCGGAGCATATCACGCACTTTGAGGGTAAAGCTGCGCACAGTGCCTTAATAAAAAATTTGGGATTGACATAGGCGTCATTATGGCAGCAAAGTCTGTCGACCGCTTTCTCTTCGCCGGAAAGTCTGTTTTGACGCAGCATATCCTGCCATTCCGTATGCTTCATATCGTCTAATTCTTCCGTAAACTGCTCCGTTATTTTTTTTACATCGCCTACTATGGGAATGTTTACTCTGGAATTTTTTCCTATTTCGGCGGGATCAACATCTATATGAATCACCGTGGTTCCTTCAAACACTTCGGAGTCGGTTACGGAGCGATCGCTCATACGCGCCCCCAAAACTATAAGAAGGTCGCACTCCTTCAGCGCATGCTTTGCCGTAATCACGCCGAAAACGCCTATCATTCCATAATAATTCTTGTGTCCGGTGGATATCGCGCCTATTCCCATCATTGTTGACACAACAGGAATATCGCACATTTCCGAAAGTCTCCTAAGCTCTTCCCGTGCCATGGCGGCTATCACGCCGCCTCCCGCGCAGATTAGCGGCCTTGAGCTGTTTCTGAGGGCTTCGGCGGCTTTTTTTATCTGCAATTTATTTCCGCTGAAGCTGGGCTTGTAAGAGCGTATCTCAACCGTTTCGGGATATTCAAATTCAATTTCCTGTTTCTGGATATCCATTGGCACGTCTATCAGTACGGGACCTGGTCTGCCCGTGCCCGCGATATAAAATGCTTTTTTTATCACCTCGCCGATACTTTCGGCGTTTTTTACCAGATAACTGTGTTTTACAAATGGTTCGCACGCGCCGGTAATATCCGCCTCCTGAAAAGCGTCACGCCCCACAAGACCGCTGACGACCTGTCCCGTAATCGCTATTACGGGAATACTGTCCATATGAGCGGAAGCCACGGCGGTTATAAGATTTGTGGCGCCGGGACCCGACGTGGCCACGCATACGGCGGGTTTTCCCGTAACCCTCGCGTAAGCCCCAGCGGCGTGTCCGCCGTTTACTTCGTGCCGCACTAAAATGCTTTTTATTTCCGAATGAAGAAGTTCGTCAAAAAAAGGACAGATCGCCGCTCCGGGGTAACCGAAAATGTGTTTTATTCCCTCTTTTTCGAGCGCTTTTACCATCGCCGCGGCAACGGTCATCTTTTCTTTTGCCACTGTTTCACCTCTTATTTTTCCTTATTTCCGTTTTTTGTATGTTTTATACCAATTCCTTTTAAAACTGTTGGATTAGTGTTTTGGGTGCAGCCCTTTTTAAACTATGGATTTTATTCATAGTTTAAAAAGGGTTTGATATTAAACCTCCTCGGAAACTTACGAAGCGCCGTCTGACTTGCCCTTTTGCTGTCATGCTTTGCCCATTTTCCTTGAAATACATACAGTATACCTGCGGAAAAACGGGCTTCGCCTTACAGCAAAATTGCTGCGTCATACGATACTTCTCCAGTTTCCGAGGATGTCTATTAAAGCGCAGCTTATATAGCAATTTTTTCTTTGCTGCATTCCTGTATTAAATTATACTATATTATACTATTTTCAGTGCGGTTTGTCAAGCTTTTTATCAGTACGGCTCCGCGGCGAGAAAAAATAAAAACAATAAAAAAATAAAAACGCTATTGACAAATTACGGCTGTTGTTATATAATATCATCGTTACTCCTATTTTAAGCTGAGGGTTGTGTCGGTTTAAAACGGGATTTGTATAAGCGGGCAGTTCGTAACCATCCTGCCTCGGCTTTGTGCCGGAAACAAAACTAAGGAAGTAATAAAGAATATCGGCTGTTTGCCGCCGTGCTGCGGTGCTGTGTTAACGGCTTGTTTGATTACGTCCTTATAGGGACGTTTTTTTATTTTGTAAGCAGTATAAAGGCATTACAGAAGATAATTAAAAAACATGTTTCTTTAAAGGCTTCCTCAAAAAGAAAGGAACAAAAAAATGCTGAATGAACTTTTGCTGACAGGCTCGGTAGTGTTTATTTTCTCATCGGTGCTGCTTGTCTATTACATTTTCGGAAAGACCGGCCTTTACTGTCTTTCCGCCATCGTGACTGTGCTCGCGAACATTGAGGTGCTGATTTTGGTAAACGCCTTTGGAGTGGAGCAAACTTTGGGAAACGTGCTTTTCGCTTCCACTTTTCTTATTACCGATATACTTTCTGAGTACGAGGGGAAAAAGGCGGCGAACAAGGCGGTGTGGATAGGAGTGTTCTCCACGCTGTTTTTCCTTTTGCTGAGTCAGAGCTGGCTTTTGTACATGCCATCTGAAAACGACTTTATGGCGGATTCCATACATACCGTATTTTCCACCACGCCGCGAATGCTGTTGTCCTCTCTTGCGGTATACGCAGTAAGTCAGGTTTTCGACGTATGGCTTTACCACAAGTGGTGGACGTTTACCGAAAAGAAATGCGGTGAAAAGAAAAAGTTCCTTTGGCTGAGAAACAACGGCTCAACACTTGTAAGTCAGCTTATAAACACCGTTCTTTTCAATGTTCTCGCCTTCTTCGGTACCTATGACATTCCTACTCTCATTACCATAATACTTTCTTCGTATCTTATCTTCGTATTTACCTCCTTACTGGATACTCCCGTTATCTATCTTGCCCGTCTGGTCAAAAAAAGGCTTGACGCAAGAGAGGAAGCGAAAAGGGCGGAGATTGCTGTAAAATAATATGGCTTGCCTCCATTGTGTCGAATTATTTTATTAGGCTGCTATAGCTTGGTAACGGCTTATAGAGAACAGTTTTTATTGGTGTTTCGGATGTATATTAAAAATACTGCAATCATTTACCTTTTCAGAAATGATTGCAGTATTTTTTTACAGCCAATTCATACTTTTAATACTATAGCAATCCAAAAAAAGTTTAAACAAAATTACAACAGTGCAAAAAAC
>CAJUFF010000205.1 GCA_910585505.1 uncultured Ruminiclostridium sp. | reverse complement strand
AATAACCATTTTGACTATGATTTTATCCTGTGTCAAAATGGTTATTAGTATAAATCTGATAAAAAATCGGCTGTTGGTTAATGCGGCCGATTTTATTGTATCATTATATCTTGACAAACCTCTTTTTTTATAGTAAAATATATAAAGCGTCAATTGATTTAGCGATTTAAAGTTGCACTATTTTAAACAGCAAAAGAGAGGGACTCTTAAAAATGCTTATTTACATAATTTTAACGGTATACATTTCCTTTGCAATAGGAATCGGCGTGTATTTTCACCGCAAAAGCAAAACAGTTACCGATTTCGTACTGGGCGGAAGAACGGTAGGCCCGTGGATAACCGCTTTCGCCTACGGTACAAGCTATTTTTCCGCCGTTGTTTTCGTTGGCTACGCGGGACAGTTCGGCTGGAACTTCGGTCTGGCTTCCACATGGATAGGATTAGGAAACGCTATGATAGGCTCTCTGCTCGCATGGGTGTTAATGGGAAGGCGCACAAGAGTAATGAGTAAGCACCTGGAAAGCGCTACCTTGCCGGAATTTTTTGAAAAAAGATATTTAAGCAAAAAATTAAAGATAGCTTCCGCCGTTATAGTATTTGTTTTCCTCATACCTTACACGGCTTCGGTGTATAACGGTCTGTCAAGGCTTTTCTCCATGGCGTTCAACGTGGATTATTCTGTTTGTGTAATAGGAATGGCCTTAATAACCGCAGTATACGTTATTTTGGGAGGTTATAAGGCAACCGCTTATAACGATTTCATACAGGGCATCATAATGCTGCTGGGAATAACCGCGGTTATTTTCGTAACTTTGGCGGGAAAGGGCGGATTTTATTCGGCGGTCACCGAGCTTTCGCAAATAAAAGCGGCTTCCGGATCCATGAGCGGAATGAGCGGGGCTTACACCTCATTTTTCGGTCCCGACCCCATAAATCTGTTGGGCGTTATTATCCTTACCTCGTTGGGCACATGGGGACTTCCGCAGATGGTACATAAATTTTATACCATTAAGGACGAAAAGTCCATAAAAACGGGAACGGTGGTTTCGACGGTGTTTGCCGTGGTGATCGCGGGCGGCTGTTACTTTCTGGGCGGCTTTGGACGCATTTTTGTGTCCCCTGCCGAAAACGGGATTCCCGCCGAGGGCTATGACGGCATTATCCCCGCCATGGTGGGAACGCTGCCGGAAATTCTTATAGGAGTAGTGGTGGTGCTGGTGCTTTCCGCGTCCATGTCCACGCTTTCCTCTTTGGTACTTACATCAAGCTCCACAATTACCCTCGACCTGATTATTCCAATGAGGAAAAACGGAGACGAAAAAAAGACGCTTATCATAATGCGGGCTTTGATAGCGGTTTTCCTTCTGGTTTCTGTCATAATTGCCCTTAATAAAAACAATCTTATAAGCGACCTTATGGGTTATTCATGGGGAGCGTTGGCGGGCGCTTTTCTGGCGCCCATGCTTCTCGGACTCTTCCGGAAGGGAATTACGCGGGCCGGCGTATGGGCAAGCCTTATCTGGGGCATCGGAGCTACCGCCGTACACTTTGTGCTTAAATCCGCCGGAGTGCTTTCGGGCACTTTACTGGGTTTTAATCTGGCAAGTCCCGTAAACTTAGGCGCCTTTACAATGGTAATGGGTCTTATAATAGTTCCGATTGTGAGCCTGATTACTCCGAAGCTTAAAAAATCCGATATCGAAAGGATTTTTTCGTGTTATGACAAAAAAGTGGAGGTATCTCACGTCGTTGCGCTTACGGAAAATGAGGGGCAGGTAACTTTGCCTATTGACAACACTGCGGAAAAGTAATACAATAATGTATATTTAGGCAGCACCGCGCAAAGACCGCGCTGTGCGCTTTGCCGCGCATACGCTTGCGTCTTTTCCGTCATTTTTGTCCATAACTCCTTGAAATACGCCGGTATTCCCGAGTCGTTTTGGATGATCTGACGAAAAAGCTGACTGCGTGTATGCACGACAATCTTTGTGCGGTATTGCCTATATTTCAGGAAAAGGAAAAGAAAAAAATGTTTTTTGACAAAGAAACGGAGACTATGCCCCGCAGAGAGCTGGAAAAGCTTCAGCTTGAACGGCTTAAGCATATAGCGGTATATTGCTATGAAAAAGTTAAAATGTATCACGACAAGTTTGACGCGGTGGGGTTTGACCCTTATAAAATAAAGGCTCTTTCGGATATAAAATACATACCGTTTACCACAAAGTCGGATTTCAGGGACAATTATCCGTTTGGAATGTTAGCGGTTCCCAAGCGCGATATAGTGCGCATTCACGCTTCGTCCGGCACTACCGGAAAGCCCACCGTGGTGGGTTACACAAAAAACGATCTGGAAATGTGGAGCGATTGTATGGCGAGACTCGTTACCGCCGCGGGAGCTACTGCGGACGACACCATACAGATCGCCTTCGGGTACGGATTGTTTACGGGAGCGCTGGGGCTTCACTATGGACTTGAAAAGATAGGCGCCGCCGTTGTGCCCACATCTTCTGGAAATACCGAAAAGCAGGTAATGCTGATGAAAGACTTTGAAACGACGGGGCTTGTGTCTACGCCCTCTTATGCTTTGCATATTTCCGAGGTTATACGGGATATGGGGTATAAGATTGGCGAGGATATCAAGCTTAGTCTGGGATTGTTCGGAAGCGAGGGCTGCACTGTTGAAATGAGGGATCAGATAGAATCGGGCTTGGGAGTGTTTGCCACCGACAACTACGGAATGAGCGAGCTTATAGGACCGGGTGTATCGGGCGAGTGCCGTGAAAGAAACGGACTTCATTTCAACGAGGATCATTTCTTCCCCGAAATAATCGATCCGATTACCGAAGATGTGCTTTCCGAAGGAGAAAGCGGCGAATTGGTAATAACAACTCTCACAAAAGAAGCGCTTCCCGTACTGCGTTATCGCACAAGAGACATAACAAGGCTAAATTATCAGCCCTGCGCCTGCGGGCGCACTCACTGCCGAATGGAAAAAACCACCGGAAGAAGCGATGATATGCTTAAGATTCGCGGCGTAAACGTATTTCCCAGTCAGATTGAGAGTGTTATCATGACGATTTCTCAGGTAGCGCCTTATTATGAATTGGTAGTTGAAAGAGAAGGCAGCGCGGACACTCTGGAGGTAAGAGTGGAGCTTGCCGACGCTACGCTTCTGGAGAGCTACAAAAATCTTGAGGATTTAAGGGCAAATGTAAAGCATAGCCTTAAAACGGTTTTGGGTATCGAAACCAAGGTTTCGCTTGTTGAGCCTAAGTCTATGGCGAGATCGGCAGGTAAGGCTAAGAGGATTATAGACAACAGGAAAAAATAGGAACAGCAGCACGTTTTTTCAGCATATTTTTCCAATGAGTGCGTTATAATTTTTGACGGGCGACAGCACGCCCGTCAAAAATTTTACCTTATTAATACTGTTAACCAATTAAAAATTGGAAAAATGGTTTTTAATTGGTTAAC
>CAJUFF010000204.1:667-3505 GCA_910585505.1 uncultured Ruminiclostridium sp. | reverse complement strand
CTCGCGTCCTTCTCCGTAAAAGCTCAATGTGCAAAATCCGCTGTCTCCCTCGCTGTTGGCTCCGTTTCCCGCGTCTATTCTGAAATAAAAACCCGTATCACTCTTGTCTCTTTTAAAGGTAAGCACAGCCGACTGTTTATTATTGTCGGAAATTTTTTTAAAATATACGGCGGTACTGGGTTCGTCAAGATAAAGAGTGTTTCCGCTCCAATCGGCAGAAGTGTAATTACCGAGAAGATTAAGATTATCCGGCTCTTCGGAAGTATCCTCCGCAAAAACGGCGGTTACAAAAAAAGAAAAACACACAACGGCAATCAACACCGAAAGGGATAAAATAAAATTTTTTCCCATTAACCGTTTCTCTCCTTTATAGTACGTTGAATAAGCCGCTGAGCGTCCCTGTTGGCGGCAGCCTCCCGCTTGTCGTACAGCTTTTTGCCCTTGCACAAGCCTACCTGCACTTTAACGTTGCTGCCCTTAAAATACATTGAAATGGGTATAAGGGTTAATCCCCCCTGCTTCACTTGACCGAAAAGCCTTAATATTTCCCTTTTGTGCATAAGAAGCTTTCTTTCACGCAAAGGATTCCTGTTAAAAATATTGCCTTTTTCATAGGGAGCAATGTGCATCTGTTTAACCCACGCTTCACCGTTTTCTATGGCAATCCAAGCTTCTTTGAGACTTACGCCCCCCTGTCGTATGGACTTCACTTCGGTGCCGAACAGTTCAATACCCGCTTCAATGCTTTCCAAAATGAAATATTCATGTCTTGCCTGCCTATTTTCGGCTATGGTCTTTATTCCCTTTTTACTTTCAGCCATACAGCTTCCTTTCATCAAAAATAATCTTTAAATGACTTTATATATTATACACTATTTAAAAGAACGTTTCAAGGGGAAATATGGAAATTTTGTCCCTTTTTTATTTCCTTTTTATCTGTAATAATCAAAGAGTTTTCCGTCAATATCCGCTATTGTTTCTTTTCCCTTTACGTCTTCATAAAGAGCCAATTTTTTAATTTCCGCCTTGTCCCTTACCCTTGAATATATTTCTTCCGGCGAACCGTCGGGAAGTGTGATACCGTAAAGTGCGCCGTACTCTATTCTTTCCTTGGATGAAAAATAATCCGGCGCCAACAGAAACTTCATAACCCCCAGATAAACAAACTCACCTTCCCGGATACCCAACTCTTCGCAGCATTCGCGTTTAATACACTCTCTCGGAGTTTCGTTTTTCTCCATACATCCGCCGAATACCTCATATCTTTTGCGCCACTTGTTCCAGCCTAAAAGATAGTCGCCGTTCATTTTCACCACGGCGAGACAATGAGTCAAAGGACTGTACTCCGCCGCGATTTTATTCTCGTCTATTTGCTCAAAAGAAATAAAAACGTTTCCGTCGCCGTCTTTTGAAATATAATTTTTAACACTCGGCTCCACAGCTGTATTATCCTCCTTATTTACGCTCTTTAAATAAAGGTCATACTCATACCCGTCGCCCTGATATTCCTCATATTTTCGAGCAATTGCCTTATCGAACCCGAACGCGCGGTATATATGGAGCGCCCTTTCGTTATCCTCTTCCGCACCTACGGTAAATTCAGTGTACCCCCTATCGGAAAGAATATCAATAACTTTTTTCATCAAGTGCCGCCCAAGACCCTTACCGCGAAAATCACTATGGACGCGAAAAGCGAACAAATAAACTCTTTTCCCCTTTACCGTCTCTCTTTCGTCGTCGCTTATATATTTGACGTGAAGCTCCCCGATCAGTTTCTCCCCCGCGTAAAGTCCGAATATTTCCACTTCTCCTTTGTCCAGAGCCTCTTTATTTGACCTCAGCATTTCGGCTTCGTCGTTATAATTAAACAGTTGGGTCAAAGACGGAAGATCGGCTTCGGTAAAGCTTCTTACATTAAAATCGTCGTTTTCATACAATATACCGCCTATTTTGCTCATATATGTTTTCCTTTCCTTTACATATGCAACATTATATCATAGTTTTTTTATCATTTCAATACAAATTTTCCCGACAAAAACCGTGTCCTCGATTTTTGTCGGTAACACCGTTCTTTTTTACTTTAACTCTTTTTCAAAAACCGTCCATTTTCTTTTAACTCCGTCGGAGGCGATATCCTCAAACATTTTCTTTACCGCAAAGCCGCAGCTTTTGTAAAGGTTATATGCGGCGATATTATCCTCCGTAGTCCGAACCAAAGCCCTGCGTTTGTGCCGCGACCTCAAAAACTCCTCGGCGTATCCTACCGCAACTGTGCCTATACCAAGCCTGTGATATTTCGGTTCCACCGCCATCATTGATATCCAAGCATCATCCGGGTTATCAAGGCCGTTTACCTTAAGCCATCCGCAAGGAAGCGCCCCCATATAAAGAATAAAATTCTCCTCATAGGGATCGTGGCTTAACAGCATTTTTTCGATCTCCTTATAAAAATCGGGATAAACAACTTCCCCCAAGTGAAGCGGCTTTGCGTTCTTTTTGCAGATTTCGTATATATAAATCGCCGCTTTTTCATATAAAAGGCTGTCGCTTACCGAAATTGTGATTATTTCTTCCATAAACGCCTCCCCCTATATTTCCTTCACCCAAACATCCATGTTGTTCATAGCTTCCATGCCCTTACATACAACATAACCGCGTCTGAAATAAAACTCCTTTGCTTCTTCCTCCGCTGTCAGAACGATACGTCTTATCCCGTTATCAAAAAAATATTTTTCCGCCAAGGAACAGAGTGCGGAACCGTGGCCATTCCTCCTAAGCGCTTTTTGTACCCAAAATTCCCTAATAAACCCAAGCTTTTCCTTAAAAAACCAGTTTTCA
>CAJUFF010000204.1:0-657 GCA_910585505.1 uncultured Ruminiclostridium sp. | reverse complement strand
TGGATAAACCCGGCGGGCTTACCGTCGCAAAAACGTATATAGGCGCAGTTACCGCCGTTATGTGTGTTCATCTCCTCAAAAAGCCCTTCCCAATCCTTAACGTTTATTTCAAGCTCAGCAAAATATTGCTTGAACATTGTCCGGAACATAGGGTCGGAAAAGTCGGTTATAAAAATGTTCTTTGTCATATTTACTCCTTAACGCGGTCAAAATGTTTCTTTGGACGCTTTTCAAACAAAAAAGCGAGATCGGAAGAGCGTCGTGGAACGGCTTTATATTATCATATACTTCATTCAGGCGTTTGACCGCAATAAGGCGCAGAATGTGAATGACAGATATTCCCTTTTTATTAAAATAATCATGTCAACCACCTGCCTTTCTTTAATATGTATAATACCATATTACTGTCTATTTGTCAATACTGTACCGAAAAAACGTTCCTTTCCGGACAATTAAAATAAAAAATATACACTAAGAACAATTTCTTTATGAATACAAATCATTATTTTTAATCGAAATTTTTAATCGAAATAAGTCTGAATTTCTACAATTATGCCATATTTATTTAATATTTTTTCGATTTTATACTTGACAAGCCTCCTTCAGTGTGTTAAAATGTAAGTGTACAGGTATTTTAATTACCGTTCGGGTGTTCCC
>CAJUFF010000203.1 GCA_910585505.1 uncultured Ruminiclostridium sp. | reverse complement strand
CTTCCTTTCTTTTTGGATATTATTGACATTTACACGGTTCGTTATTCAGACTCAAAGAAGTTGGGGAATATTATGGATTTTACTGTTTAGACTGTTTAAATTATTCATCGTAAATAAACGAAAAGCTACCATTACAATCTAAAGATGTCATGGTAACTTTTAAATTTATTTTTAGATAAATAATAACAAAGCAAAATCAGAACATTAAACATAAGATTTTGCTTTGCCATAAACTATCTGGTGCGGATAAAGGGACTTGAACCCATACCCCCTTGCGAGGACTGGCACCTGAAGCCAGCGCGTCTGCCGATTCCGCCACATCCGCATATAATGATCTGAAATTTTTACACGGCTCAAATCCAAAACCGAGGTGGACTTTTTTACAAGTAACTCCACATCTATTAAAACGAAAAATCCGTTTCAACCAATATAAATTATAAACGCACTGTCATGACGCAACCCGAAGCTAGCGCGTCTGCCGATTCCGCCACATCCGCAATATAATGAACTGAAATTCTCACACAACATTATTTAAAATAACATATTATTTTTTTATATTATTTTTTTACAATTGTTTCAACAATTTTTCCAGTAGTTGGATATCGTACAGCGCTAATCTTTTCATCTGCAGTTTCTAATTTTACCACTTCACGACCACTTGGAGTAATTTTTGCAGATAAGTTATCACCAGGTTCTTTCAAGATATTATTGATATTTTCTGCAACAGGCAACAATTTGTCATCCATAAAAGACACCTCCTACTATCAAAAACATTTATAAGTAACACCACATATATCAAAACAGAAAAAGCGTTTTAACCAATATAAATAAATGCACTGTCATGACGCAACCCGAAGCCAGCGCGTCTGCCTATTCCGCCATATCCGCATATTAAACCGTATTTCGACTTAAACAAAATCACAATATAAAGATTATACCATATCACTTTCTATTTGTCAATATACGGATAAAAAATTTTCATAAATTTCAAAAAATTTAACACATAACAAAAACCAACACTTTACTCCTCATAAATTTCCCTTCCGAATTTATACGCCCTATTCAAATGTTCGGTCCTCTCAATCTGCGGCTTACCGTTTGTATCACCGCAGCCTCCTGCAAGCAGCACACCTTTATCATGAAACCCGATATAATTTATCAATGTAAAATTATAATAAGAAACCGCCTGCTCAAATGTCCAGAAATAATCATCGGCTGCTGTCATAAGCAGAGCGCAGTCTTTTTCGGGGTACTTTTCATACCGTCCCAGCGGGCGGGTTGCCGTCCTCTTTCGCAATACAGTACAATCTCTCAATAAAGGCCTTTGTGCGAGATGATATTGTCCAGAAGTAAAGCGGAGAAGCGAACACAAGCAAATCAGCCTCGGTGATTTTCGGGACAACGGCATTAAAACCGTCCTTTTGAACGCACGGCTTTCCGTATCGACAAGCGTTGCAGCCAAGACAGCCTTTGATATCGTTCTTGATAAGCGATATAATTTCAACCTTATGTCCTGCATTCTCAGCTCCCTGAGCAAAGGAGTTCACAAGCTGAGCGGTATTTCCGTTTGGTCGTCCGCCGCCTTGAATGATCAAAATATTCTTCATAGAGCAACCTCTCATTAAACTAAAAAAGACCCTTAAAAGGGTCTTAAAATAAATTCACTGTCGTGACGCAACCTGAAGCCGGGCGTCTGCCTATTCCGCCATATCCGCAATATTTGACATATAAAAATCAATTCTTTATTTCATTTGTCGTAGTTGTTATATCATAACAAGCACATATAAATAACAAAGAACAAATTCCTATTTTTTCAACGCATCAAACATGACTCAATCATTTTCTTTAAAAAAGGCAAATCACTTCGTTTTGGATTATCAACTCTAAATGTGCAACCGCACACTCCATCAAATTCTTTTCCGAAGATGATTTTTTTCTTGCCTCCGCTACAAGAACCGCAGTGACCACAAAAATCAACGTGATTCCAAGCAATGTTCTTTATTTCTTCATCAATAATATCGTTTTTGAACACCGCGCTGTCATCAGACCAAACAGTCCAAAGATTTTCAGGCTCATCAAGATCATTAATGACTATGAAAGCAACGCAGTTTTCATCATATTTAAGCCAATAGTATATTTTATCTTTCCAACAAGGTCCGTTGTCCTTGTAAAATTCAATATTGTTATTTCTTAAAAAAGTCACAAATTCTAAAGCCACCGTTTTTGCTTCATCAATTAAGTTTTCATCTATATAGTCTTCAATTTGCTTTGACATAATTATTCCCCATACAGTAGTCATTTTCTTCTTGCCAATTGCACTGTCGTGACGCAGCCCGAAGCCAGCGCATCTGCCAATTCCGCCATACCTGCATATAATGATCTGAAATTTTCACACGGCTCAAATCCAAAACCGAGGTGGGCTTTTTCAAGACTCCACATACTAAATCAAAAGCTTCAAAAAGAAAGTTCAAACAAATTATAACTCTTAATTTGAACACAAACATTATCTTCAAAAGTAAATTTCACTACCCACGGCATTAAGTTTTTAATTTTTTCAAATTCCCGATAATCAAATCTTTTGTCATAGTAATGAATAATCGTGCTTAATGCAGTCCCATGGCTTCCTATGACAATATTTTTTCCGTTAAATGCTTTCAATACATCATTTAACGCTCTTATGTTCCTGCTTTGCACTTCTTCTAAAGTTTCGCCATCAATCAATTTATAGTTAAAATTTTCCCACTGATTCTTACAAAATGAATTAAAGTCAGCTATCCATTCATTACCGACTCGGCGTTCTCTGAAATCGTCAATAATTTCGATTTTTAAATTCACTAATTTCGCATAATCCGCAACGGTATCAATTGCTCGTTTATAAGGGCTTGATAATATAACATGAATATGTTTATCCAATAAAAATTTTGAAACAAGGTTTCGGTCTTGTAATCCTTTAGCTGAAAGTTCTCTTGATAAATCATCATGATTATCATAATTTGGTTCTGCATGTCTTACAAAATATATAGTAGTCATTTTCTTCTTATAATTTCACTGTTATGACGCACCCCTAAGCCAGCGCGACTGCCGATTCCACCACATCCGCATATTAAACTGTAAATGTAATTTATGCAAAATTATAACATATCATTTTCTATTTGTCAACATAAAGATAAAGAATTTTAAAAAATTTAATACAGCGCAAAAACCGACGCTTCTCCCTCCGTAAGTTTCCCTTCTAAATTTATATGCCTACTTTAAATGTTCAGTCTTGTTGTTATGCGGCTTTTCGTTAGTTTCATCGCAGCCTCCTGCAAGCAGAACCCCTTTACAGTAAAGCCCATATAATTTGTCAATGTAAAATTATAATAAGAAACCGCCTGCCCAAAGGTTCAGAAAAATTATCGGCCGCTGCCATAAGTAAGGTACAGTTTTTTTCGGGGTATTTTTCGTATTTTCCCAACAGCGGCTCACTTTCCTCTTTTACAATTCAGTAAAATCTTTTAAGGCAACACCGCATAACCCAACAAAAAAACAAAGGTTAGTATATAAGCTCA
>CAJUFF010000202.1 GCA_910585505.1 uncultured Ruminiclostridium sp. | reverse complement strand
CCCAAAACGGTTAGCTTCAGGAAAAAAACGCAGTCAAACTGTCGTTTGACGAGGCTTTTTGACGCAGAAGATGACCTTTTGGGCTAAAAGACAGCGTTTTCGATTTTTCAAGCAAGCCATAATATAAGAACGGCAGCCTTGCGGAAAACGAAGAAAACAGAGCGGAATATGAGGCTGAAGCGTAATAACATTAAAAAGGAGCGCAATAAAATGACCGAAAAACAAATTGCCCCCGCCGCCTACAAGTCCGGCGGCTTTATCGGCAAATATCAGAAGCTGATAAAAGACGAAGTGATACCCTACCAGTATGCCACCCTCGGCGACAACACCGAGGGCGCGGAAAAAAGCGGAGTTATAGCCAATTTTAAAAATGCCGCCAAAGTATTGCGCGGAGAAAAGCCCGACGCGGATTTTTACGGAATGGTCTTTCAGGACAGCGACGCGGCAAAATGGCTTGAAGCGGCGGCCTATGCTCTCGCCGATTTTCCCGATGCGGAGCTTGAAAAAAAAGCGGACGAGCTGATAGAAATAATTGCTTCGGCGCAGGACGAAGACGCCTATCTCAACACCCGATTTACTGTTTCCGATAAGGAAAAGCGCTGGACAAACCTTCTTGAAGCCCATGAGCTTTATTGCTCCGGACATATGATGGAAGCCGCCTGCGCCTATTACGAGGCGACTGGCAAGAACAGACTGCTGAAGGTTATGGAGAAAAACGCCGATTGTATATATAAGCGTTTTATAGAGGAGAAGAACGGCGGCTGTCCCGGGCACCCCGAAATTGAGCTTGCCCTTATGAAAATGTACCGCCTGACAGGCGAAAAAAAACACCTTGAATTGGCGGAATATTTCATAAACGAGCGCGGAAAGGATACCGGTTTTTATCAAAATGAGGCGGAAAAGCGCGACTGGACAGTATGGAACAGCGACCCGTGGGACAACGATTACCGTCAGAGTCATCTTCCCGTAAGAGAACAGACCGCCGCAGTTGGTCACGCGGTACGCGCGGTTTATTTATACACGGGAATGGCGGAGCTTGCGGCGGAAACGGGTGACAAAGAACTTCTCGCCGCCTGTGATAGGCTTTGGAGCAATATTACCGAAAAGCAGATGTATATAACCGGCGGCATAGGTTCAACGGTCAGCGGAGAAGCCTTCTCCGTGGATTACGACCTGCCGCCCGATACCGCCTACGCCGAAACCTGCGCTGCCGTAGGACTTATCTTTTTCGGACGCGCGATGCTGAAAAACAAAATCGACGGAAAGTACGGCGATATTTGCGAACGTGCCTTTTACAACGGAGTACTGGCGGGTATGGCTCTGGACGGAAAAAGCTTTTTCTACGTCAACCCGCTGGAGGTGATACCGGGCATTTCCGGGGTATCCTCAAACTACCGTCACGCCCTTCCTCAGCGTCCCAAGTGGTACGCCTGCGCCTGCTGCCCGCCCAATGTGGCGCGGCTGGTGGCGTCTTTCGGAAAGTATGCTTACGGCGAAAAGGGGGATACTATATACTGTCATATGTTTGCCGACGGGTCGGTAAGCTTTGAAAACGGCGCGGAATTGGTTTGTGAAACAGAATATCCCTATGATTTTACCGTAAAATATACGGTAAAAAAAGGTGAAAATAAAACTTTAGCGGTTAGAATACCCAAATGGAGCATAAAATACGAGCTGTTCCTTAACGGAAACAAGCTTTCTTTGCGTACGGAAAACGGATATTTGTATCTTGACGTAAAGAGCGGCGACGAGATAGTTTTGTCAATGGACGGAACGCCGAGATTTGTATACCCTTCCGCAAGGATACACAGCCTTACGGGAAAGGCTGCCGTTATGAGGGGTCCTCTGGTTTATTGCTTTGAGGGCAGGGACAATGAAGGTGACGTGCTTTCCCTTTCCTTGAAAGACGGCGAATTACTCTCTTTGTCGCAGCTTGATGCCGAGCCTTTGGCGGGAGTAACGGGTATAACCGCGCCGGCGGTAAGGGAAAATGTTCCGCAGGAGCTTTACACCGACAAAAAGCCGGAAACGCACGACTGCGAAGCAAGGGCGATTCCATATTACACATGGGGCAACAGGGGGGAAAATCAGATGAGGGTTTGGATGAACATAAAATAGAAAGGAACGGTCATAAAAATGAACCTTACCCACCTCCGTTATATTGTGGAAGTAGCCCGTACCGGCTCCATCACCAAGGCGGCACAGAATCTGTATATGGGACAGCCCAATCTGAGCAAGTCCATAAAGGATCTTGAAAAAAGCGTGGGCACCGCTATTTTTATGCGCACCTCAAAAGGAGTTGTCCCCACCAAAAAGGGGGAGGAGATAATAAAATACGCCCGAAGCCTTGTGAGGCAGGCGGACGAATTTGACGAAAAATTCATCGGCGGCAGAACGGAGATAAAAAGCTTCACCGTGGCCGCCAACGGCATAGATTACTGTCATAACGCTTTTGAGCACTTTGCGGCGGAGTACGAGCGGGAAAGGGAATTTTCTCTTTTCTACCGTCTCTGCAATACAGAGCGGGTGTTTGAGCTTGTGGAAAGCGGGGAAGCCGATATAGGCGTGATAAGAATTACGGAAGCGGAGGAAGCAAACGCGCGGGAGGAGCATAAGGGCTTTAAATTTCAGCTTATCGGAAGAGGCGAGGAAAAAATTCTTCTTAACGAAACGGATCCTGCCGTAAAGGACGGAGAAATTGATTCGGAAAAACTGGCGGAGTACTCCGAAATCGTTCTTTACGCTTCGGAAGGAGAGGGGAAATGTATAGGCGCCTACGACCTCAACAGCGGGTGCAGGTTAATTTCGGCTTTAAGCAAGGGCTTTATGAGAATTTCCGCTTTGGACGTAAATGTTCCTTCGGGCTTTGCCGCAGTGAAAAGCGAGGAAAACCGCGTATACTGCGATTATATGGTGTTTGGCGAGGGGAGCAGGCTCACGGGTGTGGAAAGAGAATTTTTTAGATGTCTGAGAGGCGAGATATGATATGACCGAAGGTTCTTATTGGGAACAGATTATAAGCAGGCGACAAACAGACACATGACAAAACAATGACTGAGAGACGAATAATTTATAAGTGAAAGTAATATCTTATGAAAATATCAGCAAACATACACGCCGTCAAAATAAATTTATCGGGAATAACGGACACTGTAACCGTTGCCGACTCAAATCGCACAGTTAATTTCAATAAGCCCGCAGGCAGATTTGACACTTTTTCTTTAGTAGGCACGGGTAAATATGACAAAGAAAGCAAATTATCCCTTGGAAAATCGGAGCTTATCAGAAATTCGGAAGGCATGTCATAAGAAGAAAAGACGGAAGCTGCCGTTACCTTTTACTTGGGTATGCAGCTACGCTGCGGAGAGGCATTGGGAATTCACGAATTACATACCAGGTTTTAGCTGCAAGCTTTTCATTTGTATGATTATGAGTTGGTTACGGCGCTTTGCGAACGGTTATATAGAACCGGGGTATATGGGGGAGAGTTTTGCAGATAGCACCGGGGCTTTAATTTTGGAAGGAGAACGCGTATGATCTCTATGTCGGAATTGATATTGCTTCCGAAAAGCACGATTTCTTTATGATCCAAGC
>CAJUFF010000201.1 GCA_910585505.1 uncultured Ruminiclostridium sp. | reverse complement strand
CGAATTGAGAAAAAGGCTTTACAGAAACTCGCCGAAAGATTTGAAAAAAACGATTGATATTTTTATGACAATATGTACGGTTTTTTTATTTTTCATACCTTTTTATTGTACTATCTTTTTTTGATAATGTCAACCTGTAAAAGCGTTTTTTTAAAAAACATTTTTTTAACAATCTTTTCTTGCCTCCTTGTTAATTGAACATTGTCTGAAACTTTTTAACCCGTCCTTGACAAAACCGATAACAAAATATATAATATAAAGGCAACACCGCACAATTGCGGAACATATCCTAAAATAAAAAGAGATGGCGGAGGGAGAATGGAAAAGGAAAAAAACAAAAAAAAGACAATAAATATGATGTCGCAGGCAACCAGCGTCAAGGGTCAGGGTGTGGGATCCGCTTATATCGAACAGGTAAAGCTTGTGAGGGAGGGTCTGTCAGATAAATTCGATATATACGAAAACGCTAAAATGGCGGCGGATATTACTCACTATCATACCTTTAATCCATCTTATTTCCTTTTAAAGAATAAACGCTGCAAAAACGGTGCTTCGGTCTGCTATGTGCATACACTGCCCGAAACAATGGATAAAAGTATAAAAATTCCCAAATGGGCAAGAAAGATATTTTACGCCTATATTATAAAATTCTATAAGGTAATGGAGCATCTTGTGGTGGTCAATCCGTATTTTATCGACGCATTGGAAAATTACGGGATACCGAGAGACAGGGTTACTTATATACCGAATTTTGTGGACACAGACAGATTTCACCCGGTTTCCGAAGAGGAAAAGGAAAAAGCGAGGAAAGAATTCGGATTGCTCAAAGATAAATTTACCGTTTTGTGCGCCGGGCAGCTTCAGGTGCGAAAGGGAGCCTTTGATTTTCTTAAATGCGCCGAGCTTATGCCGGACGTGCAGTTTGTCTGGGCGGGCGGCTTCAGTTTCGGTGTTATTTCCGACGGATATAAGGAGCTTACGAAAGTTGTGGAAAATCCCCCCGAAAACGTAAAATTTTTGGGAATAGTGGAAAGGGAGGATATGAACAAGGTCTACAACGCCGCCGATGTTATGTTTCTTCCATCTTATGACGAACTTTTCCCCATGACGGTGTTGGAAGCTATGTGCGTAAACATTCCGGTACTGCTCAGAGAATTGCCGATATACGAAAACATACTGTTTGATTTTTACGCATCGGCAAAAGATGTTGACGGCTTTGTAACTGAACTTGAGCGTATGCGCAATGATAAGGAATACTATAAAATTCGCTGTGAAGGCTCATTGAAGGGCAACAGATATTATGAAAAAAGCAGCGTTTTAAAAATGTGGGACGATTTTTACACATCGGTGTTAAAATGACAGAGGAAATATAAATGAACAAAAAATCAAAAAGGCTTAATCTTATAATATGCGGCGTTGCCTTTGTGGTAATGATAGTGTATTTGTTTTTCGTGGACGACCCCGCGGATATACTGAACGCTTTGCTCAGTGCGAAGCCGGAGTATATGCTTCTTTCGGTGGGGTGTATGATGATATACTGGCTGTTGGAATCCGTAAACCTTCATCTTGTCGCCAAGGAAGTACACCCCCATCTTAAATTTAAGGACAGCGTTACCGTTTCGATGATAGGACAGTATTTTAATTGCATAACCCCTTTTTCGTCGGGCGGACAGCCCATTCAGGCCTACTATCTTGTAAAATTCGGAGTACCGTTGGGTTCGTCGCTTACCGTTCTTTTAAGTAAATTTATAGTATATCAGGCAATGTTAACCGTTTTTTCAGTGGTGATACTGTTTTTCCGTCTCAGCTATGTTATTGACACGAGTCCGATGATGATACCTTTGGTCATTATCGGATTTATAGTCAACTCGGCGGTTATAGCGGGGCTTCTTATGCTGGCGTTCTTTAAAAAACCGACCGAAAAGATAGCCCGTTTTACAGTAAGACTTCTCGGAAAGCTCCATATAATAAAGGACGTGGAGGCGAAGCTGAGATTTATAGATGAAGAAATGGAAATGTACTATAAAAATTTCCAGTTCATAAAAAAGCGCCCTATTTTGATACTAAAGCTTTGTTTTTTCACAATTATACAGCTTATGGTATATTTCAGCATTTCTTACGTTATTTACCTTGCTTTCGGGCTGAATGGCACCGATTATATAACCATTATATCGTGTCAGGCGTTTGTGCTGATGATTTCCGCTTTTGTTCCCCTTCCGGGGGCAATGGGCGCTGCGGAAGGCAGCTATGTTCTTTTCTTTAAAGGTATTTTTGGCGGATTTGTGCATTTGTCAACAGTCATCTGGAGATTTCTTACATTCTATTTGGCAATTATAGCGGGAATGAGCGTTTCCTTGTTTGTCAACAGAAAGAACAATTTTTCCGAGGACTGTGCAAATACAGATATTCAGTTATAATGCCAATCTTTGTTCATCCATATTATTTCATATATTTGTCTATACCTTGATTAAAGATTAGTATAAACCGTTGTTTTGTCATAAATTCTCTCTTAGGTTAATATTCAATCAACAAATAAGGTATTTTAATTTAACGCTTTTTCTGTTATTATATAAAAGGAAGCTTCCCACAAAACAGAAAGGCGGATCAGAAATGAAAATAAATTTGGGGCAAAATTTACGGGAACTGAGAAATAAAGAAAATATAACGCAGGAACAGCTTGCGGAATTATTGGATGTGTCTCCGCAAGCTGTGAGCAGATGGGAAAACGAAGCCGCGTTTCCGGATATTTCGTTTTTGCCCGTTATAGCCAATTACTTTAATGTTACAACGGATTATCTTTTGGGTGTCGATACCGTTCATAAGCAAAAGAATATTGACAAGGTGATTGAGGAGGATAAAAAGCTTAGAAGTGAAGGAAAGACGAGGGAGTCGGTTGAGTTTCTGCGTGAAAAGGCAAAGGAATTCCCCTCATGTCACATAATTTTGCATCGACTTGCGTGTTCGCTGTTCAGCTTTTATCATCAGAGCGGGAAGAAATTTTCTGCTGAAGAGACAAGGGTGATGGGCGAGGAGGCGGCGGAGCTATGCAAAAGAGCGCTTAAGTATTGTGACAAAAACGACCAGCTTTTTATAAGCCAATGCAAGCAGACTTTGGCGTTAAATTATGTGGAACTGGGTGAAAAAGAAAGAGCGGAAGAGATTGCCGACACTTTGCCGAGTTTATGGTGCAGCCGTGAAATGGTGCACCCGAAAACCGTAACGGGGAAAGAAGCGCTGAAGGAGCATCAAAATAATTTGACGACGCTTATTGACGCTGTCATTATAACTATGGGAAGGATAAAATCCTGTGAAAATTACACCGACGGTCAGCTTTTGGAGCTTTCTTTGGTAAGAGAAAAGCTGATTCTCATGTTAGCCGGTAAAAATCCCTGTTGGTTAAATGAAAGGCTTTTTAATTTAGCTTTGATTAGGGCAAAAATTTACTTTAAAAACGGGGAAGGTGAGAAGCTTAAAGAGGTATTGAAAAAGCTTTCGGAATACGCCAAAAATTATGAGGAAAGGCGTGAGGGAAGCGGGTACGGCGTATTTTGGCTTTCCGAGTGTAGAGAGAACCTCGATTGTTCGACAAAACATTCCCCCGAAAGCTTATACTAATAACCATTTAAAAACACGATAGATCGGAAGAGCACACGTCTGAACTCCAGTCACGAGA
>CAJUFF010000200.1 GCA_910585505.1 uncultured Ruminiclostridium sp. | reverse complement strand
GAGCTTATATACTAACCTTTGTTTTTTTGTTGGGTTATGCGGTGTTGCCTTAAATTAGACCTTATTTGAAAAATCGGAAACGCTGTCTTTTCGACCCCAAACGGTCATCTTCCGCGTCAAAAAGCCTCGTCACACGATGGTTTGACTGCGTTTTTTTCCTTGAAGCTAACCGTTTTGGGTCAAAAATCCGTCATTTCCTCTATTTTCAAACAAGCCATAATCATTAATCAGGTCTACAACTTGATTATTGATTGGTATTACACAACAGCAGAAGGTATAACGATTATTTCATTGTTTTAAGCTTACTTAAAGCCCAATCAAAGTAAGTGACCGCTGCTCCGAACAAAAATGTGTTTTCGCTGCCCTCCGCCATCAATTCTTCAATAGTGTCGGGTCTGTACCCGAAAGGATTCATGCTGTAAAGAAGCTGTTCAAAATCATTTTCGGCAATATTTTCAAAAAATTCGATAGTGTCTTTGTTTAACGTACGCAATTTCTTCAAATATTTTACCGATTCTTTTAAATCCCCAAGCTTATAATACATAATTGACATTGGCAGCAACATTTGCGTATCGTCGACAGGATATTTCTCCAAAATCTTCAGCGCGGCCTGCTCCTCTTCAAGATACGCATAAATATGCATAATACGGTATCTTGCGCCTAAATTATCACTATTGCAAAGCCTCAGCATCTTTTCGCAAACCTCGGCCGCACATCTCATTTTACAGCATTCCACAAGCGTTTCGACATAATTCATAAGCAGCCGCATGTAAGGACGGGTTTCCAATATCAGCCAAAATTCGCCGATGCAATTTTCATCGAAATAACCCTCGCTTTCAAGCTTTTTTTCCGCTTCGCCGATAAGCTTTTTGTATTTGTCAAGAAGCTTGTCCGGAGAAGAGGCGGAGGCTTCGGCGACTATAACAGAGGCGTCCAGATTTTCCGGATCAAGCTCAAGTGCCTTTTTCGCATACTTTAATGCCGATCTGCTGCTGTTGGCGGATTTTGCCAATTCCAAAAAATCCTCCGATGTTTCGGCGCTCTTCTCCGATATACGTTCGGCTAAAGGAGCAACATTAAATTTTGACAGTATACTTTCACAAATTTTATCAAAATTTTCCTGAGTCAACATTTCATTGTCTTCATTTGCATCCTTTGGGGGGGTAATTCTGATAACCTGATTTTCATCCTTTTTTCTCATAACAATTCCCTTTCCTGTTTGATAAATAAATTATAACATAAAAGAAAGGTACGGTCAACACCGTAAACAGGTAAATTTTATATGAACCGACTCTGGTATACAAATCCCGCTAATGACTGGAACAGCGCATTGCCATTGGGAAACGGCTTTATGGGGGCAATGTGCTTCGGCGGAAACATTATCGACCGTTTTCAGCTTAATGCCGACAGCCTGTGGTACGGCGGGTACCGTGACCGAATAAATCCTGACGCAAAAAAGAATATCCCCGAAATACGCCGTCTTATTTCCAAAGGAAAAATAAGCGAAGCGGAAAAGCTTGCCGACCTTTCAATGGCGGCAATACCGGATTTTCAAAGTCATTACGAGCCGCTGTGCGATTTGTTCATCATTCCCGAAAGCGGAGAAAAAATATCCCTGTTCGGTCTCAGAGACAGTTGGAGCGACCGAATTTACAAAATGCGCCCCTGTGATGATTACGTAAGACAACTTGATATAGACAACGGCGTACATAAGGTATCTTACATGGCAAAAGAAGCCTGCTGCGAAAGAGAAAGCTTTATTTCCTATCCCGACAATGTTATGGTAATTAAAAACAGCGGCGAAAAAATATCCGTTGTAATTGAACGAAGCGTATATATGGACAGCCTGCGGAAAATCGACGAAAACACCCTCTGTATGGAAGGTCAGGCGGGCGCAGATGGAGCAAAATACTGCTTCTGCGTAAGAGCGGTTAAGGGTTCTCTGGGTATTATCGGAAGAACGCTTTTCTGCGACGAGGATTCGGTTCTTCTGGCTGCCACGCAAACAAGCTTTTATTGCGAAAATCCTTTTGAAGCGGCGGTCGGAATATTGGATTCCGCAGAGGAAAAAGGATTTGAAAAACTTAAGGAACGTCACATTGCCGATTTTTCCGAAATAATGAACAGGTGCAAACTTAACATAGACTGCCCTCCAAAGAACAATATTCCCACCGACAGCCGGCTTAAGGCGATACAAAGCGGAAAAGAGGACATTGGTCTCGTAAATCTGTCCTTTTCCTACGGACGTTATCTTCTTGCGGCTTCAAGCCGTGAGGGAAGCCTTCCCGCCAATCTTCAGGGAATCTGGAATGACAGATTTACTCCGGTATGGGACAGCAAATTCACAATAAATATAAACACTCAAATGAATTACTGGCCCGCTGAAAGCTGTAATCTCTCCAAAACGCATATGCCGCTTTTTGAGCACATTAAGCGTATGTACCCTCGCGGAAGGAATGCGGCTGAAAAAATGTACGGAGCAAGGGGCTAGGTGGCTCATCATAATACGGATATACACGGCGACTGTGCCCCACAGGATACACTGTCCTCCTCCAGCTACTGGCAGATGGGGGCGGCGTGGCTTTGTCTCCATATTTTCGAGCACTACCGTTATACCGAGGACGAAAACTTTCTTGACGAATATCTTCCCTACGCCCGAGAAGCCGCGCTGTTTTTTGAGGACACCTTGATCTCCAACAGCCGCGGAGAACTGATAGTATCACCCACAAGCTCACCGGAAAACTGTTACCACCTTCCCAACGGAGAGGTTGGAAACCTTTGTGCGGGAACCTCAATGGACAGTCAGATACTATATGAGCTTTTCAGCGGTTTAATCGAATCGAAAAAAATTTCGGAAGAAGAGCGGGAACGATACGAAAACATAGTTAAAAACTTGCCCCCGATAAAGCTCGACAGCGGCGGGGCGATTTGTGAATGGACGGAACCGTGGGAAGAAGTGGACAAGGGACACAGACATATTTCCCATCTTTTCGCTCTTTATCCCGGCACACAGATTGATTTTTCGGATAAAACGCTCACGTTGGCGGCGGAAAAAACACTTCTCAGAAGGCTTGAAAACGGCGGAGGCCACACGGGCTGGTCAAGGGCATGGATAATCAATCTCTGGGCGCGCCTGAGAAAAGGCGAGAGGGCTTGGGATGACATCAAAAAGTATTTTGAAATATCGGTACTTCCGAATCTTTTCGACAATCACCCGCCCTTCCAGATAGACGGAAATTTCGGCACAACTGCGGCGATGGCGGAAATGCTCATTCAAAGCCACAACGGTAGAATCGTCTTTTTCCCCGCTCTTCCCAAAGAATGGAAAAGCGGCTCGGCAACGGGTCTAGTAACAAAGGGAAAAATAACCGCGGATCTGAAATGGAACGGCGAAAAAGGCGAAGTTGTTCTTAAAACCGAAAAAGGAAAAACCGTATTTATCGAAGGAATCGGGGAAACAGCTCTTGTAAAAGGGGAAAACAAATTTACGGTAAACGTCAGATAAATTTCCTGTTTTATATAAGGCGATACCGCACAAAGATTGTCGTGCAGACACTCAGCCAGCTTTTCCGTCAGATTGTCCGAAACGACGCAGGAATACGGAGTATTTCATATTTCAAGGAGTTTTGGGCAAAAATGACGGAAAGATGCAAGCGTATGCGCGGCAAAGCGCGCAGCGCGGTCTTTGCGCGGTGTTG
>CAJUFF010000199.1 GCA_910585505.1 uncultured Ruminiclostridium sp. | reverse complement strand
GCAACACCGCGCAATGACCGCCTGACGGCTTTGCGTGCGGCTTGCTTGCATATTTGCGTCATCTTGCACAAATTCTCCTTGAAATACGCCGGTATTCCTAAGTCTGATTTATCCAAGCTGACGAAAAATCTGACGGCGCAATCCACACACAATCATCGTGCGGTGTTGCCTTTATTTTTCTTTAAAAGAAAGGAAAGACAAAACAATGGAACTTGGCAGTTACCCCGAAAATATCAGAAATTTCTGTATAATAGCGCATATCGATCACGGAAAATCCACTCTCGCCGACCGTATACTGGAGCTGACCAAAACCGTGGCTCACCGTGATATGGAGGAACAGCTGCTTGACAATATGGAGCTGGAGCGGGAAAGAGGGATTACCATAAAGGCGAGAGCGGTAAGATTAAGCTATAAGGCAAAGGACGGCATTGATTATACCTTTAATCTTATAGACACTCCCGGTCACGTTGACTTTAACTATGAAGTTTCGCGTTCGCTAAACGCCTGCGAGGGCGCAATACTCATAGTGGACGCGTCACAGGGGATTGAGGCGCAAACGTTGGCGAATACCTATCTGGCAATTGAACAGGATCTGGAGGTCGTACCCGTAATAAACAAGATAGATCTGCCCTCCGCCCGTCCCGACGAGGCTAAAGAGGAGATAGAGAGCGTTATCGGGATACCCGCCGCCGACGCTCCCTGCATTTCCGCCAAAATGGGAATAAATATAGAGGCTGTTCTGGAGCAGATAGTCAAGTGCGTTCCCCATCCGAAGGGCGACAAGGAAGCGAAGCTTAAGGCGCTTATTTTCGACAGCTATTACGACGCTTACAAGGGGGTAATAGTTCATATAAGGGTAAAAGAGGGTACCGTGAGGCTTGGGAACAAGATACGCATGATGGCCACCGGCGCGGAATTTCTTGTTATGGAAATCGGCTATATGGGAGCCACCGGGCTTATAGCGGCGGAAGAACTCAGAGCGGGAGAGGTAGGCTATATTGCCGCTTCGATAAAATCAATAGGCGACACAAAGGTCGGCGACACCGTTACTCTTGCCGACGATCCAGCGGAGGAGCCTTTGGCAGGATATCGCAATGTCAACCCCATGGTGTTCAGCGGAATTTACCCGGCTGACGGTTCAAAATACGGAGATCTAAGGGACGCTCTTGAAAAGCTTCGGCTTAACGATGCGTCGCTGTCCTTCGACCCCGAAACCTCGATAGCTTTGGGATTCGGTTTCAGATGCGGATTTTTGGGGTTGCTCCATATGGATATAATACAGGAAAGACTGGAAAGAGAATATAACTTGGACCTTATCACCACCGCTCCGTCGGTAGTATATCGCATAACCAAAACCAACGGCGAAATTATGCTGATAGACAATCCTACCAATTATCCCGACACGGCGGAGATACAGCTTGCCGAGGAGCCTATGGTCTGCGCCCATATATTTTCACCCTCCGAATTTGTTGGCAGTATTATGGAGCTGTGTCAAGACAGGCGCGGAGTGTTCAAGGATATGAAGTATCTGGATGAAAAGAGAGTGGACATTCACTACGAGCTGCCCCTTAACGAGATAGTTTACGATTTTTTCGATGCGCTGAAATCTCGTTCAAGAGGCTATGCAAGCTATGACTATGAAATAGTCGGATTTGCTCCGTCAAAGCTGGTGAAGCTTGATATTCTTTTAAACGGAGACGTGGTGGACGCGCTTTCTTTTATTGTACACACGGACAAGGCTTATCCGAGGGCAAGACGAATTACGGAAAAGCTGAAGGAAAATATTCCCCGCCAACTTTTTGAAGTGCCCATTCAGGCGGCCATCGGAGGGAAAATAATTGCGCGGGAGACTATAAAGGCGCTGCGGAAGGACGTTCTCGCCAAATGCTACGGCGGAGATATTACGAGAAAAAAGAAACTGCTGGAAAAGCAGAAGGAGGGCAAGAAGCGCATGCGCCAGTTAGGAACGGTTTCTGTGCCGCAGGAGGCGTTTATGGCGGTATTGAAGCTTGACGAGTAAAAATGAATAACGGTAAAAATATCGGGCTTTACGTTCATATCCCTTTCTGCCTTTCAAAATGTCCCTACTGCGACTTTTATTCCGTGAAATACGGAAATGAAGCGGCAAAACTGTATAAATCGGCGGTAATAAGAAATATTTCTTATTACAAAAGCAAATTTGACACGGTATTTTTCGGCGGAGGTACACCGATTTTGCTATGGAAAGAGATATGTGAGATTCTTGAAAAAGCGGACATTGAAAGCTCAGCCGAAATAACAGTGGAGGCAAACCCCTGTCTTGCCAATGAGGAAATCTTCAAGGCGCTTCTGAAAGCGGGGGTCAACCGAATATCATTTGGAGTACAGAGCCTGAACGACAACGAGCTTAAAAGCCTTGGAAGGAGACACAGCGCCTTTACCGCCATAAATGCCATAGAGCTTGCACACGCCTGCGGCTTCGGAAATATTTCCGCTGACATTATGTTAGGTACGGAAGATCAGACCGCCGCAAGCGTAACCGATACCCTGAAAGGTCTCGCGAGTCTTCCGCTGACACATATTTCCGCATATATGCTTAAGATAGAGGAAAATACGCCTTACGCCAAAACAAGACTGAAGCTTCCGGAAGAAGATGAGGTGTGCGAAATTTATTTAAATACGGTAGCGTTTCTTGAAGCGAAAGGGTTAAATCAGTATGAAATAAGCAATTTTGCCAGAGAAGGGTATGCCTGCGCTCACAATATAAAATATTGGAACTGCGAGGAATACTTGGGGATAGGCCCTGCCTCACATTCCTTTTACAAAGGGGAAAGATTTTTTGTAAAGCGGGATATAAACGCTTTCTGCGAAAGTAAAATCCAAAAAACGGAGCTTGAAGAAAAACACCCGGCGAGCGCCGAAGAGTACGCGATGCTGCGGTTAAGGCTCTGTGATGGGCTGAATCTTAAGGAATACGAAAAACGCGGCGGCAATGCAAAAAAAATGACGGAAAATATCAAAAAACTTCCGAGAAAACTTGTTTTTTTGAAAGACGGAAACGTTTTACTGACGCCGGAAGGTTTTCTCTTGTCAAATACGGTAATAGGAAGGCTTCTTGGATATTGATTTATTGCTTTCCAAATGAGACATTTAAGCTCTCCCTACCGGAAAATAATTGTTTTTATGATTTCCTTATGTCATTCGGAAACAAAGCAACAATAATTTGTTCTAAATATATTTGTCAAACATTGTAATACCAATCTCTTTTTAAACTGACGTAATACCCGGAGTTTAAAAAGGGAATAGTATAAATCACATATAAGCCTGCAAGAGAACATCATATAGGAGAATAAAAATATGAACGTTAAAAAAGAACTTGAAACGAAAGCAGGTACAGCAAACGGCATATATCTAAACAACATTGAGATTGATCCGCTTACAGTTAAGGCAATTATGATAAATGAAGTTGTTCCCGCCGACCCTTTACAGGACTTTTATGGAACCCCCGACGCTGATTATCTGAAAACAACTATTCCTCTTTTACAAGGAGCCGGAACAGAGGTTACTTCAATACAAGACATTTTACAAATGGGTATCTATATTACAAATGCCGTAAAAACCCCAAAGACAGAATATGCTATTGATAAAAGCAGTATTGAAAACAGTTTGCCTTATTTAGAGGCAGAGCTTTCTTTATTCCCCAATATAAAGGTTATTATGCTTATGGGTGATGTTG
>CAJUFF010000198.1 GCA_910585505.1 uncultured Ruminiclostridium sp. | reverse complement strand
AATTCAGAAACGAAAAGCACCGCAGTACCTTTTTAAATGAGGCAAAAAAGCAAAGCCTCAAAAACTACAGGATTATTTCGGCCTTGTATTTGCTGACAGCCGACGAAAAACTGTGGGAGGCGGCAAAGCCTTCTGTAGAAAAAGATGAAATCGTCTTTGAAAATATCCGGCTTAAAAGCAGCAGCGAAAGTACTTACGCTCTTTACTGCGCAGCAAAGGATTTGTATAACGGCAGCCGTCATCTTGCAATTGACGATATGGCAGACGGTGGGCTTATCAAAAATAAGGTGTTCTCTTTGATTTATAATGCGATACTGCTCAAAAGAAACGGGCTGGCGGCGGTAAACTGGGTAGAAATTTGCAGCTGCGGTGAAGAAGAAAATTGATTGAATTGGAGGTAAACACATGATTAAAGCGACAATTCAAAACAGCCCGTACTGTACAGAAATGACATTCCCGTGTACGGAAACGGAAATGCTGAAAAAAATCGGGGAGATAGGCATTGACAAAGAACATCTTGCGCCGACAGGTATGGTAATAGATATTGAGCCTGCGGAGCTGTCGGTGCTGACAGACTGCGAGGTGAGCCTCGATGCGCTGAACTATCTCGGAAAGCAAATGTACGGTATGGATCGGTTGGAACAAGAAAAATTTTTGGCAGTTCTGTCTTGTGATGATTTGAATATCAATTGGGGCTTGAAAAACATTATCAATCTCACCTTCAGCCTTCCCCGCTACACTTTAATAAAGGATACATACGATCTCGAAAGCGCAGGACGTACCCATTTGCTCAATATACGCGGCTGTCTTTCCGCTTCCGAATCCGCAAACAAAGAATGGCTCGCGGAGGAAGGAAAGAAGCTGATTGATTCGGGGAAAGGCTTAGATACCGAATATGGTATGCTTTTTGTAAATAAGGAAATAGCCTTTGATGAGATGTTTAAAGGATCGTCGCTTCCCCCTTATTACTGCGGACCTAATGCTGCGGCATTTGCGGAAGTGAGCTTTCACGGAGAAACAGAGCTTATTGATCTTCCAAACGAAGATATTGCAATCAAAAAGGCTGTTGCAAGGCTCGGAGCGGACAGTATACAGGATTGCGATATTGAGATTGATTCAACCCGCGATATTGCCGACGAATGGTGGGAGAAGATCAAAACGGTCGAAAATACCAAAGACCTCTTTAGTCTTAACCATCTGCTTAAAACCGAGGATATTTGCATAAATCCGGAACCGCCCAAAAGTATATTTTATCGTGAAATGTCAAAGTGGCTTAGGGAAAACGGGTTTGAGTTTTCCGAAAAAGACAGCTGTATGGTAGTTTCCGTTGATTACGGCGCAGAGGCGAAAATATATAACAACGGGACTGTTGCGGCACTTACCGAAAATGTGGGTGACGAATATCACGATATATTGCAGGCTGCACGGAATATTTACGAATATTGCTCGGTGTACGAAAAAGCCGCTCCGCTGAAAGCCGAATGTTTATCGGAAAATTATCGCTGTCTTGCCGAATTTAACGGAACTGTGCTTGCGGCAAAATATTCCGAGCAGCATGAGTTTGAATTTGTGACTTGGGATAGAACTTATGACTGTAAGGGGGTATGTCAGGGTAATTATTACGGTGACTATTTTGCCGCAAAGGAGGATTTCGCCGTAAGGTCGGGATTGGTGGATAAGGAGCGTCTGTTCAGCGATGACGAGCTTTTGAAGCTGAACTGCTGCGTTGATTTTACCTTGGAAAACGGTGAATATCTTAATTATGATGAGGAACAGGCGCTGACAAGGTTAAAGGAAAAAATCGAGGAAATTACACCCTTCCCGTCCGATAATCAGGAGCAGACGATGCAAAATTTGAGTATGTAAAAAAGGAGTTTATAATGATCAGATTTATAATTGAGAAAGACAATGTGAGCGTAGCATTTGACGCACCTACGGACTTATTGTACGACCGACTCGCATTTGTCAGAGTTGGAGATATTCCCATCAGCGGTACGGATAACGCTTCTGTTAAACTTATTCCGTGGGCGGACGTAAGGCTTGCGGAGGCGATTGCAGAGCGTTTTTCCGACAGCGATAAAATGTCCGAGGTCAATGCGCTGTGTGAAAAGGTTAAGCATCTGCGGCCTTCGGACGAGAAAGCGTTCATAGAACGGCTTGAAAAAGAAGATATACACGGTGCGGCGCAAATGACTGATGTCGCTGATGAAATGGGCTTGAAAGTGGCTTCTGAAATCAATCGTTATGATGAGGAAGATGAAGAGCCTACAATGGAACAGCGTATGTAACAGCTTTGACTGTAACATAAAAATTTTATAATGGAGGACAAGTTTTATGACTGAACAAAAAATTAAAATGCTCAAGGAACGGTATCCTGCGGGAACACGTGTACAGCTTGATCGCATGGGGGACGATCCGAACCCTATTCCTTCGGGCAGCAAAGGAACGGTTTCATTTGTGGATGACATCGGCACTGTTATGGTAAATTTTGACAGCGGAAGATGTCTTGGAATCTGTCCCGATGCGGACTCATTTCACAAAATTACCGAACAGGGAGAAATCTTTGAACCCAAAATGTCCATGTAATTTCAAAGAAAAAAAGAAAGGGCGTGATTATCGCAATCAAATTTTTTGATATGTTCTCCGGAATCGGAGGCTTCCGAAGCGGATTGGAACAGGCGGGCGGATTTGAGTGTGTGGGATTTTGCGAAATTGATCGCTATGCCGAATCAGCCTACAGAGCTATTTATGATACGGAAGGTGAAATATTTTACAATGACATTGCAGGAATTGATACAGCTGAAATGCCCGACTTTGACTTGCTTACAGGCGGTTTTCCCTGTCAATCATTTGCCGGATGCGGGCTTAGAAAAGGCTTTGACGATCCCCGCGGAGCTTTATTCTTTGAGCTTGCCCGAATCATCGGAGACAAGCGACCTGCGGCTTTTCTTCTTGAAAACGTCAAAGGACTTATTGTCCATAATCAGGGGGAAACCTACAAAAAAATCCTCCTTACGCTTTCTGAGTTGGGGTATATTGTGGAATGGCGTGTGTTTAACACAAGAAGTTGGCTTCCCCAAGAGCGAAAACGCGTCTACATTGTCGGACATCATAGAGCCGATCGTGCCGGAGAAATATTTAATTTCGAAGAACGCGGCGGCGCGGATTTGTGTAAGATCATCGGCGGAACGCAGGGACAGAGGGTCTACGACAGCGGCGGAATCGCCTGCACACAATGTACGGGGGACGGAGGACAGGGCGTACATACGGGACTTTATACCGTTGACATGAACCCGAACCCAAAGCTACTGGATTATATTCGCTGCATTGTGGCAAGGTACGATTCGGGAATCACGAATTTTAAAGGGACGAGTTCGGGAGTGCTTGTTGAAATGAGTCCGAGAGTTATCGATCTTGCGGATAAAAGCGAATTTTTTGAGTCGGAGCGCACGGCTTACGCTGTGGTTGTCGTTGACGAAAACGGAAAAGAAAGATATTTTAGGATAAGAAAATTAATGCCGTCGGAAAGCTGGCGCGCACAGGGCTTTACAACCGAACAGTTCAATAAGGCGGCAGCACTGGGAATATGCGACAGCCGTCTTTACAAAATGTCGGGCAATTCCGTGTCGGTGCCTGTCATTAAAGCAATCGGCGAGAGAATACGTGATATTATTTTTAGCGAAGGAGATGAAAAAATGGCTCAACCCCCAAAGTAGTGGAAAAGGTTAGAAAGGACAAGAAACGGC
>CAJUFF010000197.1 GCA_910585505.1 uncultured Ruminiclostridium sp. | reverse complement strand
ATTACTGGTAGAGATTGGATTTTATCGTGTTTTTAAATGGTTATTAGTATAAGCTCTTTCCTGTTACTACATAAAAAGCCGATAATATAAAGAGACTTTCACCGTAACGCGAAAGTCTCCTTTATTTTCCGTTCAGAAATTATACTCATAAAGCGCGAAACTCGGTATGCCCGTTTCCTGTCTTTTTAAATCCCTTTCTCCCGCAAAGCGAAACCCCATGCTCTCATACATTCCTCTTGCCGGAGTATTTTTGGGCACCGCGTCAAGCCTTATCGCTCTATGCCCCTTTCCTTTTGCATAATCCAGACAGAATTTCACCATACGCTTACCGATTCCACGCCCCTTGTAATCAGGATCGACAGCTAATGCGTGTATTATCATATACTCGCCTTCGGCAATATCCGCCGTCCAATTCCCTTGGGAATAATCCCCGTCGGGATCGGTATTCAGCAAAAACGCTCCGATGGTTTTTCCGCCCTCTTCACATACAAAAAGGCTTCCTTCTTTTATTCCTTTCTCAACCGTTTCCGATGAAGGATAAACCTTGTGAATCCAATCAGGATAGTTTATGTTATTTTCAAGGTGCAAGGTCACCTTGTCGTAAAGCTCGGAGGCTTTCTCAAAATCGGATAAAGCGGCATTTCGTATATACATTTTACCAATTCCTTTTTTAATTTTGAAAGCGTGATACATTATTCGCAGTTTTTCATCAGCGCAATGGCGATATCGGGATATTTCCATTCCATTTCGTTCCTGTCATACAGACCGAACAGCTCTCCGTTTCCGGTAAAAGCGTTGTTGTCCCACCATACGCAGGTTATTCCCGCCGCTCTCGCTTCGCTTACATAATAAGCGGCATGGTCGATTCGCGCTTCAAGATTCTCGTTTTTATTGCGACTTCCGAATTCGCCGATAACCACGGCGATTCCTTTTGATGTGTATTTTTCGTACAATATATCCATTACGTTCTTTATCGAAGTGCCGGATCTTCCCACCGCAAACGCATCGGCGTTCATATCTCCCGAAAGGGCAAATTGATTGGGTTCATATGCGTGCACCGAAAGTATTGTCTTGTCGGATGGATCGTCGGGAAGGCTGAACAGTTCATCGCAGGCGTATATTGGGGAAGCGCAGTAGCTCGGGGTCATAAGGTAGCGCGTCTCGTTTTTCCCTCCGCTTGCCCTTACCGTATCCACAAAGACCTGATTGCACTGCATTATACAGTCGATGGCTTCCTTGGCAAGCTCACTTTTCGTGTCAAGCCACCACTCATTGTCGGTGCCCTTCAGCCTCGGTTCGTTTATCGACTCGAAAATCAGATGCTCGTCATAATCCTTAAATGTTTCGCAAAGCCTGCTCCAGACCGCTTTTGTAAATTTCAGAGAGTTTTCCAGAGATTCGTATGTGGGATAGTAATAATCCTTCACTATATCATGATGAATATTAATTATAACATACATTTTTCTTTTATAGGCGTAATCCACTATTTCCTTGACCCTTCCCACCCAGTAGTCGGAAATATTAAGATTTTCGTCAACGTGAGTATGCCAAGTCACGGGTATGCGTACGGTATTGAAACCCGCACGGTAAATATCGTCTATCATTTCCTCGGTGATTACGGGAGAACCCCATGCGGTTTCAGACGCCTGCTCAACCGAAGTTTTTTTGTCTGCGTCAAGAGTATTCCCAAGGTTCCAGCCGATTTTCATATCCTTTACAAAGCTAAGCGCTTCACTTTCGGGCAATTCCCTTGACTCATTTTTATATTCGGGTATCTCAGCGCCCATGCCGACAAGGCTGCTTCCCCGTTCTCCTACGCAAGCGGTAAGCAAGGTTACCGCACTTAAAATCAGAGCGCATGATTTGATCGCTTTTTTCATTGATTTTCCTTTCTTTTAAACGGTTATATTTATATTGGGGAGCGATAAAGCTATTACTTATCGAATTGAAAGGAATAAGGCAAAAGTTCCGCCAGCTCCGCAGAGTAGCAGGTATCTTCGCCGTCATAAATAATTATGGGCGTATCGGGTTGGCAAAATTCGCTTAATACCTGTCTGCATATACCGCAGGGGAAAGGTGTTTCCCCTCCCTCGTCGGTGCATATGGCAACAGCGGTTATTTTTCTTTCGCCTTCGCTCACTGCCTTGAACACAGCCGTCCTTTCGGCGCAGTTTGTGGCTCCGTAACTCCCGTTTTCGATGTTGCAGCCGGTATAGATACCGCCGTCCGGAGTAACGACAGCAGCTCCCACCCTGTATCCGGAATATGGGCAGTAGGCATTTTCCATAGCCGCTTTTGCGTTTTCCACCAAATTTTTATAGCCGCAGTCCTCAATGCTTGTTTTTATCAAAATAAATCCCCTCCCTGTCCGTATATGCCAAAAGCATTGGCTTTATTTCCGCTCTATCTCCGAACATATAAGCTTCTGACAGTCTTTTTTCCGCTTCTTCCGCCGATTTCTCGTCGGGAGCGTATATCTCCGCCAGCGGCTGCCCCTTGGCAACACTGTCCCCCATTTTGGCAAGCAGAACAAATCCGCTTCCAAAATCTATTTTATCCGTTTTGGACAGCCGTCCCGCTTTTGCGCTTACCGCCGCCGCTCCCGCCTTTTCTCCGTCAATGGCGGTAACTATGCCGTCGCAGGGAGACAAAAGCGACCTTCTCACCGCGGCGGAGGGCAAAATTTCGTAATCCTCGGTTATTTCGGGATTCCCCCCTTGATTTTCAACAAACCGACGGAACTTATTAAGCGCGCTTCCGCTTTCTATCGTTGCTTCAAGCATTTTACGCGCTTCGACGGTATCATTTGCCTTTTGTCCCGCCACCAGCATAAACGAGCCTATTATATAGCATAGCTCCGTAAAGTCCTTCGGCCCTTTTCCTTTAAGGGTATCGACAGCCTCCTTTACTTCAAGAGCATTGCCTACCGCTCTGCCCAAAGGCTGATCCATATTTGTCACAATGGCATATACCCTTCTGCCGCTGCTTTCTCCTATTGCCGTCATCTTATGCGCCAGAGTAACAGCATCGTCAATATTTTTCATAAAGGCTCCCGAACCGCACTTTACGTCAAGCACAATCGAATCCGAGCCGCAAGCCAGCTTTTTGCTCATTATACTGGCGGCAATAAGGGGGATGCTGGGCACTGTGCCCGTAACGTCCCGCAGTGCGTACAGCTTTTTATCGGCGGGAGCCACATTTTTTGTCTGACCCATAAGGGCAATCCCGTCCCGTTTTATAAAGCGTGTGAATTCATCCTCGGAAAGAGAGGTGCGAAAGCCGGGAATCGCCTCAAGCTTATCAATTGTCCCGCCGCTGAAACCCAGCCCCCTGCCGGACATTTTGGCAACCGGAAGCCCGCAGGCGGCCGCCATCGGAGCTACCGCAAGCGTGGTTTTGTCGCCTACTCCTCCGCTTGAGTGTTTATCCACCTTTATTCCTTCTATATAGCTTAAATCCACTGTGTCGCCGCTTTTAGCCATGGCGTCCGTTAAAACCGACATTTCCCCGTCGGTCATTCCGTTTATGCAGACCGCCATAAGAAAAGCGCTTATCTGGTAATCGGGTATAGACTGATCGCATACTCCGCTGACAAAAAAACGTATTTCTTCCTCAGAAAGCTTTCTGCTGTCCCTTTTCTTTTCGATTATTTCAACAATATTCACAATATCACCCGCTTTTTTTAAAATCTAAAAACATTATAGCATAATAAATGGAAAAAGTCCATAATTTTTATTTTGAAAAAGAAAAAATCAATAAAAACAATGCGGTATCATATGCTCATGTGAGATAAAGAAGTAAAAGAAGTGTAAAAAATTTTGCCGTTTCCTGTCCTGCTGACTGCCGGACGGGTCGGGCTTTAGTCGGGCAATTCTACCTTGCCGACAAA
>CAJUFF010000196.1 GCA_910585505.1 uncultured Ruminiclostridium sp. | reverse complement strand
AAAAAATTATTATATTTTATAATTTCCGTCAGCAGTATAAAGCTGTAATAATACTACTGTAAAAAACCTTAGCCTAATGAAGTATAATAACGACAGCTTTTGTTGTACTTTGGGTATTGGATAAAACATGGGGCAGGTCCGGTTTGACGTTACCAATATCATTCGGGAAGACAAAAGTCTTCCCTATACGCGCTTGTAGCCCAACGGTAAGGCACCAAACTTTTAATTTGGGGACTGCGAGTTCGATTCTCGCCAAGCGCACCAAATCTTAAATAAATATAGAAAGCAGGTGAACACATGCCAAACAGATTAAATATTATTGATCAGCAGTTGGAGTTAGGTCAAACAAAGGTTATCAGCCGAAACGGCGGCAGAATTATTGACTATGTAGAGCTTTTGTTTTCACCAACCACTAAAGCTCAGTTCGCACCGTCTGAGGATAGAAAAACCATGAGACTGGCGGTTTCTGACAACACATTGGAATTGCCGCAAATGGACTGCCTTATTTCCAAAAAAGTATTAAGAGATTACATACTTGCGTTAAAAAATATATACAACTTATTAGAAGATGAAAGTGAGGAAAATGAGAAATGAAACTAAACGTTAAAAAGACAATCGAGGAAAATATTATCACGGTGGATATCAGTGTTGTTGAGCTTGGCACCACCTCCTCTGTCATGGTTGAGGAGCTTAATCTGCTGCACGATTTTCCCAGAAACATAAAATACAGTGATATTGATTTCAGAAGCAATATGAAAATGGACGCTAACGGCGATCCTTCCGTTACTTCCGATTCCGCTGACGAAACCAGCGTTGAGGAAGTAACGATTTCAAATCTGATAAACCGTGAATACGCTGTTGACGAAAACCTTTCTATCAATATGTCCTTTGACGTCGCAAAGATTCCGGAAAGTGAGCTGACCACGGTATTTGATACCGTGGAAAACTTGGCAAGGCTCGCGCGGAATTGTTCGCGGTAAAAATCCAAGAAGAGATCGGCAAAAAGCTTACGGAGATAAGAAGCCTTAATACCAAGTTTGAAGGCGAAACAGAAGTTGTTCTGTAAAATAAAGGAGATTAAAATATATGGCTGAATCATTTACAGATTTATCAACAAATACAAATTACAGTACAATTAGAGATGAACACGAAGTTGTAAAAATTACGGAAAAAAACGTAAAGGTCGGAGACATCGGCAAGATTGTTACGGGAGAAGTTAATTCTCAGGAAATTGAGTTCAGTATTCCTCGATATTATGATAATGTGGATTTATTAAACAAGAAATTTCAAATCTTATATCAGACTAAAGGCGGAGTGTTTAAAGCCGACGCAATCAATATCGCCTATAACGACAGAGAAATACGATTTAATTGGCTTATGAATGAGGATGCGACAATGTATCCCGGTAAAATTACGGCGGTAGTACAAATCGAAGGTGAGGATGAACAAGGGAATGATTATGTTTTTAAAACAATGAACTTCTCTGTGAATATAGAGGACGCCTTAAATGAATATGGAACGGAGGGAGTATATAAAACGTGGGCAACGGACATCGAATCAAGAATAGAAAATCTTGAGAAAAACAATTCGCCTTCCACGGCTTCCGAAGCTTTTATTGGTACAATGGAAGAATATAATACGGCATATTCATCCGGCGATATTCCCAACGGAATGTTTGTTACAATAACCGATATATAACTGCTGCTTGTTTAAGCTGCGTTTTAACCCAAACTTTATTTAAATAAGAAAGGAAAGAAAATAACTTTTTATGGCTAAATTTTTTGTAAATGTAAACGGACAATTAGTAGAAGTCGGAAAGGGCAACTCAGCATATGATATAGCCATACAAAATGGATACGCCGGAACAGAACAAGAATGGCTTAATAGTTTAAAAGGAAACAATGGAAAAGACGGAAGATCGATTACCTCTATTAACCAAGATAATAACGGTAACATTATTGCAACATTTTCAGACGGAATAACACAGAATATAGGGCGGCTTACCGCCGACATTCAAGGTAATTTTTTAACTTCGGAAGGTTTTGGAAATTTAAGATATTATAACGGGCATTTTCAGTATTATAATTTCGAGTTGCATCAATGGGAGGATATTTCCGTATCAACCGGCGTAACAGACGGAGTAAAACTCGTATATAACGATGGAACTGTCATAGAAGGCGCGGAAATTATAATTGACAGAGTGGAAAACGTACAGGAAGGGGAGGAGTAAATACGGCTGTTTCATTGATAAATAAAAATTATTTGACAAAAGTATGTATTTTCAGTTACGACGAATGGAACACGGATAAGGACAAACTTCCTTTGATAAACAGAAGAGGAAAAGATTCGTTGTCTACAATAGCTTCTTGCGCACAAGGTAGTATAGCAAAAGGTACAGACGGAAAAAATTATATTCTTACTGGCGAAAATAAGTGGATATTGTATTCGGAGGCAGCGGGAGGCGGGTCATCCAGCGGAAGTGTTCATGAAAATATTATCAATTTTGTGTACGACGACGGCATTGAAATGAAGGACGCTCAATTTATTCTTGAAACAATTTAATATGAAAAGGCGGTGGCATTTTGCCCAAAATAAGGAAAACAAAAATTAAGAAAATGAAAACTTGCAGCTCTTGCGGACGCGAATTACCGTTATCTACGGGGTTTTATTCCACCAAAAGCCCTTTGTTTGCCGTAGACGGAAAAATAAATATTTGCAAGGAATGTTTTATCGGAAATGCTTTAAACGACGAGATCGGTGAGATCGACGAAGTTAAATTTAAAAATCTTCTCAGAAAAACCGACTTCCCTTTTTATAGAGACAATTTGCAGAGCGCCGCCAACCAGTACGCCAAAGAGCATGGGTATGTGTCCGAGGATGATGTGAAGTATCATGGCAGTGATATTATTAAGCTATATATGAAAAATGTCAACAGCTTAAGACAGCTTAATTCAAAAACTTTTGAGGATTCTGAAAAAGACGGGTTTATTCAAAAAGGGAGTACGGTTGTCAAAAAAGGTGAAGGAAATGTTCAGGTATTGAGCAGTGCTGCTGATAAACAGATAGAAAAGCAATTTCTTAATCAGGACAATTTTGAATTAACGGAAGAAATTGTACAATTGTTTGGAGAAGGATACAGCAAAGATGAATACCGCAAGATGCACAAAAAATATGAGAAGTTGAAGTTGAATTATTCTTTGCAAACTAACCTTCATCAAGAAGCCCTTGCAACATATGTCCGTTTTAAAGTCAAAGAAGAAAACGCCACTGCTTCCGGGAATGTTGATGAAGCAAAAAAGTGGTACGATGCAGCACAAAATGCGGCAGAAAAAGCAAAATTAACACCAAAACAATTAACACAAGCAGACTTACAGAATGGGATTAATAGTTTTTCAGAAATTTTTAAAGCTGTTGAACAAGCTGTTGATGTAGTTCCTATTCTACCAAAATTCAAATTTGCTCCAAATGATGCATGTGATTTTATAGTTTGGTGTTATATAAATTATGCACGTGATTTACAGGGATTGCCACATTGTGAATATGAAGACGTATACAAATTTTACGATAAAAAGAAAGAAGAATTTATTTCTCAATACGGAGATCCATATGGAATATTTGATGAAGATCCATCTAAAAAAATAAGAGAAAATATTCAAAAATTTATTACATTGCCCAAAGATTATGAAGATGGCGACGGGTAATGACAAAAGAACAAATTATTGATCTTCAGGACGATTCTGTATTTGGAAAAAATTTGTATAAATACGTAGAATTCACAAGCTGGACAAATTGGTATCCGGATCTATTTTTAAGTTTAATAACGCCCGAATCTGGTGGAATAAAATTAGGCTCAACCCCCAAAGTAGTGGAAAAAGTTCCGGAATTATGATATAATATTAA
>CAJUFF010000195.1 GCA_910585505.1 uncultured Ruminiclostridium sp. | reverse complement strand
TAATAACCATTTTGACTATGATTTTATCCTGTGTCAAAATGGTTATTAGTATAACACACTAAATGGATAAATACGATAGGCGGTTTTTACACTTTATATTAAAACATATTCTAAAACCCGAACAGTAAAAATTACACGCCCCGTCGTAGATAAAACCGTTTTAACCATCAAAATCTCCAAAGCCTTTATCAAAATCCTGTCGATTCCTTAGGGAATGCTTCTTCCCTCCAAAAGTGAAAAAGGGAGCAATATCTATATAAGGCCGTCACGTAACAACGCATATACATCAACAAAAAACACACAAGCTTTGGGGGGCGTTGCCCCCGTCCTTCGGACTCCCCTACTTCCCTTTCGGAGTCCGAAAGGGAAGCGGAAAGGACAATTAGTCGCTTCGCTCCTATTTGTTTATCTTTTTGTTGGATTGCTATAGTATCAAGATCGTCTGTTGCTTTTATCGCAAGAGATTGTGGGAGCAATAAAAAAATCAGCAAGTTTTAAAATATCATCGGCCGCCGATTGATCCTCGGAAGCGGGAATAATATCTGTATTATGACTGACAATCGGCGGAAAAAAAGTATTCGACCCCATTTGTCTCAATAAAATCCCTGCAGTTTTTTCGGCGGTATCAAAGCTTCCGTCCCCTCCACCCACTAATATAATACCACCTTTTTTTCCCATATCAATCGGTTCGGTATTCAAATACCTGCGGGAACAATAAAATGCCTGGAATCGACTGCACAAGCTCAGCAGCGGCCCCGTAAGCTCCGAAAAATATATAGGAGAAGCTATTACTATATTGTCGCAGTCCTTTATATATTCATAAACACCGCTCATATCGTCATTCACAGCACAAACGCCGTTTTTACGACAATATCCGCAATCTATACACGGAGAAATATTGCTCTCAAAAGCGTTTGTTATCATGTATACGCCTGTCAGGTTTTCCGTCAGCAGATTTATCAGTGCCGCTGTGTTCCCGTTTTTTTTGGGAGAACCGTTTAATATAAGTGTTTTCATATATTTCTCCAGCTTTTCAATGTCCTTTGATAAAAGTTTAGTGTACCAAATTATACTTTTAAAGTCAACCAACATTATATATAAATTTTTAATCTCTTTTTTAAAATAGTTAAAATTAACAAAAAAGAACATGATAATTTGTGCAAAAAACCGTCCTTGTCAAGAAAACGTTTTCTTGTTATAATGATATCAGTAAATATTTGTTAATACGCTTTAAGTCGTCAGGTCTTAAGGCAGTGAAAGGAAAAAAACAATATGAATTACGGTCATTTCGACGAAAAAAACAAGGAGTATGTCATTACCCGTCCGGACACTCCTTCGGCATGGGCAAACTATTTGGGTTCCCCCGAATACGGCGCCATCATCTCCAATAACGCGGGAGGCTACAGCTTCGTAAAATCGGGAGCCAACGGACGCGTTATCCGTTACCGCTTCAACAGCGTGCCCAACGATCAGCCCGGCAGATACGTGTATATCAAGGACAATGAGGACGGCGATTTCTGGTCTGCTTCATGGGCGCCCGTGTGCAAACCCTTGGACAGCTTCAAAAGCGAATGCCGCCACGGTACCGCTTACTCCGTTATCACCTCGGAATACAAAAGCATCAAATCCGAAGTGACCTATTATGTTCCCAAGGACGCTACCTATGAGGTATGGGCAGCAAAGATCACCAATAATGACACCAAGCCCCGCAAGCTGTCCATAACCGGCTACTGCGAATTTGTAAATGACAACAACTATGAACAGGATCAGGTAAATCTCCAATACACCCTGTTTATTACCCGCACCTATTTTAAAGACAACTTTATTCTCCAGAAGCAGAACGAGGTGTTCAAAAACCCCAACAACGAAAGATTTTTAGGAGCCGCCGGCGCGGAGGTTAACGCTTACTGCGGCGACCGTGACGCTTTTGTAGGCTCATACAGAAGCTACGCAAACCCCAAGGGAATCGAAGAGGGATTAAAGGGCGACTTGAACTATAATACCAACTCCTGCGGTGCGCTTCAAAGCGATATCGTATTACAGCCCGGAGAAACCAAGGAAATAACCTACCTTATGGGACAAAGACCGGAAAATATTGCCAAGGAAATAATCGCCAAGTATCAGGAAAAAGGCGTTGTGGAAAAGGAGCTTGAAGAACTTAAGAACTTCTGGCACAGCAAGCTTAACAATTTACAGGTACACACTCCCGACGATAATTTCAACAATATGGTAAACGTGTGGAACGCCTACAACTGCTTTATCACCTTTATCTGGTCCAGAGCAGCCTCTTTCCAGTACTGCGGGCTCCGCAACGGATTCGGCTACCGTGACACCGTACAGGACATTCAAGGCGTTATTCACCTTGCTCCCGAAATGGCCTACGAACAGATCAAATTTATGCTTTCCGCTCAGGTAACCAACGGCGCGGGACTTCCTCTTGTAAAGTACACCCATAACGCCGGCAAAGAAAACACTCCCGACGATCCTGCCTATGTAAAAGAAACAGGTCATCCCTCATACCGTGCGGACGACGCTCTCTGGCTGTTCCCAACCGTTTACAAGTATATCTCCGAAAGCGGAAACAGCGCTTTCCTTGACGAGGAAATTTTCTACGCCAATGACGGAGAAAAGGGTACGGTTTACGACCACTTAAAGAGAGCCATCGAGTTCTCCATGAACAATTTGGGCAGTCATGGGATGCCCGCAGGTCTTCACGCCGACTGGAACGACTGCCTGAGACTTGGCAAGAAGGGAGAATCCACATTTGTGGCTTTCCAGCTTGTTTATGCCATAAAGATTCTTCGCGGCTACGCCGAGGAAAAGAACGATACCGAATATATCAAGTATCTTGACGAAATCAAGGCAAGGCTTGACGCGATACTCGCCGATTGCTGGAATGAAGACCGTTGGATCAGAGGATATAAGGAGGATGGCACCGTTATCGGTCAGCGCACCGATCCCGAAGCTTCCATGTGGCTTAATCCCCAGTCATGGTCGGTTATTTCGGGATTTGCCACTCCCGAACAGGGCGTTAAGGCAATGGACAGCGTGGAAAGAGAATTAAACACTCCCTACGGCGCAATGGTTATGTATCCTCCCTATGTTGAACACGGATTCGACGGAGCTCTTATGCAGTGCTTCAACAGATGCACCAAGGAAAACGCGGGCATATTCTCTCAGCCGCAGGGTTGGCTGATACTTGCCGAATCAAAACTGGGAAGAGGAGACATGGCTTACAAGTATTGGACAGAAGCCGCCCCCGCAACATATAACGACAAAGCGGATCACAGATGCCTTGAGCCATACGTATACGGTCAGTTTGTTGAGGGCAAGGACAGTCCTTTCGCGGGCAGAGCGCACGTTCACTGGCTGACGGGAACCGCCTCCACCGTTATGGTAGGTACTACCGAAGGAATTTTGGGATTAAACCCCACCACCAACGGAATTGTAATTGACCCCTCCATTCCCTCCGCATGGAAAGAATACACATTGGAAAAGACATTCAGAGGAAAGAAGCTGAATGTTACCGTAAAAAATCCCGACGGAAATCAGCACGGAGTCAAATCCGTTACCGTAAACGGCGAAAAGATCGACGGAATACTCATTAAGGCGGAAATCCTTAAAGATACCAATGATGTTGTAATTGAAATGTAATACCAATCTTTAATCAAGTTGTAGACTTGATTAAAGATTGCACCCTAAGTATTAATCTTTGATCCTCAATATTATTTGCATATTATCTGATCAAAGATTAGTATAAAACTTTAAATGTAATACCACCGATATGCTTAATCGTATATCGGTGGTATTTTTTTAAATTTTTATTCCGTTCTTATCAATAAAATTATCGAGCACATCATATAATACTAACAATCATTTAAAATATAGACAAAATACAGAAGATGTGCTATA
>CAJUFF010000194.1 GCA_910585505.1 uncultured Ruminiclostridium sp. | reverse complement strand
ACGGAGTATGGACAAACGCTCCGTCAAATCCGAATCTTTTGGACAACCCTGATTTCAAGATAAATCAGAGGGGTCAAACAGAGTACCGTGGCTTAACGTACACCGTTGATAGATGGAAAAAAACAACTGCCGGAATAGTTACAATAGACAGTGATGGAGTATTTTTAAATAATACCAATGACACGACCGCAATGTATTGGGGACAGACATTATTATTAGACCTCGCAAGCAAAACGGTAAGTTTATCGGCTTGTGATTCTAACGGAAACATATATTACCTTAGCGGTGTTGCGCCTAAAGAGAGCAAAAACCCGTTGAAACTTTTAATAAGTGACATTGTATCTTTCTATGTTGATTTAAACGTTGATCATTACGAGTTTTTCTTCCAGATAAAACCCGGAAAATCTATAAAAATTAACTGGGCTAAGCTCGAACTTGGCCCAGTTGCAACTCCGTTCGTTCCGCCGAATTCTGCTACGGAGTTGGTAAAGTGTCAAAGATATTTTTTTAAAAAAGGAGTATCAGTCCCATTCAAATATGGGGACTTCTCAGCGGATAATTCAAACGGCAAATACGTTGCGTTTGTAGAGTCGTTTCCTGTCTCTATGAGAACGACCCCGACCGTAACCGTCCAAGCGGTAAAATCAAACGACACCACCGGACAAATGTCAAAATGGATTGACGGTACCACTATCGTAGGATCGGAGGTCAGGGCAAACGGCATAACATCACAGGGTTTTAGTTCCATTTTAATTTCAAAACCCGGAACTGCAACTGAGGGGATGACCTGCTCTATCAGGTACGAAGCGTCAGCCGATCTTTAAAGAAAGGACTCAAAATGGAAGAAAATTATTATGAAAGCTATAAAGTATACATAAAAACAGACGAAAACCATAACATCGCTGATGTAAACAGTTCCGCTTTTCTTAACAGTACCGATGGCTAGACGGAGATTGACACCGGAGTTGGTGATAGATTTCACCATGCTCAGAATAATTATCTGGACAAGCCTTTGACCGACGAAAACGGGATTTACAATTATAAGATTGTTGACGGAAGGATTGCGGAGCGGACGGAAGCGGATAAGTATCCCGAATTGTCGCGTATCAATTCGCAAAGGGAGATGGGGAAGCTTAAAGTCAAGCTGGCGCAAACGGATTACATCGCGGCTAAGATTGCCGAGGGTTCAGCTACTTTCGAGGAATACTCGGAGGAGATTCGGAAGCGGAGGGAATGGCGGGCGAGAATTAACGAATTGGAGGAATCAATAGAAAGGAAATAATGTTATGGCGTTCCGAAAACAAAAATTTAAACGTAAAAAGCACTTTTCCGACTACATAATTGCCGCCGCTATTGTCGCAATAGGATTGTATACAGCTTCGGCGGTGGTTTTGCAGTTTTGCGGGCTTATGGAGATTTCGCCTACGCTTACCACATGTTGGTTCAGCTTCTGGACGGTGGAAATAGTGGCGCTGGCGGCTATTAAGGGCGGGAAAGTTAAGCACGGTGATAAGAAAACAAACGACAGTTCAAAGGAAAGCGAGGATATTTGAAAATGGATATTACACCTGTTGTTAATGCGGTGATTGCGCTGATTGCGGCGGCGGTTACGGCTTTTGTGATTCCGTGGATCAAGTCTAAGACTACGGCGGCGCAGAGGGAGGAAATCAATTCTTGGGTAAAAATTGCGGTGACTGCTGCGGAACAGATTTATTCGGGAGTTGGCAAGGGAAAAGAGAAGAAAGAGTATGTGCTTAAATTCCTTGAGGAAAAAAATCTGAAAATTGATGAGGAAAGTGTTAATTTGATGATTGAGAGTGCGGTTAAGAATATGAATGAGGCGTTCGGAAAGGAAGGTCAAAAATGATTAGAACAGGAAAAGAACTGGCGGAAACGGTAAAGAAAATCGCAACAAGCTATAAAACACTTTATGTAATGGGGTGCTTCGGGGCTCCTCTTAAGGCGGAGCACAAGGAAAGATACTGCAAAAACTGCTCTTATAACAAACAGCCGGTGCGCACTGCAATGATTAAGGCGGCTTCTGCCGATACCTTCGGGTTTGACTGTGTTTGCCTTATCAAGGGTGTGCTTTGGGGGTGGAACGGTGATAAAAATACTGTTTACGGCGGCGCTAAGTACGAGGATAAAGACAGCGGTGTACCCGATATTGATTGCAACGACATGATGGACAGATGTTCGGATATTTCAACGGATTTCTCCAAAATTGAAGTCGGCGAAGCCGTTGGTATGCAGGGGCATATAGGGATTTACATTGGGGACGGGCTGGCGGTTGAGTGTACTCCCCTTTGGAAAAACTGTGTGCAGATTACCGCGGTGCAAAATATCGGAGCAAAGGCGGGGTATAACTCACGAAAGTGGACAAGACACGGAAAGCTGCCTTATGTTACATATGACAAAGTGAGCGCCTCATCTTCCGATGGTAAGACAACGTGTACAATCGGCAGGGCAAACGCGCCCGTTAATGTGAGAGCGGAGGCGAGCATAAACGGGAAGATTATAACGAAGCTGCCCAAAGGGACAGAGGTTAAAATGACCGGGAAAACCGTTGACAACGGCGGGTATACTTGGGCGGAGGTTATTTATAACAGGAAATCATGCTGGTGCGATAAGCAGTGGATCAACAGTTAATTATTTCAAATTTAACAAAAAAACAAAACAGTTATATGCCCGTGTATTCAAATACGGGCATATATACGTTTTTAATGAAGGGAGACTTTACAATGACAAACAGTCCTATTCCGAGAGTTGGCGGTAAAAAATTACTGCGTAAGGCTATATGTGACAGATTTCCCGAAACGGGCAAATTCGACAGATATATTGAGGTTTTTGGCGGCGCTGCATGGGTACTATTACACAAGGATAAGCACGCGCCTTTGGAAGTTTACAATGACGGCGACAGCAATTTGGTAAATCTTATGCGCTGCATAAAATATCACAGCGGCGAGCTTCAGCGTGAAATAGAAGGCTTTTATAATTCCCGAGAAATGTTTTTTGACGCGATAGAACAGCTTAACTGCAAAGGTTTTACCGATATCCAGAGGGCGGCGAGGTATTTTCTTAAAATACGAATTTCTTTTGGAGCGAAGGGAAGTCAATTTGGGTGCAATACCAAGCCCCTTCAAAAGTCCGCCGATTATCTTTCAACAGTTTGCGAAAGGTTGAAAAACGTAGTTATAGAACATAAGAATTATGATGATTTAATAAAGGTATATGATCGTCCCACCGCTTTCTTTTATCTTGACCCGCCTTATTACGGTGCCGAGGATATGTATGATGTTACATTTGCAAAAGAGGATCATTTAAAGCTTAAGAAGCGTTTAAACGGCATAAAAGGAATGTTTTTGCTGTCTTATAACGACGATCCTTTTATTCGGGAATTGTACAAGGATTTTAAGATGGAAGCCATAAGCCGAAACAACAATTTGTCAAAGGGAGATTATAAAGAGCTGCTTATCAGCAATTACTGATGTTATTTTTTTTGAACCATATGTAACGGTATCCGTTATGGTATGATTTAAAGAAAATCACATTGGAAAAACACACGGAAAGGAAGTGCCACTATGAAAATAAGGTTAAGCAAGCTTCTTGATGAAGCGGGTATGTCGCAGGCGGAATTGGCGAGGATTGCAAAGATAAGACCTTCTACCGTTTGCGATATGTATAATAACAACTGCGCTTTTATAAAGCTGGAGTATGTTGAAAGAATTTGTAAGGCTCTTGACTGCAAAATCGGGGAACTTATTGAGATGTAAAAAGCTGCGAGTTTTTTTCTCGCCGCTTGATTTTGTATTTTGGTTACTTTGCACAAAATTTTGAAAGTTTTCCACACTTTCAACAGGCTGTTGAAAGTTCGCGTTTTGCTTGTCAATTTTTTGGGTTTTGCGTGTCAGACAACAGACGCGCCCATATCGGGGGAGCCGCCGAAAATCAGCGGTTTGTTGCCGCTTGTTTCCAGATAGACGCGGTACAT
>CAJUFF010000193.1 GCA_910585505.1 uncultured Ruminiclostridium sp. | reverse complement strand
AAAAAATTATTATATTTTATAATTTCCGTCAGCAGTATAAAGCTGTAATAATACTGCTGTAAAAACTTAATTTGAAGGCGAAACGGAAGTTGTTTTGTAAAATAAAGGAGACAAAATTATATGGCTGAATCATTTACAGATTTATCAACAAGTACAAATTACAGCACAATGAGAGACGAGCACGAAGTTGTAAAAATTACGGAAAAAAACGTAAAGGTCGGAGATATCGGAAAAATTGTTGCGGGAGAAGTCAATTCACAGGAAATCGAATTCAGTATCCCCCGATATTATGACAATGTGGATTTATTAAACAAGAAATTTCAAATCTTATACCGGACCAAAGGCGGAGTTTTTAAAGCCGACGCTATCAACATCGCTTATAACGACAGAGAAATACGCTTTAACTGGCTTATGAACGAAGACGCGACAATGTATCCCGGCAAAATTACGGCAGCGGTTCAAATTGAAGGCGAAGACGAACAGGGGAACGAATATGTTTTAAAAACAATGAATTTCTCCGTAAATATAGAGGACGCCTTAAACGAATACGGGACGGATGGGGTATACAAAACATGGGCAACGGACATCGAATCGAGAATAGAAAATCTTGAGAAAAACAATTCTCCTTCCGCGCCTTCAGGAGCTTTTATCGGTACGATGGATGAATATAATACGGCATATTCATCCGGCGATATTCCCAACGGAATGTTTGTTACAATAACCGATATATAGCCCAAACTTTATCTTAAAAGAAAGGAATGAAAATAACTTTTTATGGCTAAATTTTTTGTAAATGTAAACGGACAATTAACAGAAGTCGGAAAGGGCAACTCCGCATATGATATAGCCATACAAAACGGATACTCCGGAACAGAAGAGGAATGGCTTAACAGTTTAAAAGGAAACGACGGAAAAGACGGAAGGTCTATTACTTCTATTGACCAAGACAGTAACGGAAATATTACCGCAACATTTTCGGACGGAATAACACAGAATATCGGGCGGCTTACCGCCGACATTCAGGGTGATTTTTTAACTTCGGAAGGTTTTGGAAATTTAAGATATTATAACGGGCATTTTCAGTATTATAATTTCGAGTTGCAGCAATGGGAGGATATTTCCGTATCTACCGGTGGAACGGACGGAATCAAATTAGTTTTTGATGACGGAACGGTTGTTGAAGGAGCGGAAATTGTTATCGGAAAGGCGGAGACCATACAGGAGGGAGATGATTAATACTAATCCCTTTTATAAAATGTGGAATTAGTGTTTCGGGTGTATTCTTTAATCAAGTGTACAAGTTGATTAAAGATTGATACGGCTATATTTTAATAAATAGAAATAACATTTTCAGCGGGAAAAACGTGTCTGCTGACAAACACCCCTATTTTCCTCAAAATAAATTCAAGGGGAGATTGCTGAAATTTTCGGTAAAGTACTTTAACAACGGACTGAAATATGGAAAATAAAAAAAGCTTGCTTAATTTATCTTGCGTTGATGTGCCCGGCACAAAAATATCCGTAAGGATACCCACGGTGGGAGAAATTCTTGAAGATGAAAGTAACTATTACGGCATAATATCCACATTTACGGCAAGTCCCTTTCAATATATGGCTCAATTGGATAATTGGGGTATTGACTTTGCGGCTATGACGGATTATGAGCTTTTCAGAATTCTGTTTATGACATACGCGGCGGGGGATCTTTCCATATTATTCGGAGATTTGGACTTATCCGACTGCGGCGTATACAAAAGAGAAAAACAGGGTGAATTCATATATAGCCCCGGCAATGATATAGAAATAAATGAAAATGTGTATAATTTTATATCTGATATTATACGTAAAATAAATTTAATCGAAAAGGTGAGTTATAAGCCCGGCAATGAATCGGCAAAAAAATATCTTTTGGAAAAGGAACGGAAAAGACTGAAACGAAATACAAAAAAACAGTATGAACCGTATCTTGAAAAGCTTGTAATCTCATTGGTAAATACAAGTGAATTCCCATACGACTACGATTCATGTATGGATTTATCAATATACAGATTTAATCAAAGCTTTAAGCAGATACAGCATAAAATAGCTTTTGATAATACAATGATAGGAGTATATGCGGGAACCGTCGATACAGCCAAGTTGAGCAATAAAGACGCTCTTTCTTGGATATCAAACAAATAGCCAAAAAGGCCGTCAGCGGTCTTTTTTGTTATATAAATTATATTATAAAACAGGAGGAATAAACACTATGAATATTGACAAGTTTACGATTGCTTCCTATGACCAGATCACAGGATTTGACAGAACCAACGGAAGTCTTGATCTGATTCTTGACGAACTGACCGACTTTAATTTGTCCAACTCGGAGGATAAAAGCGAAATAACCGGTAAGGGCGGAAGGGTCATAGGAACACTGAAAAAGAACAAAAGAGTTACCGGCAGCGGCACCAACGGTTTTCTTTGCGGCGGCGCTCTTGCGGCACAGACCGGAGCGGAAATCGAAGACGGAAAATATCTAATAAGATATACCGATCCCATTACCGTTTCCGAAAATAAGGGCGTTACCTCCGAAACCGCTATCGGCGCAATTGGTAATGAAATCGGCACAATCTACGTAAGAAACGAAAACAACGCTTACATTTCCGGAGGTAAGAAGCTTACTCAGACAAGCGGAGAACCCGGTGCGGGCGAGTTTTCTTACAACCCCGATACTAAGACGATCACTTTCTTTGCGGGTGAAATTGCCGACGGAACGGAAGTGATTGCGTTTTATGACGCTAACGTTACAGGCAAGAAAATAAGCAACGACGCCGATCATTACAGTAAGACTCTGGCATTGTACATTGACGTAACCTGCAAAGATGTCTGTGACAATATGTTCCACGGTCAGTTTATTATCGACAGAGCCGATTTTTCCGGAACCTTTGATCTTCAGGGCGGCGCGGATCCCGTTGCGCAAAGCTTTGAATTTACTTCCCTGCCTAATTTGTGTACAGGTAAAAGCGAATTGTGGAGATTTATTATCTTCGATTGATTTTAAACCGGAGGCTGCATAATGTCGGAAAAGAAAAAAATACCCTGCCGCGTCTGCGGAAAGCTATTTACGCCGTGTGCTTATTGTCAATCCAATACCGGCGAGTTCAGGTGGAGAAATTTTGCCTGCTCCATGAAATGCGCCAAAAAATACATTGACGATACCGTTACTTATCGGGCGGCTTTGAACGATACCGACAAGTCGGTGGCAGGAAATACGAAAGCCAACCTTAAGAAACCGGCGGTCATAGGAGACAAAACAAATAAAAACAGCTTTTCAGGCTGTGATGAAAATATAAAAGAAAAGACTTTCAGAAATATTAAAACCGAGTAACGGATATTGTGTATTGTAATTATAGGGCTATGGTTTTACACAATATTCTGTGTTGACCTTAGCCCTATTTTTTACAATATATGAAACTTGAGGTGATTGACATAAAAGATAGTACTTTTGATTCCTTGGAGGAAGTATATAAATATTATAATGACAATGTTTTGAAAATAGTAAATATCAAACAAATCCTGTTTTACTGCCACAATTGTAATGTTCAGCCCGACTGGATAGGAAAATCCGTGTATGACGGTAAACTGATCGCCTATTACGGGAAAGAACGGACAAAAGAGTGTTGGGAACGGTGGAAGAGATATGAAAGCATTTGTTCAAAATAAATTCAAGATTGCGCAAAACATCAACATCGGAGATTAACTTTTTCGTTAAATGTGTGAATATGAATTTACAGAAAAAGAAGACTACGCGACGTGAGAGACAATCAGCCATATCAGCAATACATTGACGCGTGGTATTTCAAAGTCAACGAATATACGTGCACCACTCTATTTGGACAAACAAAAACCAACATATAAACACTTATAACAGGAAAGGGGCAGTTGTACATTTAAGGCAACACCGCGCAAAGACCGCGCTGCGCGCTTTGCCGCGCATACGCTTGCAGCTTTTCCGTCATTTTTGACCAAAACTTCTTGAAATACGCCAGTATTCCTGCGTCGTTTTGGACAATCTGACGAAAAAGCTGACTGCGCGTCTGCAC
>CAJUFF010000192.1 GCA_910585505.1 uncultured Ruminiclostridium sp. | reverse complement strand
TTTCCTTGAAGCTAACCATTTTGGGTCAAAATTTCGTCATTTCCTCTATTTTCAAACAAGCCCTATTATTATTGAACGTAACGCAAAAAACGGAGGCAGGCTATGACAAAATTCTTAATAAGGCTTTTTATAGGAAAAACTGCGGACTACTCCTCCGATACACGAAAGAAATACGGCTTTCTTTCGGGAATTACCGGAATAATACTTAATCTTCTCCTTTTTACGGGAAAGCTTATAGCGGGTATTCTTTCAGGCGCCGTATCGGTAGTTGCGGACGCGCTTAACAATTTGTCAGACGCCGGCTCTTCCATAGTAAATATGGTGGGTTTTAAAATTGCCATGACCCCTCCGGACAGGGAACATCCCTTCGGACACGGAAGAGCGGAATATGTGGCGGGACTAATTATTTCTTTTATAATCACGCTGATGGGAGTAGAACTGGCTAAAAGCTCAGTCGACAAAATAATCGTTCCCGAAGCACCGGACATAAGCGTGCTTACGTTTGTGATTCTGTTCGCGTCGGTATTGGTGAAGCTTTGGATGTTTTTTTTCAATAGAAAGCTGGGATCCGAAATAAATTCGGTATCCCTTAAAGCTACCGCCTCCGACAGCATTTCCGACGTGACCGCCACAGTCGCCGTTATTTTGGGAATGGCGGCGAGCGTTATTTTCGACGTTAACATTGACGGCTGGGCTGGATTGCTGGTATCCGTCTTTATAGTGGTGTCGGGACTTAAGACCGCTAAGGAAAGTCTGTCGCCTCTTATGGGACAGATGCCCGAAAAGGAACTGGTGGAGGATATAAAGAGCACGGTGAATTCCTATGAGGGAATAATCGGAATGCACGACCTGATCGTGCACAATTACGGAGTTGGAATAAGCTTTATTTCCTTTCATGCGGAGGTTGCTTCTTCAATGCCGCTTTCCGACGCACACACTCTTGTGGACGGTATCGAAACGGAATTTAAAAAAAAATTCGGCTGTGGCGTAACTATTCATATCGACCCGGTGGACATAGACGACGAGGAAACGACGGAGCTTTTCGGGGCGGTGAAGAAAGTTGTGAAGGGAATAGACGAGGGTCTTTCCATACACGATTTTCGCGTGGTTAAAAATCATGCGGGAAACACGCTTATATTCGATTTGGCGGTTCCGTATAAATTCAGGCTTTCCGACAGACAGATCCGTGAAATGACGGTCGGCGGAATCAATGCCATTGACAAAAATGCGGTTCCCATTGTAAGTATAGAAAGACAATTGGCAGAACTTGACTAAAAGGGGATTTTGTGGTAAAATTACAATATATGGATCAGTATCAGTCAAACCCCGTATTTTGCCTGTGAAACGAGGAACATTTCTGTGGAAAAAAAGCTTATAGTAATAGAAGGTCTTGATGGAGGCGGAAAAACCACTCAGATAGAACTTATAAAAAAAGTTTATCCCGATTTCAGATATATAACTTTTCCCAATTACGATTCACCGTCGGGAAAGATAATAAAAAGTTATCTTAACGGTGATTACAGCGAGGAGAGCGGCTATGTCAGCGCCTATACCGCCAGTTGTTTTTACGCCGTGGACAGGTATACAAGCTATAAAACCGATTGGGAAAAGGACATAAAAGCGGGTAAAATCGTTGTTTCCGCCCGTTATGTGAGCAGCAACGCCATGTATCAGATGACAAAGCTTTCCGAGGAAAAATGGGAGGAATATCTGAATTGGCTGTACGATATGGAGTATAATAAATTCGGAATGCCGAAGCCTTACGCCACTCTTTTTCTCGATATGCCTACAGATATTTCAAGAAAGCTTCTTCTTAAGCGCTATGGGGGAGACGAGAAAAAACTGGATATTCACGAAAGCAATCTTATGTATATGAATGAATGCCGCAGGGCGGCGGAATATGTGGCGGAAAAGGAAGGCTGGATAATGATACCCTGCGCCGAAGGCGGCGAACCGCTTTCCGTTGATCGTATACACCAGACTATCATATTAAAAATAAAGGAATTGTTAGAATAATTTATGTTGGAATTCAGAGAAATAAGAATTGAGGACAGGGATCGGGCAAAGAAACTTTTGTCCCTTTCAGGCTACCGTGGCTGTGAATACACCTTCGGTAATAATTTTATATGGAGCGAGCCTTTTAATATCAAGGTTGCCTTTTACAAGGATTTTTACATTGTGAGCAGCGAGGGAGAATTTTTCTATCCCTCCGGAATGGGAGATTTTAAGGAGATTGTTGAGGAACTCAGAAATTACAGCCGCTCACAGGGGCGTCGTCTTTGCTTCGGCAGCTCTCCCAAAAGCGGCATGGAGTATCTTAAGGAAACCTACGGAGACGGGGTGGAGATTTATTCAAATCCCGATTTTTTCGATTACTGTTACAATTATGACGATTTGTCCACACTTGTCGGAAAGAAATATCATTCCAAAAGAAATTTTATCAACCGTTTTATACAAAATGACTGGAGCTATGAGGATATATCCGAAGAAAACCTTAAGGAATGCGAAACGGTACTGGAAAAATGGAAAGAGGAAAACTTCGGCATCGGAGATCCCTCCCTTGAACAGGAGCTGACAGCTTGTAAAAAGGGACTTGAGTATTTTGGCGAGTTGGGATTTATCGGAGGACTTCTGAAGGTTGAAGGAAAGCCCGTGGCTTTTACCTTCGGTGAAGGGATAAACGGAGACACCTTTGACGTACATGTGGAAAAGGCGCTCTCCGATTACGACGGAACTTATCCCATGATAAACAGGGAATTTGTAAGCCGCTGCTGTTCCGATTACAAGTATATCAACCGCGAGGAGGACGTAGGAGAGGAAAACCTCAGGAAGGCCAAGCTGTCTTATCACCCCGCTTTTATGGAAGAAAAATTCCGTATAATTTTTAAAGACTAAAAAGATAAAAAAGAAAGGAATCGTTATGGTATATTGTTTTTTGGCAGACGGATTTGAGGAAATGGAGGCTTTTTGCCCTATTGATATCCTCCGCAGAGGGGACTGCGAGGTGACCGTTGTGGGCGTGGGGGAAGAGATCATTACCGGTTCTCACGGAATCAGCGTATGTACCGACCTAACCGATAACGAGATATCTCTTGACGATAATCTTGATATGGTTATACTTCCCGGCGGTATGCCCGGAACCTTGAATCTTGAAAAGAACGCAAACGTGCGGAAAGCCGTGGAATTTTGTGTGAACAACGGTAAGTATATTTCCGCAATCTGTGCCGCCCCCTCTATTCTGGGTCATATGGGGCTGCTTAAAGGCAAAGAGGCCGTTTGTTTCCCCGGTTTTGAGGAACAGCTTGGATGCGCTAAGTTATCCGAAGATTTTGTATGCAAAGACGGTTATGTTATCACCGCCAAGGGTGCTGGCGTAGCGCAGGAGTTCGGGTTTAAACTGCTGGAGTGCCTTAAAGGCAAGGAAACGGCAGACAGGATAAAGGCTTCTTTGCAATGCAGATAAAAAGCGTGCTGCGAAAAGAGCTTTTGGCGGCACGAAAGCTTGTTTCCGAAGAAAAAAGAATGGAACTGTCATTTAAGACGGCTGAAGCGCTTTTTTCAACGGATGAGTTTAAGCGGGCGGACAGCGTATTTTGCTATATAAATAAAAAAGAAGAAGTATATACCCGTGGGATAGTTTCCTACGCTATTTTATGTGGGAAAAAGGTAGCGGCGCCAATGTGCCGCGGCGGCGAAATGATTTTTAAATACATTAACGATGAAAATGATCTGGAAAAAGGCGTTTTTTCCGTGTATGAGCCGAAGTCATACTGTACCGGCGCGGAAGTAAGTCCGGATACGGTTTGTATTACCCCCGCCCTTTGCTATAACCGTCAAGGATACAGGATAGGGTACGGAAAAGGCTATTATGACAGATTTTTTGAGAAAAACGCATGTGTAAAAATCGGGCTTTGTTTTGAGGAAAATATAATTGATTTTAATCCGTCCGAGGGAGATAAAGCCGTAGACATAATAGTGACCGATAAGGGCGTTTATAGGATAAAAAAGCCTGATACTATACGGATAAATGAAAATTCGGAATGATTTGTAAACGGTTTTTCGGGTATGATTCCCGATAAATCTGTTTGTTATTGGATTGAGAACATGTTCTATAGCAATCCAAAAAAAGTTTAAACAAAATTACAACAGTGCAAAAAACACACA
>CAJUFF010000191.1 GCA_910585505.1 uncultured Ruminiclostridium sp. | reverse complement strand
GACGAAAAATCTGGCGACGCAATCCACACACAATCATTGTGCGGTGTTGCCTTAATTTAAAATTCATGTAGAAAATCTCCCTTTACCTAAAACGGCAAAGGGAGATTTTCACATATTGAAGTGAGAAAAAAACAAATTTTGAAATGAAAAAACTTCGTCACTCATTCTTTATTGCTTCAAGAGCGCTTATCTTTACCGCTCTGTTAGCGGGGTAAAAGCCTGAAATAAGGCCTATTATCGTTGAGAACGCCAGAGCCAGAAGAACCAGCCATATAGGTATTATAGAAATAGGAGAACTGCCGTCGGTGTAGATACCGAACATGTTGGCAAATGTATCGCTGCCCAATGTGTTCATTACCGCCGAAATAATATAGCTTATAACGGTTCCGATCGCTCCGCCGAGAAGACCTATCATTCCCGCTTCCATAAGGAACACCACTCTTATATTGCTGATAAAACAGCCTAATACCTTCATTATGCCTATCTCTCTGGTGCGCTCATAAATTGACATTATCATGGTGTTTGTAATACCTATTGCCGCAACAAGAAGGCTTATTGCCGCCAGACAGCCCAATACCATCTGAACCACACCCAATTCTCCCTGCATGCTTTTTCTTTGGGAAGCCATGCTTGAGGTATTGTAGCCTAAGTCGGAAAGTATCGTTTCCACCGCGTCCACATTATTGATATCGTCCACCCAGAGCTTTATCTGTGAAAATTCCGGCTCCTTTGTGTCTTTAACATTGTTCAGACGGTTGTAGCTGTTGATTATCTCTTTGGCAAAATCCATATCTATCATCAGGCTGTATACGGTCTGCCAGTCATTATCCCGTTCCAATACCGCAGCGGTGGTCATTTTGAATTCGTAAGCTCTGCCGCCGCTCTGATAGGTGCCGTCATCATTTGGCTTTTTTGTGTTGTTTATATAGATTTGAATGCTTTCGGTCATCGGGTCGAAGAAAGGCTCTGACCAGGTGCCGTCCGGCATCTGCTGCTTATAGGTGTATGAATTCTGCCCCTTTTTTTTGGTATCACGGAACTGGTACGCCGCCTCGTTGCCTAATACGATAGTATGAAGTGTGTCGTCTCCGGAAGGGTAATCGCCTTGTTCGGGGACGTATCCCATTTTTTTAAGAGCGCTGAAATCCACACCGTATATTTCCATCCAACTGGCTCTGTATCTTCCGTTTTTTCCCGCTGTAATGGTGACGTAACTGCTGTCTACACTTATTTTCGGAAATACCGTTTCCACATGATCCAGATTTCGCATCATTTCCAAAGCTTCTTCGTCAAGCTTGGGTCTATCATCGGATCCACTGCCGCCGCCCATGACACTCTCGACGCCTATAACAACGTTGCCTCCGCGGTTGTTGCCGTAAATGGTGATGGCGTTAAGGTCGCCCCAAGAAGCCAGCATATTGTCCATGGCGGCGTTCATTCCCTGACCTAATGAAATCATGACGATAATGGCACAGCAGCCTATTATTACACCGATAACCGTAAGCAAAGTTCTGCCCTTGCGTCTCCACAGATTACGGAGACACATGATTATCATGTCAAATAACTTCATCGTCGTCCTCCAACTCTCTTTTCTTTTTCCTGTGCTTCACAACAATAACTATAACTATTATGGCTATTACAACAGCGCCTCCGCCTATGGCAAACCATGCCCACATGGGGAAGCCCCCGTTTTCCTCCATACCGGGTTCAATCATTCCGATATCTTCTCCAAAGCCGGGATCGATTATTTCGGAATTACCCCAGTTATAGGATATTACGTTAAACGAGAAGGGCAGCCTCTGTTCCTTCTGTGTTCCGTTGGAGTCCTCATAGGTAACTACTATATCGCCTTTTACGGTTCCTTCAACGTTTGGGGTAATCTGTACGTCGTAATATTCCTCGGAGCCGCTGTTTACGTTGCCCACATAATAAGTGCCCTGAGACTTGTCAAAGCCCTCGCCCTCAACGTCGGCTGTCACGTTGTAAACCGCGCTCTTGCCTTTGTTTACAAAGCTTGTGCTGATATAAACCATTTCGCCCAATCCAACCGATTCGGAATACTGCGCGGGATTAAGGGTGAAGCGATCCTCCTGCTGAAGAGGGATTGTGATTGTTTCGGTAACGGTTTCGCCCTTTGCCCTTTTACCGTTTGCTATATACTCATATTCAAAAGTAACGTTTACGGGGTAGCTGTCGGGTTTGGAGTCGGCACGGGGGAGAAGATCTATTTCAATATCCGTTGTTGCCTTTCCGGGAAGGCTTTCAATAAAGAAGGAGTTTGAAGAATTGGCGGGGGAGAAAGCTACGCCGCTGTCTCCGTTTCCGGCTCCGCCGCTTATGGTAACTTTAAGGTTTTCGATAACCGTTGAATCGTCGGCGTTCTGAACGGTAAGCTTCAAGGGGAAAGCGGTGCCGCCGATAACGTATTCGCCGCCGAAATCATAGTTTTGGATAATTATGGGGGGAGCAAAAACGGTGTTGTCGGGATCCTTGTCTGCGGAGGGAACACAGGAGGCGGTGGTGTAAACGGTGGAGGTCACGTTGCCGAAGCTTAACTCCACGGGAATCACCTCGCGCATGGAGGAGATGCCGTCGCAGCCGATAAGGGGGAAGGAAAAGCTTTTGCTTTCTCCCGCCTTTATGTCAAAGTTTCTGTATGTAAGACCGCTGTCAATGGCGAACTTGCTGCCCGTAAGCTCCTGTACGGAAACGCGGGCGTTGGTGATATCCGTTGAGGACGTATTTTTAAGGGTAAGGGTAAGATTAAATTTCGTGCCCTTCTGAATGGCGTTGCTGCTGAACGAATAATCGGTCATGCTGATATCGTACTTTCCGTATTCCTCTTCGTCGGGCGCCTTTTCCTTGGGCTTGCACTGAAGTATTACGGAGGTGGAGAAAACCTGCGCCGAATCCGACGCGCCGTTTATCTTATATTCCACCTGTACGGGAATGCTTTCGCGAACGTTTACGATACCGTCGCAGGCTACAAGAGGAAATGTCACCTTAGCCTGACCGTCCTTGTTTATATTTACCGTTTTTGTAGAAAATCCGCCGTCAAGAACGAACTTGGAGCTGTCAAGACCCTCCAGCTTAACCTTAACGTCCTTTAAGTCTATTTTACAGTCGTTTTTAAGGGTAAGGGCAAGTTCAAAGCTGTCTCCTGACTTTACCTCGTCCTTGCTTACGTCATAGGAGTAAACGGTAAGACCCGACGAAACCACGTCGCTTTCCACTCTTACGGGAATGGTGAAGCTTCCCGTGGACAGCTCGCTTCCGTTTGCGCCGAATACTGAGATGTTCAGTGTGAGGTTATAAATTCCCGTAGCCGTTATGGCGGGGGCGGAAACGCTGAAGGTAAACTGGGGGCGGAAGGAAGAGCTAGTCTGCGTTTCCGTGGTTTCCACCAGAATGTTTCCGTCGGAAGAGGAAAGCGACGCAGCAACGTTGGCAAAATTGCCGTTGTTTAAGTTTTTAAGCTGTATCGTAACGCTTCCTTTTTCTCCCGCTTTAATGGCATAGGTATTTGATGAAGCCAAAGCGAATTTGGCGGCGGAGGGATCGGAGGGATCCGATCCGACTTCGGGCGCGCATTCCGACAGCGAAATGTTTATGGGGACGGTAACGCTTTGCCCGCCGCTTTCATAGCACACATTGTATGTAAAAGAATCGCCCTTTCCGAGATAGGTTATATCGGTAAAATAAGCGGTTATGTACAAAAAGCTGCCTATAATGGTGGGATTCAGTATGACTGCGCTTGTATCCATAAGACTAAAGCTTTCGTTGGAAACACCGAAGGCAAAAATATTATTTTCGTCCACCATATCCCACGGATCTATACCTGCCGAAAAATTGGATATGGGTATATAGGCGTTTGCCTCCAAAGAAAATTTAGAGTCCTTTTCAATGCGGTTTATGTTTACCGTGTATCCGCCGGAAAAAGCGGTGCCGCTGAGCGACGGCCCCGTCGGCTCGGTAACGGCGGGGGGCTTTGTCGTTTCTGCAAACGACGCAAAGGGAAGTGATAAAGCTGTTATGGAAGCGGCAAGGAAAGCAGCCGCTGTTTTAACAAAAAAATTAGCTTTCATTTTCATTTGATCCTTTCAGTTAAAGATTCCAATTTAAGGCAATACCGCACAAAGATTGTCGTGCAGACGCGCAGTCAGCTTTTTCGT
>CAJUFF010000190.1 GCA_910585505.1 uncultured Ruminiclostridium sp. | reverse complement strand
ATAACCATTTTGACTATGATTTTATCCTGTGTCAAAATGGTTATTAGTATTATTTTCATATAACAGTCGGCAAAATTTTGAACGGTATTATTTTCCCACCAAATAAAAATCTCCGGCCTGAATAAATCCCACATTTCCGTCAAAAGCGGCCTTTCTCACTGTTCCGCTCCTGCCGTTCCTAAATTCTCGGAAAACAATAAACCTTCCGTCTTCGGGTATAACCGTCAGAACGTTTTCGTTCTTAGGCGATTCCATAAGCTTAATTGCCTTTGCCGCCCGCGCCGTTTCTCCCTCCCAATAGGGAAAAACGGTGTTTTCATTTACCCATCCGTATACGTTGGAACCGTCTCCGATAAGATGTATGGGGTGAGCCGCGCCCTCCGCGATATTTGTCACCTGTGCCGCTCCTGCGGTACGCACGTTTCCTACCGGGGTTTCCGATTCCGCGCCCGGATAATGCCAGCCGCCGCTGAATAATACCATATCGCCAATATTCGGTTCAAAGTCTTCCTTTGTGTCTCCCCACTGTCCGTTTGCCGCAATAATTGCGGGATAGTCCACATAGCAAATATCACAGTCCACTTTTTCTCCGCTGCCAAATATACGCTCCGCCCCCCACTGCCACATTTTCTGCCCGAAATTGTATCTGCTGGGGACATTGGGGTCGTTGGTCCAGTGGGCAAGCCACAAATCGTATTTATCCAGAATTTTATCCTTATTAAGATTATTTTCCAATATTGACGGATTGGAGTAAAGACCGCCGCGGTAGTTTGCTTTATCGACCGTATCCAGAAACGACAGTGCAACGTTGGTAAGCTTTGTTTTGGATAAGCTCAATACCTTCTGATCCTCAATGTCATAAAAGATCGGATAGGTAAGCCTGTACGGTCTTATTAGATTGATCGCATATTCCGCTTCTTTCTTGGCTTCGGAAGGCGTTTTTGCGGTGCAGTAACAGTATACCCCCACATTAAGTCCAGCCGAAACCGCATTTTTTATATGCGACTCGAACATATCGTCAGTTTTTTGACGGTATCCCGTTCTTATAATTGCAAAGCTTACGCCGCCCTCTTTTATTTTTTCAAAATCAACCTTTTTGTTTGCGTAGGATATATCAATTCCGTATCTTAGAATATTCATATATTATTTCCCTTTCTTGTTATTTTTCACCGATTAGACACTTTTATATCACTTAACAAAAATAAACGTCAAGATATTTTTCACAATACTAACACATAGCTGCAAGCGAACCCAAAATAAATATGCCGTTATTTTTCACACAATAAACACACAACCGTCAGACCTGTACAAAATGACGGTTTTATATACTAAATATATGATTAAAAAGAGCAAAAAATACCATAAAAATAAAAGATACGGTATTTATTTTTTAATACCGTATCAAGTAAAGTTTACTAATACCAATCTGTATCACTAAGCTTTGATCATCCATATACTTGTCTATAACTTGACCAAATGTTAGCATCAAATGCCCATAATCTCCCACAAAGACTTTTCCCAGTATTCTTCCGGAATATTCATCCATACATCGTTACCCGTTTCCTTAAAATAAAGCTCATGTGCCTTTGTCAGTACCGTAACATAAGAATCCTTTCCTCCCTCTTTTAAAACATTCTTTGTGATTTTATACCAACAAGGCGCCTTTAAATAAAGCTTTTCTTTGTCCATATCCTCGATGGCTTTTTCCACATTGTAATCCAAAGATAAAAATTCGGGTTCCCAACTTTCTCTATCACCACGCAATATCATAAACTGCGCCTTTCCGCCTCCAGTTTGAAGAGCCACACCGACCGAGCCGGGATTGATAACCCTTTTGCCGTTTTTGATGTAATCCGCCGCAATATGAAAGTGTCCGCATACGGTAAGGTCGGAGGGAAGCCTTTTGGTAAGATCGTCAATATAGTCAAAATCGTATCTCATACTTTGATTTACCTTAAACGGCGAACCGTGGCAAACCGTAAATTCGGGACAGCCTTCCATATTTATCTGTTGTGATATGGGCAGCTTTTCAAAAAAATCAATATCCTTATCTTTAAGATTTTCATAGTTGTAACAGAGCATACCGCTGCCGCTTTTTCCGCTTTCCCATTTTTCCTCTTTGTTTTTGCGGTGGTTTATCCAATATTCTTCTTTATTGCCTCTGATGAAAACACATCTGTACTTGTTTTTTAATTCTGCCATTAATCCGAGCGTTTTTTGAGGACAAGCCAAATCGCCTAGATAATCCCCCAAAAAAATATAATCACATATATTTCTTTTTTCGGCTTCTTTAATACAAGTCCGAAATGCCTCAAAATTGCTGTGTATATCCGCAAGAACCGCTATATGTATTTTTTTCGTTTCCATTCTCTTTTCCCCGTATATTTTTTTGTAACATGTACGCATAAAAAGACGCTTAATGTTTCTGTATCAACAAGTTCTTATTATATTATACATTTTTTCGGCAAAAAGTAAAGGGGACTGCTTTAGCAATTGTTCAGGGCAACAGCATTTATAATAGACCCTGTATGAAAAATAAAAGTTACACGAAAAATGGTAACAGAAAAATATGAGCAGGTATGAAATAACAAATAAAGAATGGGAACGAATATATTTTTCTATACCTTGCTCATAGATTAGTATAAGACGTTGCAAAAAAACTGTGACCACAAAAACGAGTCACAGTTTTTTTCAAGCTTTTACGCTTTAAATATGAATGAATAAACCCAAAACAAGGTTTAGATTTATTCGTCGCAATCGGACGCCAATCAGTCTTCGGCGTTCTGCTTCTTCTTATTCTGCTGGTTCTGCTGATTCTGACTCTGCTGGTTCTGTTTATTCTGGCTCTGTTTGTTGTTCTGCTGCTGATTCTTATTATTACTCATTGTAGTCCTCCAAAAAGAAGTAGTTTTGAACGGCGGCTGCCGTTCCTTTACTTACCCCCTCTCAGCTCATGCCTGTCTTCACAAGACGCCGCGCTCGTCAATTCGACAAATTTTTCGGAGAACTTGATGGGAAAGTCATGAAATATGTCAGGTATTCCCGTGGCTCTCCCGTTTATCCTCGATAAAATTTTTCCGAAAATCCAATCACAAATTTTGTAAAAACAGGTTTTTATTTCGGGGGTGCAGTAATATTTTTACCCAATTGTCGGAAACTATGCAAAAAGAATATAAATAAGAGCAAAAATCAACCCTTTATCAGAGTTTTCCTGCATCAGCACCAGCAAAATAACAGCTATAAGTCTTTTGTCGCTGTCCGCCATAAGGCGCATAAGTTCATTCAACGCTGCTGCTCCGCCCTTCTTTTTTGGCAGTTTGGGCAGTTGCACTGACTTTTATTGTGCTCATTTATAAAGCGGTTGAAATTTGGAGGGGATGACGGCTTTTTGTTCGCAGCGCCGTTTTGTGTCATTGTCCGCTGTCGGCTCTTGTTCTGCGCTTCGGACGGCTCCATAGCTTTTTTTACTTCCGTTACATCAATTATATCATCCTTGTCCGAAAGATTTAAGCATTGGTCGGGACATGACTCGTCTTTATCTGCTTCTTCATTGGTACCGCAGTACGAGGTAAGTTCTTCTTTAAGCGTTTCAGCTTCGGTTTTTTCGGCGACAATACGCTCCGCTTCGGCCTTCTCGGCTGCAATACGTTCGGCCTCGGCTTTTTCGGCGGCAATGCGCTCCGTCTCAGCCTTCTTGGCGGCAACACGTTCGGCTTCGGCTTTTTCGGCGGCAATGCGCTCCGCCTCAGCCTTCTCGGCGGCAATACGTTCAGCTTCGGCTTTTTCGGCGGCAATGCGCTCCGCCTCGGCCTTCTCAGCAGCAATACGCTCCGCTTCGGCTTTTTCGGCGGCAATACGCTCCGCTTCGGCCTTCTCGGCTGCAACACGTTCAGCTTCGGCTTTTTCAGCGGCAATACGCTCCGCTTCAATTTTTTCAGCCGCTTCTCTTTCCGCTTTCGCTTTTTCAATTTCGGCGGCCTTTTCAAACTGAGAGGCAACAGACCTTTTTGCCATTTCGAGCGCTTCCTTTATGTAAGCTTGCTGCTGTTTTTCAAGCTCACTCTGACTGATATTGCTTTTTTTCCATTCCATATATTACCCTGGTATAATTAAATCAATCCCCAGCAAAAAGATTTAATTACACATATCCTTTCTAAAAAAATGAAAATATGTT
>CAJUFF010000189.1 GCA_910585505.1 uncultured Ruminiclostridium sp. | reverse complement strand
TTTTTAAACCGATATTAGTGTTTAGGGTGTAACTCTGTTTTGACTGTAGACTTTGCGGTTTTCTTTTTCTCTCGCCGACTTTTAGCGGTATGATAGACAAATGTATCAAACGTAGTATGTTGACTGAGAAAATTATGATTACGCCGATAATTAGGGAAATTACAGCAATCAAAAATACAATCACCTTGCGTAATCCTTCGATCCGCAAGGTGATAAATTTGTATAAAAACCTGTCCCAATAGGAATTGAAATATGTACTTACAATTTGAAACAGTCAATCAAGCCTCAAAATTCCACCAATCTCCGCTGTCGCTTTTTTCACGGACTTCAGCTACGTCCTCCCAACTGAATTTCTTAAGTTTTTCCAGCATTTCCTGAGCTGACCCTGCGCGGACTGTTGCTCTTTTCTTAACGCTGTAACCGGAATTTCTATCGTTCCTGTTTTGATAAGTTCTCTTCTTAGCGGCTGTCTCGGCCTTTTCATTTCCTTCCTTAACGGTTCTTTCAAGATCGGCGAACAAGGTCATTTTCCCATCGCTGTCAAAAACAACGCCTATTTTGGAGATATCACCTTTGACAATAGCATTTTTATCCGTTGATGTAAAGCCGAATTGGGCGTTAATCTGTTCCGACATACGCATAGCTCCGTCTATGCCGTCAAGCTTTTCTTTCATATATCCCTTATCTTCAGCCATTTTTTCAAGCTCGTCGGGAGTTAGCAACACCGAAAATTCACTTGAGCTGTCGGAAAGTATTTTTTCGGCTTCTTCTGCGCTCTTAAAATCCTGCACGATAAAGTTGGTGTTTTCTCCGTATTTGGCAATCAGTGCGTCCAATACCGACTGCGCCTTTTTGGAGAGACCGGTCACCTTATTGGTATCTTCTTTTTCGGTTTTATCGGTTTTGTTTTGACTGAAAATACTTTCCGCGTCAACCTCGTTCTTCTTTCTGGCGCTGTAGGCCTTTTTCCCCGCATAGCCGCTGTAACGGCTGGTGGAAAAACTACTGTTTATCGGATTCATTATAATCATTCCTTTCGGTTTTTATCTTTATTTGTAATATCGGCAGTTTTTATAAAAACTTTAGAGATTATTTAAATAATATTACCTGAATCCGCAGAGTTCAAATTGAATTTAACCGAATAGGTGCCTTTGCTAAAGGAAAAAAACGCTTTATTTTTAGCTGTTTTTTTCGATTATTATAAAGCCATTTAGCAACAAATTTTTATTTTGAGTTCTGCTATTAGGGTATTATTCAAAAACACCTGCCGACAAATATCGGTCTCCCGTATCCGGCATCAAAACCACAATATTTTTCCCTGCGTTTTCCGGCCGCTTTGCAATCATCACTGCGGCGCATACGGCGGCTCCCGACGAGATTCCAACCAATATCCCTTCTTTTTTGCCGATAAGTGCGCACATTTTATAAGCTTCTTCGTCGTCTACGGCTATCACCTCATCGTAAATATCAGTATCCAAAACCTTCGGTACAAACCCCGCTCCTATTCCCTGAAGCTTATGTGTACCAGCCGTTCCTCCGGAAAGCACCGGAGAGCCTTTCGGCTCAACGGCAAATATTTTTATATCGGGGATTTTTTCTTTAAGATACCTGCCCGTTCCCGTAATAGTACCGCCCGTACCTACTCCCGCAACGAAAAAGTCTGCCTCTCCGTCGGTGTCCAGGTATATTTCCGGTCCTGTGGTATCATAATGCGCTTTTGGATTGGCGGGGTTTACGAATTGTCCTGCTATAAAGGCATTTGGTATCTCCTTCCCCAATTCCTCCGCCTTGTCTATCGCGCCCTGCATTCCTTTTGAACCGTCGGACAGCACCAACTCCGCCCCGTAGGCCTTCATTAACTGCCTGCGTTCCACCGACATGGTGTCGGGCATTACTATAATGATTCTGTATCCTCGCGCCGCGGCTACTGAAGCCAGTCCGATACCCGTATTTCCCGAAGTGGGTTCGATAATTACCGAATCGGCTCTTAGCTTTCCGCTTTTTTCCGCTTCCTCTATCATGGCTTTTGCAACCCTGTCCTTAGAGGAGCCGGCGGGATTGAAAAACTCGGCTTTCGCAATGATACGCGCATTAAGGTTTAACTCTTTTTCAATATTGGTAAGCTCCAGAAGAGGGGTTTTTCCGATAAGCTGATCGGCGGAGGTGTATATTCCCGACATAATCAACGCTTCCTTTCCTTTTTATTTTGGTGTTAGATGTCTTTATTGCAGACATAGACAAAGTGCGGCATATCAACGCCGCGGTAATGCTTAACAAAAACGTCGGTTTTTATCATTCCGTTTCTTTCCGCAACCCTTTGCGAGGGGAGATTTGTATCCCTTATTATGGAGTACACGGTTTCAAACCCAAGAACATCAAAGGCGTATTTTTTCCATAATGCCGCAGCTTCCGTAGCGTAGCCCCTGTGCCAAAAGCCTCTTTGAAACAAATATCCTATTTCGGGAACCTTTTTCCCGTTATAATCCTGTAAGGTTATTCCGCACTGTCCTATAACCGCTGAATCTCGAAATTGCTTCGCAGTTTCGGCGGATTGTTTAAGCTGAGCTTTAAGCGTGTTATTTTCCTTAAGCATAACCGCGTACAGACCCAAACCGTTTTCGTTTTCATAACGCCATAACTGCCTGTCTATCCAGCCGTCGACCTCTTCATCGCTGAATTTGCCTTCATAGGCGTACATTGCTTTTTCATCCTGCAATATTTTGCAAAGATCGCTTCGGTCATTCCTTGTAATTTTCCTGAAATACAACCGCTCGCTTTCCACGATTTTCTCCTTTAACTCAAGTCAAGTTTTTTCATAAGCTCCAGTATCTCTCTGCGCCGCCTTTCCGTGGCTTCCGCATCTACAATATATGCGTCGTCTTCAAAGGATAATACGTCGCCCTCCTTTGCCGCTTCGTCAATAAGGGCTTTGTCGATATTTGCGACGGAGTCGGTTTCGCTGTCCTCTACCACCGCAAAATTACCCTGAAATCTGTCGATTATAAGCATTCCTACCACTCCTCTTTATTCTTTCTCCGAGGTTATTTCAAGGTCGTTTCCGTTGCTTACAAACACAATACTCCCGAAAATATCGGTCCGGTAAACAACAATATCTGCTTTTTCCAGCCGCTTCAGAATTTCCTTGTGAGGGTGACCGTAATCGTTGCCTTCCCCAACCTCTATCACGGCATACGCCGGATCAACGGCTTTCAAAAATTCCTTGCGCGTTGAAGTAGAACTTCCGTGATGAGCCACCTTAAGCACGTCGGCAGACACGTTTGCGCCCGAATCCAGAATATCGCTTTCGGATTCCTTTTCCGTGTCACCCGTAAACAGGAATGAGTTTTCACCGTGACTAAACCTTACGGTTACCGAATAATTGTTCAGATCGTCATAATCTTTTACCGGAGACAAAAGCGTAAATTCCCCATCGTCGAGAGGATATGAAGTCCCCGCCTTGGCGTATTCCACTTCTATGCCGTTTTCGCCTATGGATTCAAGCAGGCGTTTAAACGCGTTTGAGGTAGGCGTAAGCTCTTTCTTTATATTAGGCATTATAACCGTACCTATATCAAAATTATCCAGAATATAGCTCATACCGCCCATATGATCCGAATGCGGGTGCGATACCACCACATAGTCCAGCCGTTTTATACCCAGCTTCTCTATATAGCCTATCACTTCCCGATAACAGTCCCTTTCGCCGCAGTCTATCAGCACGGTTTTGTTATTTGTCCTTATAAGCTCGCAGTCTCCTTGTCCCACGTCGATAAAATGCACCTCCGCCGTTCCTTCCGCGGCGGAAACAACTCCGCTTCCCAGCCCGGCGCCCTCGTACAGGTCTTTTAAGGTGGGAATCCCCTTTATGCCGAAAAATTTTTCGTTAAGGAAAAAGAACAGGGAGATTAAAAGCAGAATTACACCCACGGCCGCCAAAATCGACCTTCCGGATGAGCTTTTCCCCGCAAAGGCCGCCGCCTGTTTTATAGCCTTGTAATTGTTTTTTCCGCGCCCACGCGGATTAAGGTTGTTTTTCATTATGTCAGTCCTCTTTATTAAGCTTTCTTTCGTACCACGCTTCCTTTGACATAAGGAGCTGGCGAGGCTTGTTCCCTTCGGGAGCGCCGACAATTCCCATCTGTTCCATCATATCTATCAGCCTTGCAGCTCTTCCATATCCCACGTTCAGCCTTCTCTGAGATCGGAAGAGCCACGTCTGA
>CAJUFF010000188.1 GCA_910585505.1 uncultured Ruminiclostridium sp. | reverse complement strand
GCGTCCGCAGTTAGTAGAAATTGTGCAAATTGCGACTTTTCAGATAGCCCTTAGTATAAAAAGGGATTGTTATTGATTATATTGAAATATGATATGTGTTACGTTATAATAAAAAAGCCTTAATTGAATTGTCGAAGGCTCAAAAAAGTTTGGAGGTTTTATTATGGAACGCTGGGATACTTTAGAACTTGCTTTTTCAGGCAAAACCAACGGGAATCCTTTTACAGATTATGATATAAAGGGAACCTTTTCATGCGATGAGGAAGTAAAAACGGTAGAGGGTTTTTACGACGGTGACGGAACGTACAAAATCAGATTCATGCCGTCCTTTGAAGGAAAATACAGTTACCGTATTTTCGGCAGCTTTTCCGAAAAGGAATACGAGGGTGATTTCACAGTCGAAACGCCCTCTGAAAATAACCATGGAACGGTGAGAGTAAAAAACAAGTTTCATTTTGCCTATGATGACGGAACGCCTTACTATTCGATTGGTACCACCTGCTATGTCTGGCATCTGAAAGACGGGGAAATGAAGAAAAAAACCCTCTCATCTCTTGAAAAAGCGGGGTTTAACAAAATACGCTTTTGTGTTTTTCCGAAGCACTATTGTTACAATACCGATGATCCGGAATATTTTCCTTTTGAGGGTACACCTATGGATGCCGGTCTTGTCACAAAAGAGAATTTTTTCAGTTTTAACCCGCATTCGGAAGGCAACAACTGGGATTTCGAAAGATTCAACCCCGAATATTTCAGAAATATAGAATACTGTATTTCCGAATTGCGTCGTCTTGGTATAGAAGCGGACATTATTCTGTTCCACCCATATGACCGATGGGGATTTTCTGTTATGGACAATGAAACGGATATACGGTATCTTAAATATGTTATTGCGAGATTTTCGGCGTACAGAAACGTGTGGTGGTCTCTTGCCAACGAGTATGACTATATGCCGGAAAAGACGGTTGAGCACTGGGACGAGATCGGCAATTATATAATGGCAAACGACCCTTACGGTCATCTGCGCTCAATACATAACGGTCCGAATATTTACGACCATACCAAGCCGTGGGTAACCCATTGCAGCATACAAAGATGCGATATGTACAAAACGGCGGAGTGTACCGACGAATACCGTCAAAAATACCAAAAGCCCGTGGTTCTTGACGAAATCGTCTATGAGGGCAATATTAAAGAGGGTTGGGGAAATATCGCCGCCGATGAAATGGTCCGACGCTTCTGGGAAGCCGTATGCCGCGGCGGTTATCCCGGTCACGGAGAGACCTATATGTCCGACGACGATATCCTTTGGTGGTCTCACGGAGGCATACTTAAGGGAGAGAGCCATAAACGGGTGCAATTTTTGTTGGACATTTTAAAAGAAATTCCGTGTCATGGTCTCAGGCGCAACCCGGTCAGTGATTTTACAAACTGGGACTGCGTATGCGCGGTTCCCGAAAACGATGAGGACGCTTTGCGAACGGGCTATCATTTGTATTATTTCGGCTTTATGCAGCCATCGTACCGCGATTTTAATTTCGGAGGCGATGACGAATATTCCGTCGAGATAATTGACACAATGGATATGACGATAACATATGTCGGTAAGTTTAAGGGATATTTTATAATTGATTTGCCCGCGAAAAAATACATTGCTATACGTATACAAAAAGCGATATGATTTATACTATGGCTTGTTTGAAAATATAGGAAATGACGGATTTTTGACCCAAAACAGTTAGCTTCAAGGAAAAAAACGCAGTCAAACCGTCGTTTGACGAGGCTTTTTGACGCAGAAGATGACCGTTTGGGGGCGAAAAGACAGCGTTTCCGATTTTTTAAACAAGCCTTAATCTTTGATCAAGGTATAGACAAATAATAAGATTGTTCAAAGATTAGTGCTTACCGAATCAAAGCAGGCGTCGCCCGTAAGACTGTATGTGCCAAGTCCGTTTATCGGCATGATATAGCCGCTGTTTAAAGTTACTGCTTTTGAATCAAAATCAAACATACCGGGATTCTCCTTTGTTTCAGTCTCATTTTCGGGCAGACTTGCCGCTGTGCTTGAACTGCTTACGGACGAGGTGCCTGTGATCTCCGGATTACTTTCGGAAGCACTGCTTGTTGTGCTTTCCGTTTTAATGGCGGTTGAATTTTCGCTGTTCTCTGTCGGAACGTAAGGCGTATTGCTGCTTAATGTACTGTCAATTGAACTGTCTGCCGTACTGCTTGCAATTGTTGATAAACTTTCGACCGTGTCGTTTGAATTTGATAATATCGGCGGCGCAGATACACTTGACGGCTCATTTGCACAAGCGGCAAGCGTGACTGCCATTGCAATTACCGGAATGATCTTATACAACCTTTTCATCTTGACCCTCCTTCGGGTTGATTGTCCTTATCACTCTTGCGGGAACACCGCCAACTATTGTCAGCGGCGTAACGTCATGAGTTACCACGGCTCCCGCCGCGACAACTGCCCAATCGCCTATTTTATACTAATAACCATTTTGACACAGGATAAAATCATAGTCAAAATGGTTATTACACCCGAAACACTGTTAACCAATTAAAAACCATTTTTCCAATTTTTAATTGGTTAACAGTATTAACTCCCGCCAGTATCGTTGCGTTAGAGCCTACCCACACGCTTTTTCCAAGCTTTATCGGTGCGTAGTGATTCACGCGGTTGTTTTCGGGGTAAAGATCATGATTTATTGTCGCGAATACAACATTATGCCCGATAAGGCAGCCATCGCCGATTTCAATACCCCCTTGATCCTGAAAATGACAACCGGAATTTACAAATACGTTTTTTCCGAACTCGATATTCTTGCCGAAATCGGTATAAAACGGTGGGAAAAGTCTGAATGTATCGTCGATTTTCCTACCCGTCAGCTCGGTCATTATTTCCCGAATTTCTTCTGGTGTGTGGTATTGGCTGTTCAACTTCATTGTAATGCGTATTGCCTCTTGAAAAAGGTTATTAGCAAATTCTGTCCGCTCGGGAATTTCGGGTGCGCCTTTGCGGAAGCTGTTGATAACATCTTGTACAGTCATAAAATCATCTCCTTTTTTACATTATACTATGACTTCGTCTAAATATCAAATACATATATTAAACACAAATCGATACTTGAAAAGTATTGAAAAATATGATATACTATAGGCAATATCGCACAAAGATTGTTGTGCGGACGCGCAGTCGGCTTTATCGTCTGGTTGCCCAAAACGACGCAAGCGTATGCGCGGCAAAGCGCGCAGCGCGGTGTTGCCTATACTCGTTAAAGGAGGAAGCGCTTATGGATATTCGTGTACTGCAATATTTTCTGACTGTGGCAAGAGAGGGGAATATAACTCGCGCCGCCGAGATACTCCATATGACACAGCCGCCGCTTTCAAGGGCGCTTATAGACTTGGAGCAGGAGCTTGGAAAGCAGCTTCTCATTCGCGGCAGCAGAAAAATAACCCTCACGGAGGAGGGTTTGATACTGCGCAAACGCGCCGAAGAAATGATTGAGCTTATGGAGAAAACAAAGACAGAGATTACTTCGTCAAACGAAAACGTTAGTGGCGATATTTACATCGGCGGAGGTGAAACCGAGGGATTTCGCATTATTTCAAAGGCGGCCGAAAGAGTGAGAAAGAATCATACGGGGATACGCTTCCATCTTTTCAGCGGCAACGCCGCAGACGTAACCGAACGTCTTGACGGAGGTCTGCTTGACTTTGGAATTTTGATTGAACCCGCCGATATCAGGAAATACGATTTTATAAGATTACCCGCCAAAAACAAATGGGGACTGCTTTTGCGCCGAGATCATAAACTCGCCGAAAAAGAATATATTGTACCCGCAGATCTCGACAATATACCCCTAATCGCCTCGCGGCAGTCTATGGCGCACAATGAGCTTTCTGGCTGGCTCGGCAAAGAATACGAATCCTTGAATATTATCGCTACTTATAATCTGTTGTACAATGTTTCGCTTATGGTGGAAGAAAACGTTGGCTGCGCACTTAGCATTGACGGGATAATAGCCCAGCATGAAAACAGTCCGCTTATATTCAAGCCGCTTGAGCCTAAAGTTGAGGTAGGCCTGAATATTGTCTGGAAAAAATATCAGGTGTTTTCAAAGGCGGCGGAGGTGTTTTTGAAGGAGATACAGGAGCTTATATGATAATTTAATGATTTTATACTAATAACCATTTTGACACAAGATAAAATCATAGTCAAAATGGTTATTACACCCGAAGCACTGTTAACCAATTAATACTAACAATCATTTAAAATATAGACAAAATACAGAAG
>CAJUFF010000187.1 GCA_910585505.1 uncultured Ruminiclostridium sp. | reverse complement strand
GAAGGCCTCCACCGTGGCTACCGTTGTTGAACAGCTTAAGGCCGCGGGAGCAATGGATTTTACCATCGTGGTATCCGCGGCGGCCTCCGAATTGGCGCCCCTTCAGTACATAGCCCCTTATTCCGGATGCGCCATGGGCGAATATTTTATGGAAAAAGGAAAAGACGTATTGGTAGTATACGACGACCTGTCAAAGCATGCCGTAGCTTACCGCGCCCTCTCCCTGCTCCTTAAAAGACCTCCCGGACGTGAAGCCTACCCCGGCGACGTTTTCTATCTCCATTCAAGACTGCTTGAAAGAGCAGCCAACCTTACCGAGGAGTATGGCGGAGGTTCTCTCACCGCCCTCCCCATTATCGAGACTCAGGCGGGCGACGTTTCGGCGTATATCCCCACCAACGTTATCTCCATTACCGACGGTCAGATATTCCTTGAAACCGAGCTTTTCAACAGCGGTATAAGACCCGCCGTTAACCCCGGTATCTCGGTATCCCGTGTAGGCGGCAACGCTCAGATAAAGGCGATGAAGAAGGTTTCCGGTTCTCTGAAGCTGGAATATTCACAGTACCGTGAATTACAGGCGTTCTCTCAGTTCGGCTCCGACCTTGACGCGGACACAAAGGCGAGACTTGCCAAGGGCGAGCGTATAGTTGAAGTGCTTAAGCAGCCCCAGAGTTCACCTCTTACCGTTCAGGATCAGGTAGTTATCATTTACGCCGTTATCAACAACTATCTTACCGACGTACCCGTTGATAAAACCGCACGCTACCAGAAGGAGCTTCTGGCGGAAATCAACGAAAAGCACGGCGAGATCACCGACGGCATAAAGAACGAAAAGGTGCTTTCACCTGAAAACGAGGAAAAGCTGAAAGCGGTACTCAAGCAGTTTACCGAAAGCTTTGTGAGAAGCCTGTAATTTTATAAAAGGGAGTTTTTGAGAATGTGGATAATGGGAGCAGACGGAAAAGAACTTGCCGACGTAAAGTTCTTTAAAATACAAAGAAATATGGGCAACGGCAAGGATAAAAAATGGGCAATAGTCGGCTATTCTCAGACTACCGCCGCAACCACTCTTACGGGAATTATCTGTGCCTATTTTTCCGATGAGGACAGAGCGATTACAGGGCTTGAAAAGGTTGTATCATTTATTGAGGAAAATCCCGGGAAGGTTATCCGTTTTGACAAATTTTAAACATTGTAATTACACCAATATCCATTAAAAAATTCCATATTTTAAGCATTTTTTACCATAAAAAGAAAAAACTATTCATAAAGGCTAAAAGAACAACTTCCTGCATGAAAGGAGAACAGAAATATGAAAAAAGCCGCTTTAGCAATAAGCATAGTAGCACTGTCAATATCGGCGCTTAATCTGGCATTTTCCCTGCTTTGCTTTTTCTGCAAGGAAAACGTTCTGCCGCTTAAAAAATACTACTAAAAGCTAAGAATCAGGCAAGCGCCGAAGCAGCTTAAGCTGCTTCGCACTTTCCTAATACTGTTAAGAGGTGATAAATTGGCATCAGGAAATATGAAGGCGATAAAGCGCCGCATAAAGAGCGTAGGCTCAACCATGCAGATCACCAAGGCAATGGAGCTGGTTTCGTCCAGTAAGCTGAGAAAAGCCAAGGAAAAAGCCGAGGCAGGCAGACCTTATTTTGAAAAGCTTTACGAAATGATGACGGAGATAGCCGAATCTAAAAAGGATTTCAGTTCGCCCTTTACCGAAAAGCGGGATGTAAAAAAACGCCTGTTTATCGTTATTGCCGGCGACAGAGGCCTTGCGGGCGGATATAACGGAAACCTGCTTAAAATGGCGCTTTCCGAGGGCGAAAAGGGAGAAGATAAGCCCCAAATTATAGCTATCGGAAAAAAGACCATCGAGTTTTTTGAAAAACGCGGATTTGACATAGTGGGAAAATACCCGCTGTTGGCCGAAACCGCAAAGACAGCCGACTGCTCCGATATTGCCACTATCGCCATTGAAATGTTCAAAAAAGGCGAGGTCGATCAGGTAAAGATCTTCTACACAACCTTCGTTTCCCCCTTGGTGCAGAATCCCGTTTCCATGGATATTCTGCCTATTTACAAGGACGAAGACAGCGAGGAGATCCCCGGCGTTATCACATATGACCCTTCTCCCGAAGCGGTTTTCAACCGTATTGTACCTAAATTTACAATGAGCTTGATTTACTGCGCTTTAAGCGACGCTTATGCTTCGGAGCAATCCGCAAGACGAAACGCCATGGAAAGCGCTACGGACAATGCCGAAAAAATGACCGAGGAATTAAGCTTGAAATACAACCGTGCCAGACAGGAAAAGATCACCAACGAAATCAACGAGATCGTTTCCGGCGCAAATGCACTTCAATAATGCTGCTCTCAAATTTTATGGCAGTATAATACTAATCCCTTTTTAAGCTTTGGTTATTACGTCACCTTAAAAAAGGATCGGTATAAGAAACTAAAAGAAAGGCATTACGGATATGTCAGAAAACAAACAAAATATCGGCACTGTGGTGCAGATTATCGGCGCAGTGCTGGACATTAAATTTCCGCAGAACAGCCTGCCTGCCTTACTTAACGCCATCGAAATCGACAACAACGGTAAAAAGCTTGTTGTGGAGGTGGCACAGCATATCGGCGACGACCTTGTACGCTGTATAGCTATGGGCAGCACGGACGGTCTGGTACGCGGAACAAAGGCAGTAGACACAGGAAAATCTATAACCGTACCTGTAGGCGAAGAAACTCTCGGACGTATCTTCAACCTGTTGGGCGAAGCGGTAGACAATAAGCCTACCCCCGAAACCAAGGAGCGTTGGGAAATCCACCGCAAGCCCCCTCAGTATGAGGAGCTGGCTGCCTCCAACGAGGTTCTTGAAACGGGAATCAAGGTAGTTGACCTTATAGCCCCTTATCTTAAGGGCGGTAAGATCGGTCTGTTCGGCGGTGCGGGTGTTGGTAAGACCGTACTTATTATGGAGCTTATCAACAACGTAGCAAAGCAGCACGGCGGTCTTTCCGTATTTACCGGCGTAGGCGAGCGTACCCGTGAGGGTAACGACCTTTACCGCGAAATGAACGAGTCGGGAGTTATCAATAAAACCGCTTTGGTTTACGGTCAGATGAACGAGCCTCCCGGAGCAAGAATGAGAGTAGCTCTCTCGGGTCTTACAATGGCGGAATATTTCCGCGACAGAGAGGGACAGGACGTACTCCTCTTCATTGACAATATATTCAGATTCACTCAAGCGGGCTCCGAGGTTTCGGCTCTGCTGGGACGTATGCCATCCGCCGTAGGATATCAGCCGACTCTTGCCACCGAAATGGGCGCATTGCAGGAGAGAATTACCTCAACCAGCAAGGGCTCAATCACATCGGTACAGGCGGTTTACGTTCCCGCGGACGACCTTACTGACCCCGCCCCCGCTACTACATTTGCCCATCTGGACGCAACTACGGTACTTTCCCGTGCCATTTCCTCTTTGGGCATCTATCCCGCTGTTGACCCGCTGGAATCCACTTCGAGAATACTTGCTCCAGAAGTCGTGGGCGAAGAGCACTATCAGGTAGCAAGAGCCGTACAGGGCATTTTGCAGAGATACAACGAGTTACAGGACATTATAGCCATCTTGGGTATGGATGAGCTTTCCGATGAAGATAAGCTGACCGTTGCCAGAGCAAGAAAGATCCAGCGTTTCCTGTCTCAGCCCTTCTCGGTTGCGGAGCAATTCACCGGTATGGAAGGTAAATACGTGCCCCTTAAGGAAACTATCCGCGGATTTAAAGAAATTTTGGAAGGTAAGCACGACGATCTTCCCGAATCCGCTTTCCTTTTCGTAGGTACGATTGAAGAAGCCGTGGAAAAGGCAAAGTCAATGAAATAAACCTATAATCGACAGAGGAGAATATTATGACTCCCTTTAACCTGCAAATACTTACTCCCGACAAGGAATTTTACAGCGGCGAAACAGAAAATCTCATAGTCAGAACCACCGTAGGCGATAAGGGAATCCTGGCAAAACATGAGGACTATGTGGCCGCCCTCCCCATTGGAAAGCTTAAGGTAAAAATAGACGGCAGTTTTCGCACTGCAGCCGTTTCCGAGGGTATAGTAAAGGTGAGTAAGGAAAAAACCGTGGTACTTGTTCAAAGCTGCGAATGGGCGGACGAGATAGACATAGACCGCGCAAAGGCGGCAAAGGAAGCCGCTGAAACAAGACTCAAAGCGGCCGAAAAAGAAGACCGCGAATATCTTATCGCGGAATATAAGCTTAAAAGAGCCATTAACAGGATTGAGGCTTCAGAGCTTAAATAACGCAGCGTACAATCGGATTTGTACTTATATAAAAAGCTTCCCGTATTTACAAAAAAGGGAAGCTTTTTATATATAATACTAATTCCCGATCAAAGTATAGACAAATTTTGTTGTCGATCGGGAATTAGTGCTTA
>CAJUFF010000186.1 GCA_910585505.1 uncultured Ruminiclostridium sp. | reverse complement strand
CAAAATATATCTTTGAACGATATCGCAATGACCGTGTCACTAAGCAAAAGCAGTACGCTTAACATTTTCAACAGGTACCTTAAAATTTCGCCGATAAGTTATCTGGTGAATTATAGGCTTAAGCGGGCGGCAATTATGCTTACATCCACTGAAAACAGCGTTTATTCGATAGCTCATGACACCGGTTTTGAAAATGTTGGATATTTTTGCCGTAAATTCAAGGGGCTGTATGAGATGACTCCAGGGGAATACAGGAAAAAATCTAAAGAGCTTTCCCGTTAAATCGCAACGGCTTACATTCTCTGTTTTCTTCCAAGTTTAGCACCGCCTGTATGATCTCCTGTTTACGTTTTTCCGAATCGGGAAGATCGCACACTATATCGTTCATGTCGTAAGGTCCGTAGCGGAAATGTCCCAGAGTGGCTCCGTGAAACTCTCCGTCAATAAACAGATACTGGAGGGTTTCATGGTCATAATCTGGGTTATTTAAAAGGGAAGCGGTCATTTTTTTTAGGGAATTTTCATTTGCTCTTACAAGAAAATCGCTTCTGTGTATAACAAATATTCCCTTTACGTTTTTTGTTTCGTAATTTTCAAGCAGTTCCGAATCGGATTTTAATATATAGCTGTTTTCGCATTCCGCTAAAATATTTTCATCGGTAAGACTTTGTATGGCCGCTTTTATTTCCTTTTCGGGAACCTTGAAAAAGCTTTTAGCCATTGCCGAGTCAAATATTACTAATCGGTAAGCAAAACGGGGAAGCAGTATTTTTAAAGCCTCCTGTTTTGTATATCTTGCCGGGTTCGCGTCAGGAAACATTTCTTCAAATTTGTACCAGCCTCTGTCCCATTCGCCGTCGTATTGGTCTTCATAGATCAGAAACGCTTCCTGCAAACGATGGAGTATGGGAGTGAGCTGTTTGACCAGAAGTCCCGTATCGGTTTTAAGCTGCTGGATATTGAAAGGACCCTCCCGTCTGATAAGCTCCAGTATGTTAAGCTGTGCTTCGGTGGGTTTTAGCAGAGGCTTTTGATACAAGGAGGCGAAAAGTTCCAGATCCTCGGACATTATCCAGCCGAGATTTCCTCCGCAGAATCTTCCTTTTATAAGCTGTCTTTTAAGCTGTCTTTGGCGGTTGTACTCGATATCGTCGAAATCCGCGCGGAATGACAGTACGGGCGGTTGCCCGAAGCCGTGCCAATACATATTCTGTCCCGGCTGAGTATCCCTGTAAAGGGATACATATTCTTCCTCATCGGCTTTTTTATCGAGAAGAAACTGTCTTTCCATTCTTAGGGAGATTATTTTTTTTGAATCCATTGTATGCTCCATTCGACTTTCTTATATTATTCGTATTATTGAGGTTAATGCCAAGAAGTTAGCTTTTATTTCCTCAGCCAATGCTTCCGAAAAAATATTATCGTTTATTTTCACGTCTTTTCCTACGTAAAAGCTTTTTCGATTATAAAGAGATTTCGCGGGGAAGTAGGGTATATTCGGAAGCTTATCCTTTTTATAGAGGTCGCCGATTACGAAAAAGCCTTTTTCTGAAAGCTTGTCCAAGACAGAGGAAAAATACTCGGGAGCCATGAGGATTTTTTCCCTTATTTTGTCCATGCCTTTGATATTTTGTTTGTAGATTCGGAGACCGTAAGAGTAATAATCGCAGCCCATATCGAAGTAAAGACCGGGTATGTTGTCCAATAAATCCGCGTATTTATAGCGTATGTACATATATTCCTTAAGGGGGACGGAGGGGGAAAAGCGTCTGTCGGTGTAAGGCGTGGAGATACATCGGTTTGGCTTGGTTTCAAATCGGGGGTCAATATCAAGAACGGTGGGAAGTAATTCGTCGTATAGTTGTTTTAACGGTTCCGTTACTAAAATTTTGTACTTTGTCAGGTTTTCTTTTTCCTTTGAAGTAGTATTGCAAAATTTTAAGTTAAATAGAAAATCGGGGGTTTCTTTGGGAAAACCTTTAAATTTATCTGACGCTGCGTTCACTTTTTAAGAATCTCCGCCTTTCTTATTTCAATCATTTTTTTCAAAAATTCCAGATCTTCGTAATTCGGATTATCAATTCTGAATGTGCAGGCACAGACATTATCGAATACCTTTCCGAATATGCTTTTGCGTCTTCCTCCGCTGCAAGAACCGCAGCGGCCACAATTATCCGCGTGCTTCCATGCCAATTCCTTAAGTCTTTCATCTATACATACTGTATCGAGAAAATCCGAATCCATATCATCAGACCACACTGTCCAGTGATTTTCGGTTTCATCCGGATCGTTTATAGAAATAAAGCAGGAGCATTTATCATGAAATTTAACCAAGTAATATATTTTCTCTTTTCAGAAATCCGTATCCCTGACAAAATTCATTTCGTTTTCCCGCAGAAATTTCACGAAGCTCAGTGCGATATCTTTATCACTATTAGTAAGTTCTCTGTTAATAAATCCTTCTATGCTATTCACCGCAATTTTCTTCTTTCCAACGCTTGCACTGTTCTATTCTTGCGCCGTGTGGGGTGTCGCCGTGTTCGGGGTCGCAGGAATATTGGGTTAAAAGGTCGCAGGGGATATCGGGGCATTCACCGCAGTGTACGATCCCTTTATTCTGGCAGCATATCGCTACGGGACATTCGCCGTGGAAGGGGTGACCGTTGGTTTCAATACAGCCGCCGCAGCCGCTGCTTTCCTTGTATTCGCAGCCTGTGCAGTGAAGTCCGCAGCGGGAGTCTATTGCCGATAATAATTTTTCCATTTTATGTACCTCTCTTTTTGTTTTTCTAAAGTATAGCATAACAAACAGGACAGCTGTATGTCATGTTGATTTTTTATTCGTATTTTTTCAGGGCTTTTTTTAACCTGTTTATATAATCCTCTTTAAATTCCTTGGGTTCAAGTATCTCCACATTATCCCCAAAGCTTAAAAACCAGCTTACAGCGTTGTTGTAATCGCAAAAGCCCCATTTCGCGTACAGCCTTCCGTCCTCTCTTTCCGTAAAGCTGTAGGGGCCGTATTCCTCAACAAGCTTATATTTTTCGGTTGGCTCGTATAGGGCGGAAATAATGTATTCGTCGGTGAAATGCTGTCCGAAATCAAGCTTTTTATCGGGGATTTCTCTTTGGGAGAAGGATATGTCGGTTGCTTTCAAATCCCAAAGGCGGTTGAGCTTATACATTCTGAAATCGTTTCGCTCGGGGCAGAAGCCGAAAACATACCAGTTTGACCATTTGAACACCGTTATAATCGGTTCTATCAGCTTATCGTCCTCGCCTTTATTATAATAGTAGCGAAAAGTAACGCACTTTTTTTCATGGGCGGCTTTTTTCAGAAGCTCTATTTTTTCGGAAAGGGAATCCTTATAAAAAGAGGATAGGTCGATCATCAGGTTTTCGTCCAAGGGGATAATGTTTTCTTTTCCGTACAGCTTTTCGGAAAGGGCGGAGGAGGGAAGAGCCGATACGCTTTCAAGGGCTTTAATTCCCGTCAGAATTGTTCCCAGTTCGTCCTTTGTAAATACGGTGGTGTCGAAATTAAAGCCTTTCATTATTTCAACGCCGCCATCCGTACCCTGTGAGGTAACTATGGGAATACCTGCGGCGCAGATTGTTTCAATATCACGGGCGATGGTTCTCCTCGATACCTCGAATTTTTCCGCCAAGTAGGGCATCGTTACCTTGCCCTTGCGCTGCAATACGGTTATTATTCCGATAATGCGGTCTGTTTTCAATGCCGATGTTCCTTTCCTGTTTTCTGTTTTTATATAATACTATATTAACATATTTCCGAAGGAATGGCAATAGGTATTATAACAATACCACAGTTAGTATACGGTAAGCCTGAGAATTATTCAATTTTCAAAGAGCGGACTCAGAGGCTGTCCGGCGTTTCCGCGCAGCGGCGTGAGGGGTTCCGAAGGGAATTAGCAGGGGTGCCGCAAGTATCAAAGACGGTTTTCGAGGGTTGTTTTTATGAGATTTATGTTATTTTTTGCTAAGGGGGGTGAGAGCGGTTATGCTTGTTTTTTATAAGCTCCTGCATAGCGGTCTCCTTTCTTTCGTATTGTCTTTGGCAATGGTGTGGCAGCCTGTTTGTGGTTTATATGCGGTTGTAAAGCAATGTGCTATTCGCAGTACTTATACTATTCTTTGAGCAAAATAATGTATTATGGGGGACTTTTTTTGGTCATGATTTTTATGAGCTTTGACATATTGAACTCCTTTCATTTTATTTTCCGTTCGGTTTAGTCGAATTATATTATACAAAATTGAAATAAGAATGTCAAGGGGGAGTTTTGATTTTTGGTGAAATGAATATAGTAGTATTGTATTTTCGGGTATAAAATTGTATACTTTTACGATACTAAAAAGGGTTATAAAGTTGTTAGTCAACAAATAAATGGGTCATATAATCAGCGGAAAATGCTGATTATATGACCCATTTAAATATTGCGGAAAATAATATAAAGGATAAACTTTTTTCGGAGAAGCAGGTAGATCGGAAGAGCACACGTCTGAACTC
>CAJUFF010000185.1 GCA_910585505.1 uncultured Ruminiclostridium sp. | reverse complement strand
AAATACGCCGGTATTCCTGCATCGAATTTATACAAGCTGACGAAAAATCTTACGGCGCACTCCTCCACACGCAATCATTGTATGGTATTGCCTTAAGCTTTTATAAATCGGTTATAACGCTCCTCCAATGAAATCTTAACGTAATACTTGCTGTGAATAAAAAAATCTCTGCTTCATAAATGCTCGCAATATCCACCTTTTTTCCTTGATATTTTTTTCAAATTCTTCTTGAGGTAGCGTTTTCATATAGGAAACAAAAAAATAATCCATTAACCGCAACTTTTTTAAAAAAACTATTGACAAATTCTGTTTACTGCGGTAAAATATAAAAGGAATTCCAAAACCAAACGAAACAGGAGAAACATATGTCTGACATTTACACAGCGGCTTTTATATTTTGGTTTAGCGGCTTGAGCTTTTACTTTAGCTTCAAGTATTTTTTGCGTACCAAAAATAAAGTTGCGGTGTAACGGATAGAACAGCGTTTTTAAGCGCAATTATATGCCTGCATCTCAACGGTGCGGGCATTTTTTGATACCTTAAACAAAAACAATAAACGAAAGGAAGACAATAAAATGATCATTATTCTTAAAAAGGGAGCACCGAAAACCGAGGTGGACGAACTTTGCCGCGGAATTGAGGCTCAAAACATCATAATCAACGAGGTACGCGGCGAACATACCACAATTTTGGGACTTATCGGCGATACGCACAAGATAGATATGGAAGCTATTCAAGCTCAGGAAATAGTTGAATCGGTACAGCGTGTTCAGGAACCGTACAAGGGCGTAAACAGAAAATTTCATCCGGAGGATACCGTAATTTCGGTGGGAAACACTAAAATAGGCGACGGAAATGTTGCGGTAATAGCGGGTCCATGTTCCATAGAAACAGAAGAGCAGATAGTTGACACCTGCATGAAGGTAAAAGAAGCAGGAGCAAATCTCTTAAGAGGAGGGGCTTTTAAACCGAGAACCTCCCCCTATTCCTTCCAGGGTCTAGGCGGAGAAGGATTAAAGCTGTTCCTTAAGGCGAAAAAAGCCACGGGACTCCCCATAGTAACCGAGCTTATGTCGTTGGCTCACCTTGACTTATTTGCCGATGTGGACGTAATTCAGGTGGGCGCCAGAAATATGCAGAATTTTGAAATGCTTAAGGAATTAGGCAAATGCAATAAGCCAATTCTGCTTAAAAGAGGACTTTCCAGCACTATCGAAGAGCTGCTTATGTCTGCCGAATACATTTTCGCAGGAGGAAATACGAATGTAATTCTGTGTGAAAGAGGAATAAGAACTTTTGAAACACAAACAAGAAATACCTTGGATATTTCAGCCGTACCTGTTATCAAATCCTTAAGCCATCTTCCGGTTGTAATAGATCCCAGCCACGCTACGGGCAAATATGAATTAGTGGAACCTATGTCAATGGCAGCGGTTGCAGCCGGCGCGGACGGTCTTATCATCGAGGTACACAACAATCCCCAAAAAGCACTGTGCGATGGCGCACAGTCACTTACTCCAAAGCATTTTTCCGCCTGTGTTAAAAAATGTTCTTCAATCGCTTCTGTTATGGGCAAAACGGTAGGTACACAGCAATGAGAAAAATTTGCGTTAAAACCGCTTCCGCATATGATATTCTGATAGGAAAAGGGTTGTTGGACAAATGCGGAGAGCTTGTATCAAAGGCGACGGACGCAAAAAAATGCGCCGTGGTTACCGACGAAACCGTTGACGTACTGTATGGAAGAAAAGTTCTTGACTCTCTTAACAAAAGCGGCTTTAACGCCGTTAAATTCGTTGTTCCCAGCGGCGAGGCGTCAAAGTCCCATCAGCAGCTTATAGGACTGTATAATTTTTTGTCCGAAAATGATATTACAAGATCAGACCTTCTGATAGCTTTAGGAGGAGGAGTAGTAGGAGACCTTACGGGATACTGCGCGGCAACATATCTTCGCGGGGTGGATTATGTACAGATACCCACAACTCTGTTGGCGCAGGTGGACAGCTCCGTTGGCGGAAAAACAGCGGTAAACATCAATGCGGGAAAAAATCTGGTGGGCTGCTTTAAACAACCGTTATTGGTAATAGCCGACACTGACACGCTGTCCACTCTTTCCGACGATATTTTTGCCGAGGGAATGGGCGAAGTGATAAAATACGGTATGATACGCTCGGCTTCGCTTTTTGAAAAACTTTCCGGCGGCATAGCAAAGGAGAATATCGAAGATATAATAGCCGAATGCGTCAGCATAAAGCGCGATGTGGTTCAGAATGACGAATTTGATACCGGAGAGCGTATGATTCTTAATTTCGGACATACCCTCGGACACGCCATTGAAAAGTATATGGGATACGGTACTGTACCCCACGGAAAAGCAGTAGCAATGGGGATGTATATGATCACGCTTGCCGCCGAAAAACAGGGAAAAGTACAAAAAGGCACTTCTGAAAAGCTTAAATCCTGTCTGGAAGCAAATTCCCTTCCTTTTTTTTCGGATATAAGCGCGGACAGCCTTTATTCTCTTTCCGTAGGCGACAAAAAACGAACCTCTGACAAAATAAGGATTATTATTTGCCACCAAACAGGAAAAAGTGAAGTATTGACCCTTTCTCTTAAAGAATATAAAGATCTTCTGGAGTTAATATGACAAAAAAAATCACAATAACACCCTCCAAGCTTTCGGGGAGAACAGCCGTTCCCTCCTCCAAAAGCATTTCTCACCGCGCCCTTATCCGCGCCGCTCTTGCCAAAGGAAAATCGAAGATAAAACACCTGCTTGACTGTGCCGACACAAGAGCCACAATAAATATTCTGGAATCATTGGGTGCAAAAATATACAGCGAGGACGATTTTACAATAGTAGAAGGAATAAAAGTCCCCTCCGAAACCGCCGTGGCCGACTGCTGCGAAAGCGGTTCCACTTTAAGATTTCTCCTTCCAGTAGCTGCGGCGTTGGGCTGCAGAACGGAATTTCACGGAAAAGGAAAACTTCCCGAAAGACCAATCACTCCCTACTTTACAGAGCTTACAAAAAATGGTATAATATTTGAAGCAAGGTCAATGCCATATCGTATTTCTGGCAGGCTTTGTGCGGGTGATTACAGCCTTGAAGGAGATATTTCCTCGCAGTTTATAAGCGGACTTATGTTTGCTCTGCCGATTCTTGAAGGAGACAGCCGCCTTATCCTCACCACCCCGCTGCAATCAAAGCCGTATGTGGATCTGACAATAGCGGAGCTTGAAAAATCAGGTATAAGGATTGACGAAATTCCTCAAGGGTATTTTATAAAAGGCGGGCAAAGCTATGCTCCGCAAAAAACCGAGATAGAGGCCGATATGTCGCAGGCGGCTTTTTTCGCAGTGGCAAACGCGATAGGCTCAGAAATTGAAATAGAGGGTCTTAATCCAAACAGCCTTCAAGGCGACCGCGCTATTCTCGATATAGTGAAAAACGCGGGGGGACGCGCTTTTGACGTTGACGCTTCGCAAATACCAGATCTGGTGCCCATTCTGACCGTTCTGGCTTCATTTTCGGAGGGGATTTCACATATTACGGGATGTGGAAGGCTGCGAATCAAGGAATGCGACCGCTTGTCGGCAATTTCTACCGAACTAAACAAGTTAGGGGCTAAGGTCACTGAAAACAAGGACAGCCTGACAGTAGAGGGCGTAAAAAGTCTGAACGGTGGAATATGCGATTCGTATAACGATCACCGTATAGCAATGTCCTTGGCGATAGCCGCCGCCCGTTCAAAAGGAAAAGTCACTATAACCGGCGCCGAATGTGTCGCCAAGTCATATCCCCGTTTTTTCGAGGATTTTCGATTGTTGGGAGGTATAACAGATGTCATCATCAATTAGCATCGGTTCCCTTTCCCTATCCGTGTTTGGCGAGTCTCACGGAAAGGCGATAGGCGCGGTTATAGACAATCTTCCCGCAGGGGAGGAGCTTGACCTTGAACGCATATACGGCTTTATGTCCCGACGCGCCCCCAAAAAAGACGGCACCAGCACCACGCGCGGTGAAACAGATATACCTGAAATCATCAGCGGCTTTTACAACGGAAAAACCACCGGCGAAGCTCTGTGCGCAGTAATAAAAAACAATGACCAACATTCCTCCGATTATGAAAGCATCTCAGGACTTGCCAGACCGGGACACGCCGACTATACGGGTTTTTTAAGATACAAAGGAGCCAATGATCCCCGCGGGGGAGGACATTTTTCCGGAAGACTTACCGCTCCCCTTGTTTTTTTGGGTGCTGTTTGCGAACAACTTCTCGAAACAAGAGGCGTTACCGTCGCCGCTCATATTTATTCGGTGGGAAGCGAAAAGGATTTTCCGTTTGATCCAATAAACGTTTCAGCAAACCTGCTCAGAGAAGTCAAAACAAGGTATCTTCCCGTACTTAATCCCGATGCCGACATAAAAATGAGAAGCATTATTGATAATGCGCGTAAATCACTTGATTCCATGGGAGGAATAATTGAGTGCTGTGCGGTTGGATTTCCGGCGGGATTTGGCTCAAGATCGGAAGAGCACACGTCTGAACTCCAGTCACGAGATTCCA
>CAJUFF010000184.1 GCA_910585505.1 uncultured Ruminiclostridium sp. | reverse complement strand
TTAATATTATATCATAATTCCGGAACTTTTTCCACTACTTTGGGGGTTGAGCCAATATTTTAAATATTTCTATATATATTTTAACATATTTTGAAAAAATTTCAAGATAAAATGTAAAAAAAAGAAAAATTTTGTAGAAAAGTAAAATATTAAAAAGAAATAAGAATTTTGACAACACGGCAAATAAGCTTATACTAATAACCATTTTGACACAGGATAAAATCATAGTCAAAATGGTTATTACACCCGAAACACTGTTAACCAATTAAAAACCATTTTTCCAATTTTTAATTGGTTAACAGTATTAATAATACTTTTTATGCCGCCCGAAAGAAAAAAATTGCTTGAGGTAAAGCGAAAAAACGTATCAATAAATTGAAAAGCTGTGCTAAAATTTTAAGAATTGTTGGTGAAGCTGATTTTAAATCGTCAAGGGGATGTAAAAAATCGAGTTCCATACATAAAGCTTTGTTAATTTTTAATCGTTTTGGCGGAGATGGGCGGGATGTAAAAGCGGGGGGATTGACAGATACAAAAAACCGGCGCGTAAACAAGCTGAGAACGAGCAAGGCGACAGACAAGGCTTTTCTCTTTTGCAAAAAATCGTCCTCGGTTTTGCCGAGGACGATTTTTCAAATGATGTGTGATATCGTGACCAAAAAAATTGCGCAATAACCTTACGGCAAGAACTAAAAATTCTCAATGAACGTTTTCATTGGGAATTTTTTCGTAGTTTCACTTGTTATTGTCGTCTTTCTCAAGCAGAATAAGCGCGCTGAAACTCTCTTTTCGCGATGGGTCATTGGCATTGTCAATCGCGACCGTATTGGGCGTGATATGTGATACTTTCCACCCATGTTCAAGCATCTCGTTAAGTCGGGCAAAGTACTTGTTTTCATTAACATCGCCCTGTTCAGTATAATCTCTGCTGTTGCTAAGATAAACCATTTTCTGCATTTTGTACATCTCCCGCAGTCAAAAAATGCGATTTATTTACTGTTAAAAGATTTATATATAACCTTACAGCAAAAACTAAAAATTTCCAATGAGTATTTATTGGGATTGAGAGCGGCAACTTGCCGCTGTGTTATTGATACCAATTTGAAAAATCGTTCTCGGTAAAACCGAGGACGATTTTTCAAATGATGTGGTGCCGGCAGTGGGACTTGAACCCACACGGTATCGCTACCACCGGATTTTGAGTCCGGCACGTCTGCCAATTCCATCATGCCGGCAAAGGAATCGGGGAAAATATTTTTTAACGTGAAAACAGTATATCATTTTTTTTAGGGTTTGTCAAGTTTATCGCAAAATTCTTCAAAATTTTTTACAAAAATTTCGTGTTTTGTACAAGAAACCCTTGACATTTTGTTAAAAATGCCGTAAAATTATATATGTGAAATAAGGTGGTTGTGTGCGCCGTTTATTTTACATACAGTTTTTTATTTTTTTATTCACGCTATATGCGTTTTAGGTTACATATAATCCCACTTTTACAAGTCAATTCGGCGCATTTGCGTGCCGCGGGGCGGTTTTATTTTGTGCTTCGGGACGAAAAACGCTTTGTTTTTGCAGGTATGCGCCGTTTTTAAAATATCGGATTTTCCGACTTATAAATCATTTACCTTGTTTCATTTGCTTTGCCTTTGAACCTTGGTTTATGGGATTTTTTCACGTAACCGGGATTATTTTAAAAAGGAGGATAAGGCATTTGGAACTTTGGTTGGCAATAGTTCTCATTGTCGCCGCACTTGCTGTGGGCGCGGCGGTCGGCTTTGTGGTGTACCGCAAGGTGCTTGATGCCAAAAAGAAGCAGGATGAGGCAACAATTGAGTCGGCGGAAAAAGAAGCGGCAAGAATAGTCTCCGAAGCTAAGGAAAAGGCGGCTACCGCTAAGAAAACCGCTCTTCTTGAAGCGAAAGAAGAAAGCTACAAGCTCCGAGAGAACGCGGAAAAGGAAATTCAGAAGCAGCGCGGCGATGCGGAAAAAGAATTAAAGGAGAGAAGGGCGGAGGTTGCCAAATCGGAACGCAGGCTGCTCCAAAAAGAAGAAAATTTAGACCGCAAAACAGACAAAATCGAGAGACTTGAGGAAAGTCTTACATCACGCAACGAAAATGCCAAAAAGAAACTTGCGGAGGCGGAGGCACTGAAGGAAGAGCAGCAGGCAAAGCTTCAGGAAATCAGCGGGTATACTTCCGAACAGGCTAAGGAGCTTCTTTTGGCGCAGCTTGACAGTGAGCTTACCCATGAAAAAGCGGTAAAGGTGCTGGCGTATCAGCAGCAGCTTAAGGACGACTGCGATGATAGGGCGCGTTCCATGATAGCGCTGGCTATTTCGAGGTTGGCGTCGGAAACGGTGTCGGAAATGACCGTGTCGGTGGTGCCTTTGCCCAACGACGAAATGAAGGGAAGAATAATCGGCAGGGAAGGACGCAATATACGTACTCTTGAACAGCTCACAGGGGTTGATCTCATAATAGACGATACTCCGGAGGCTATCACGCTTTCTAGCCATGATAAGGTACGCAGAGAGATCGCGAGAATTTCCCTTGAAAGACTTATTCAGGACGGCAGAATTCATCCCACGCGCATTGAGGAAATGGTAGAGAAGGCGAAACGCGAGGTTGAGCAGAAAATCAAGAGAGAGGGCGAGCACGCCTGTCTCGAAACCAATGTCAACGGTCTCAGCCCTGAATTGGTAAAACTGCTTGGACGGCTGCATTTCAGAACTTCTTACAGTCAGAACGTTTTGATACATTCCATAGAGGTGGCGCACCTGGCGGGTATCATGGCCAGCGAGTTGGGCGTAGACGCGACTATGGCGAGACGCGCCGGTCTTCTTCACGACATAGGCAAGGCGCTTACTCATGAAATTGAGGGAAGCCATGTAGTTATCGGTGTTGAGGTATGTAAGAAATACAAAGAAAATCCCGAAGTGATACACGCGGTGGAGGCACATCACGGCGATGTGGAGTGCAGAACCGTTATAGCTGCTCTTGTACAGGCTGCCGACGCCATAAGCGCGGCGAGACCGGCCGCGAGAAGCGAGAATTACGAAAGCTATATCAAGAGATTGCAGAAGCTTGAGGAAATTTGTACCGATTACGATGGCGTGGAGAAATCCTATGCCATTCAGGCGGGCAGAGAAGTAAGAATACTTATCAAGCCGGAAATTGTCAATGACGAGGAGATGACTTTGCTGGCAAGAAAAATTGCCCAGAGAATTGAGCAGGAGGTTGATTATCCGGGACAGATCAAGATAAATCTGATCAGAGAGTCGCGGACGGTTGACTACGCAAAATAACTAAAAAGAAAGCGAAAAACGGCAAAGACAAAGATGCTTTTTCGCTTTCTTTTTTTGAATTTGAAACTTTTTTAATATAGGACGTGACTACTTATTATACTGTATACGGCGAAAAAGTTGGCAAAATTTCCGTTTAATTGCACTATATATTGGAGAAAATGCCAATTGAATTTTGTAAGCGTATAAGGTATAATAAAAAGTAAGCTTTTTGCTTATATTAAAAATTGGAGGAATTTTTCATGAAAATGAAGAAAATTTTAGCCGGCGTTGCAGCTTCCGCTTTGGCTGTTACCGCTATGGCTGCAAGCGCAAGCGCGGTTAATATCGCCGATTACTATGAGACAAACGTTGAAGGCAACCACGGCGCTACTTTGTATCTCATTGCCAACGACGGAAAGGCTCAGTGGGCGGTTGACGCGGGCGTTGACATTACAACCGTTTGCGGTGTAAAGTTTTACGTTACATTTGACGCTGCCGATGTTGCCGATGAGGGCACCTGGCTCGGCGGCGCTGTAGTAGCAAATTCTAATTCCACCGGCTGGAAGCAGGTTGAGTGGGGCAGAGTCGACAAGGAAATTATCGCCGACCTTGAAAACGGAACCGTTACATGGCAGAACGACGCTCCTATTTTCGCGGCTGGTGATGAATATGCTCAGCTTTGGCTTGTTGACTGGTCAACAAAAAAGTTGTCTGTTGATAACATTGAAGTTCTTGACAAAGACGGCAATGTAATTACCGGAAATGACTCTGCCGAAACTACCGAGGCTGAAACAGAAGCTACTACCGAAGCTAATACCGAAGCTGAAACAGAGGCCACTACCGAAGCTGAAACAGAGGCCACTACCGAAGCTGAAACAGAGGCCGCTACCGAAGCTGCTCCCGCAGAGACTACTGCCGCTCCCAACGGTGATACCACCAACACTCCCGCCACTGATAAGGGTAATGCCGATACAGGTATTGAAGGCGTAGCCGTTGTAGCTGCTATTGCCGTTCTCGCAGGCGGTGCGGTTGTTATTGCCAAGAAGAGAAAGTAATTTTTCTTAATTTTGACAAAAAAGAAGCTCGTGACGGGCTTCTTTTTTTGTCAGCAGTTTTATACTAATCTTTGATCAAGGTACAGAAAAATTTTGTTGTCGATGGGAAATTATACTAAACTCTGTTTTGACTGTAGACAAAATATAACAAAATCTATAGTCAAAACCGATAGATATTAGTATTATACTAATAACCATTTTGACACAGGATAAAATCATAGTCAAAATGGTTATTA
>CAJUFF010000183.1 GCA_910585505.1 uncultured Ruminiclostridium sp. | reverse complement strand
ATGACGCAAATATGCAAGCAAGCCGCACGCAAAGCCGTCAGGCGATCATTGCGCGGTGTTGCCTAAAAGCGGTTACTGCCCCCTTACGCCCGAAATGTGTATAAGCCTTGCCGCTTCATATTCATAGGTATTAAGAGGACGGTCAAAAGCATCGTTAGTATGAGCGGCCAAAAGGATACTGCGCGGGGTCGGAAACAATATTATTCTTGTTATTATAAGTGTGTGAGCGAAGCTTATTCCGTCAAAGGAAAGCTGAATCACATCACCCGCCTGTGCCAGAGCGAGCGGAAGCTCTTTTCCGTAAGGTCCGTTCCCCTCATTGGTGGTGAGAAAATTGTAAAAGTACTGAACGCCGGTCCATGCGGCGCTTCGGTCGTCGGGGCTTATATAGTACCAGCCGAAATCGGGTGTGTAATTCATAACTCCGCTTCCCGCATAAAGGCATTGGGATACAAAATTAGTGCAGTCTCCGCCTATCTCATCGAAAATGTAATATTCGGGATTTCTTGAAAACGCCCATTCTCTGGCGTAGGCAACAGCTTTTTCACGGTCATACACGTCACATTACCTCCATATCTTTTTAATAAAATATATGGAAAAATCATTATAATTATTCGGAAAGCATGTACGCCGTGTATAGAGTGTTTAGCTGATTCTGTCCGATTCTTTCATATCGTCCTTAACCCGCTTATATTCGCTGCTTAGATAATCGTTTATATCGTACAGCGACTGTTCATTCATAGGAAACTCCTTTTCGGTTATGTCCTCCGCCAGTTCAAAGCAAATATCCTCAGGCCAGTAATACACCTTGATATTCTCTCCACCCTCGGCGATAAAGCGAAACTTATCCCTACTCCCTTTAAATGTGTTTTTGGATAAAAAATAGTCAAGACCCGGAAGGTCCCATATTCCGTATTTAAGCATTATAATTCTCCCGTTAAACTGATACCCGTTTGCACAAGATATTGTATGAGCTTTTTCGACAAATTTTACCAATTATAAAGATAAAATGTTCTCAGACATTAGGTCTTGTTTGAAAAAGCGGAAACGCCGTCTTTTCGCCCCAAAACGATCATCTTCCGCGTTAAAAAGCCTCGTCAAACGACGGTTTGACTGCGCGTTTTTTCCTTGAAGCTAACCATTTTGGGTCAAATATCCGTCATTTCCTCTATTTTCAAACAAACCCTAAAATAAAAATTTCCTCTTTCCGCAGCCTGAGGTTATTATATCATAAAACAGATTGGACTGCAAGTAGTAACGGATATTTTTCCTTATTACGCTAACGTTAATGTTCACAACAAAGCTTTAGAAAATGCCTTTAAAATAAAAACTTTATATTCTTGACTTTTTTTGTTTTTTTTGTTATAATTTTTATTTGTAAACTTGATTAATATTATTTTATTTATATAACCGCTGCCGGATATTCCCCCTTTTTACAGGCGGCGTGTTCCACTTTTCGGTTCGGCGGGGATTTTCCCCAATTTTAACCTCGGAATTGCAGTGCGATTCCGACAGCTTGCCAAAGCTACGCTCGAATGTAAATAATACGGAGGAACGGTTATGTATCAGTGCAATGTTCGGTTTTACATTGTCGGATTAAAGGAAAGCGGCGTTAAAGAAATAATTATGTCAATGCCGCCTATGGAAAATTTTTCACATTACTTTGTTGAGGGAGATACGGCGGATAAAGCGATTGCTGCGGGTTCGGACGTTATTTTTGCTTATGTCGGCCCCTCCGGCGCTAAGAAAACTCTTTCCGCGCTGACAAGGTACAAGGGGGAAAATTCGGAACTTATTCTGTTTTCCGATGAAACGGACATCAGTGATTTGGAAGAATACTTTGAATACATAAACGATATATGGCGTCTTCCCATGACCGAAAGTGAGATAAGATTCCGTTTTTTGAGATGGCAGCTTAATTATAAGACAAGCAAGGATTATTGGGAAAACTGTCAGCTTTTTGACGCGGCTATAAACAATACGCCGAATCTTGTGTGGTTCAAAAGCAAGACCGGAATACACGAAAAAGTAAACGACAGTTTTTGCCGCACCGTAAACAAGACAAAAAAACAGGTGGAGGGACGAGGACACGCCTATATATGGGATGTGGAGCATGACGACCCGGCCTGCATAGAATCCGAAATGGAGGTAATGAGGACAAGAAAGACCTGCGTTGCCGAAGAAACGGTTAAAACGGGCAACAGCACAATGCTGCTTACCACATATAAATCCCCTCTGTACGATCTGGACGGCAGCGTTATGGGCACTGTCGGAGTGGGAATAGACATAACACAGGAGCGCAAATATGAGATTGACCTTGAAGGAAAGAATCTTACGCTGGAAACGCTGTTTATGTCTTTGAACTGCGGAATAATGTGCCATTCTATGGACGGTGCCAGAATAATAAGCATAAACCCCGCCGCACTTAAAATTTTAGGATATGAGAGTACGGCGGATATGTTGGCAAAAGGATTTAATATGATTGCGCCGTCCGTAATCGAAGAGGACAAGGAAAAGCTTCGTGAAAGCATAGCAAAGCTGGAAAAAGAAGGCGACAGCATAGGTGTGGAATATCGCGTCAAACATGAAAACGGCAATATTCTGCATGTAATGGGCAACGTCAAGCTTATAAAAAAGAACGGCGAACTGCTTTATCAGCGCTTTCTGCTTGATAATACCGCAAACAAGATAAAGGAAGACAAATTACTCGAGGAGGCCAAAAAGCGTCAGGCAGAACTGGTTAAGGCGCTGAGTACGGACTTTAATCTTGTGTGTTACTTTGATATACAGACGGGAAGCGGTAGTCTCCTTCGTGTGGACGATACTCATAATCACTCCTTGGACGAAATATTCGGAAACGAAATTTTTCTTAAACAAAGCATGGATACTTATATAGACAGTTATGTCCATGAGGAAGACAAGGAGCTTATGCGTCAGGCGGTGGATGCGGAGAGGATAAAAAGCGCGCTTGAGGAAAAAAAGCTTTTTCATGTCAATTACCGTACTTATAATGACGGAGAAATCATCTACTATCAGATGAAGGTCGTGCGCATAGGCAGCTGGAGTCACAGCGTTTCCAAGGATATTGTTATCGGATTCAGAAGCATTGACGAAGAGGTGCGCAGCGATATGGAGCAAAAAGCATTGCTTCAGAACGCGCTGATGCAGGCTAACCGAGCAAGCAAGGCAAAAAGCGTATTTCTTTCCAATATGTCTCACGATATACGCACTCCGATGAACGCTATAGTAGGTTTTACCACTTTGGCGATAACGCATATAAACAATAAGGAACAGGTAGAAGAGTATCTGAAAAAAATAATGACTTCGGGAAATCACCTTCTGAGTCTTATAAACGACGTTCTGGACATGAGCCGAATCGAGAGCGGAAAAATGCATCTGGACGAAAAGCACTGCAGTCTTCCCGAAGTACTCCACGGGCTTAGGAACATACTACACGCGGACATCACGGCAAAACAACTGGAGCTGTATATTGACGCGGTAGATGTTTTTGATGAGGAAATATTGTGTGACAAGCTGAGGCTTAACCAAGTACTGCTGAATCTTCTCAGCAATGCCGTCAAATATACTCCCGCCGGAGGTATAGTAAGCCTTCGCATTGTAGAAAAACAGAGTGTTGATTCCGGCTGTGCAAACTACGAATTCCATATAAAAGATACGGGTATAGGCATGAGCAGGGAATTTGTTGACCACATATTCGAACCGTTTGAAAGAGAAAGGAACTCCACAATAAGCGGTATACAAGGTACCGGTCTCGGAATGGCTATTACCAAAAATATTGTGGATATGATGAACGGCAACATAACAATCAAAAGCGAACAGGGAGTAGGAACCGAGGTAACCGTTTCATTTACTTTCCGTATTGATTCGGATATCAAGCTGTCTCCGGTAATAGACGAGCTTAAAAACTGCCGCGCATTGGTGGTAGACGATGACTTCAATACTTGCGACAGCGTTTCGGGAATGCTTCAGCAGATCGGTATGCGTCCGGACTGGACGCTTTCGGGAAAAGAGGCTGTTCTTCGCACAAAGCAGGCGGTAAGTCATAACGATAATTACAGCGTTTACATAATCGACTGGCTGCTGCCGGATATGAACGGCATTGAAGTGACCAGAAGGATAAGAAAGGAAACGGGTGAGGACGTTCCGGTTATCGTTCTGACCGCTTATGACTGGTCGGATATTGAAGAGGAAGCCAAGGAGGCGGGGGTTACGGCTTTCTGCGAAAAGCCTTTGTTTATGTCGGAACTCAGCACTTGTCTGAGAGCCGTGGTTTCCGCCGATCTTAAGGAAGAAAAAGAAAATAATACGGAGAGAAGGATAAGAGAAGGACGTATTTTGCTTACCGAAGACAATCCGCTGAATCAGGAGATAGCTGCGGCGATACTGTCGGAAGCCGGGTTTGAGGTTGACATAGCCGAAAACGGACGTATTGCCGTGGATACCATTTCCAAAGTGAAGGCCGGATATTACCGGATTGTTTTGGGCGTTATTGTACTGATATATTTTAGTCTTACGGCACTTTTAGCGCTGTAAGCGCCAAAGCCATGAGAAGGGGCCGTCCGGCATATGCGGATGGACCCTTAAAATATACTTTGCCGCGTAGAGCCCGCCTGCCTGAAGC
>CAJUFF010000182.1 GCA_910585505.1 uncultured Ruminiclostridium sp. | reverse complement strand
GCTCATTTGGCATTGGCTGAAATTCTTCGTATATTTCATAGCCTAATGCGCCTTTCGTTAATTTCTGTCCAGCACCATCATCATGTCTAACATAAATAACTTCTATACCATTATTGCGCGCCTCTTTGATTAGTGTTTTAATACGATATACAAAAATCTCAAATTCGTATAAATCATTAGTCATAATTAAATTTTGAGTATCAACAATTAACAATATCATTCTATTATCTCCTAAATTCCGATTTATATATTTGATTGTAAAATCTTTATCTATCATATACCATATATATTTATATGTCATTTCCCACTGGGTACACAATTCTGAAAAGGGAGATATTTATATCATATAAGTCCCAGTATTCTGCCGTTTCGTCAATTACGCCGACATCTCGCATTACTGCCTCTCCTTATACTGCTTAAGCGCCAAAGCGAGCTGAGCGGGGCATGAGGTTCCCTTCCCGCCGCAGTCTATACCGTCGAGTCTGTTTATTACTTCGTCCACCTTCATTCCTTTTACAAGGCTGGAAATTCCCTGTAAATTTCCGTGGCAGCCGCCGATAACGGTTAAGCTTTTTACGGTGTCGTTTTCAACTTCAATAATCATTTTGCGGGAGCATACTCCCTTGGGTGTGTATTCAAAAGTCATTTTTATCCGCCTTTCTTTTTGAGTACAATTTACTCTGTTTTTCAAATAAAATTTTCAGATAACCAATACGCGGTTTTTACGCTTTCCATGCTTTCGCCACCGCTTCGGCGACTTTATCCGCAACCGTTCTGTCAAGAGGACTTGCAATGATATTTTCGGGAGTAATTTCTTCGTCGGGTACCGACGAGGCTATGGCATAAGCCGCGGCCATCTTCATTTCCTCGGTTATTTCCTTCGCTCTAACGGAAAGAGCGCCCTTGAAAATACCCGGAAACACAAGAACGTTGTTTATCTGATTGGGAAAATCGCTTCTGCCCGTCCCAACTATATACGCTCCCGCTTTTTTTGCGTCATCGGGCATTATTTCGGGTACCGGATTGGCCATCGCGAACACAATCGGCTTATCGGCCATTGAAGCTATCATTTCATCGGTAAAAAGTCTGGGACGGGAAACGCCTATCAAAACGTCCGCCCCCTTCGCCGCATCCGCAAGCGTCCCTTTTTTGACATTTTGATTGGACTTTATAGCTATTTCGGAATAAGCGGCGTTATCGTAATTTTCGTCACGGTTTATTATACCGCACAGGTCTACCATAATAAGATCTTTTATGCCGAGGCTGATCAGAAATGTGCCTATAGCGATACCTGCCGCCCCTGCGCCGTTTATCACTACCGTAAGCTCGGACAGACTCTTTCCCGCACATTTGGCCGCGTTAATAAGCGCCGCGCCCACCACCACCGCCGTTCCGTGCTGATCGTCGTGAAAAACAGGTATATCAAGCCTTTCCTTTAGCTTCCTCTCTATTTCAAAACAACGCGGGGCGGCAATGTCCTCAAGATTGACGCCGCCAAAGCTGTCGCTTATAAGCTCTATGGTACGAACTATCTCGTCCGTATCCTTGCTTTTGACGCAAAGAGGAAAAGCGTCAACCCCCGCAAACTCCTTAAACAGACAGCACTTTCCTTCCATAACAGGCATACCCGCAAGCCCGCCTATGTCTCCCAAGCCCAGCACTGCCGTTCCGTCGGTTATAACCGCTACAAGATTAGACCTTCTTGTGAGTTCAAAAGATAATTCGGAATTATCGTGTATTTTAAGGCAAGGCTCCGCTACGCCGGGAGTGTAAGCGAGAGCAAGATCCTCCTTTGTTTTTATCGGAATGCGGGAAACCACTTCGATTTTTCCCTTCCATTCATAGTGTTTTTTCAGTGCTTCTTCTTTAACATCCATTATGTATGACCTTCTTAACTATAGTATGATATGATCTTTTATTTATGATCAAGAATTTTCCTCAGCGATTCCTCCGGAGTAAGATTGGAGCCTATTGAAATGGGATAGTGATTGTAAAAACCGTGAAAATCACTTCCACCTGTAGGAATAAGTCCGTACTTTTCACATATGCCAAGCAGAATCTCTTCGTCCCCCTGTCTTAAGCTCTGATGCCAGACCTCTATACCGTCCAGCTTTCCGTCTTTGGCAAGCTCCTCGATAAGGTCAAAATTGTCAAAAACTCTCGGATGAGCCATTACCGCCAACCCGCCCGAAGAATGAATAAGCTCAAGAACAAAATGTATCTCCGGATTAGCCATTGTTTCGTTGCTAACCTCATCGGCACATATGCCTGTTTTTGAATCGAAAAGCTCATCGTATACATCACCGTAAAGCTCGGTGGTATAGCCGTAATCCATCAAGGCGTGCATTATATGACCCTTATATATCGCCTTGCTTCCGGCGGAATATTTAACTATATTTTCCAGTGTGATGGGATAGCGCTCCAACACCTTCATAGCCATTTTCTTTCCTCTTTGACGGCGCATTTCGCTGTTTCTGATGCACAGACCCTCAAGTCTGTCAGGCTTCTGAGGCATATAGCACAATATATGAGCCTTGCTTTCCCTTTTTCCGTCAAATGCCGAGAACTCGACTGCGGGAACTATCTCAATACCATATCGCTGACCTAAAACCACCGCTCTTGAAATTGAGGAAAGGCAGTCATGATCACTTATGGCAAGATAATCTATATTGTTGCGCTTTGCCTGCGCGATCACCTCCTCGATTCCCAAAGAGCCGTCGGATAAGGTGGTGTGGCAATGTAAATCAGCCTTCATATTTGATCATTCCTTTCCTGTTGAAATTTAACGCAGAAAATACTTATATTCATTATACTACTTTTTTCTTAAAATTTCAATAATTAAGGAAAAATTTTTTTAAATTAAAGATTTAGCTTTTATGGGAGAATAATAATCCATTTGGTCATACCCCATTATTTTATGTGCAGTGGACGAAATTATAACATTTCCAAGCTCCTGGCGGGAACAATCCCGTTCAAATCTGTTTTCTTCCAAAAAAACGTCAATTTCTCTTTTCAAGGCTTCCATATCTGTTTTTTGATCAATATCCGTTGCCACAGTGTAAAGACCGCCCTGAAAGTCAATTATATCAAATTCCTTTGGTACGTCCATTCATTCCTCGTATAAACAAATCCAACGAAACCCGCTGCCGTCCAAAAACAAAAAAGTTCTTTGGAAATAAACTCGTCTTTTGACGTGAAAACCAATTCTCAAAGCTTTCCAGTTTTTCGTCGCCAAACATTCCCGTCTCTGAAGACACCATTTTACAATCCGGCATCTCTTATATTCTCACGCTATGCATAATTTTATCCTATCTTTATATCGATAAAAACAAGTATACATAACAAGATTTACAGTGATTTTATTCAAAACCGCCATTAGGCTATCTTTATTCTGTCGGACGCATGAAAACTTTGCCGCCGAACAACGTTTTTTTCCGTTGGACGATTTTATCATTTTACTGCAACAGTTCATTTTGTAAAAATCTTTTGATATAAGGTGTGCTTTCATCGGTTATAGAAGGCATGAAAGCCATATATCTACATTTTTGATAGCATTCCTTATCCATGATGAATTCATATCCCATAACACATTTAGGATTGCAGTCATTAGGATTCACAAGGCGTTTGCAGACAGATGCTTTTGCAATTTCTTTTTTCCTCTTTGCCGGAAGCGTATCTAAAAACCCCATGTACTCATTAAGATGCTGTGGGAAAATTCTAATCTTTATTCCCGTTTTTCTGCAAACGAAAGTAGCTAATGTCTTTTTTGTATCCCGAAAAAGATAGGAAACAGTAAAACCGCTTTTAGCTGCTTTGATTTCACGTTTGCAGTTGCTATCCAGAAGAAGATTATTTATATCTTCTACGAGATTTCTGCTTGCACCGGTAGTCTCTAAAAATTCATCATAATTTTTATTTATCATGTTGTAACCTCATATTTTTCTGATTGGCAGCCAAACTTCATATTGCGTATCATTCGGGTCAGGGTTTAGGTAAACCTCTATATCAGGAGCATTGGCAAATTCAAATCCAGAGGTTGGAAGCCATTCTGTTATAATGCGTTGTTCCAATTCTTGAATGGATATCCCTGTACCAATTCCGTTAAAAATAGCCCATGTACAAGCAGGAACAACATATTCATCTAAGGAATTGTCGATTTCAGCGGAGGAAGATACCGCTATAAAATATTGCCAGTCCTCTTCGTCATTGCACACGCTTACACCCAAGACACCCATAGGCTGATTATTCATAAGCGGTGCAATTTTTTCTAATGTGCCGTTTACAACTGCATTTTGCCACATTTGCGGTACAGCTGCGAAATTGTTTTCTATTTCCTTATCCAGTGGATGAGATACTCCCACAATGCGAAAGGCTACTTTTTCTTCAATGCGATAATTCAATTCTTCTACTCCTTTTACGGTTATTTTAAAGCTGATAGGGGGATAAAACTTCATAGGAACGCCTTCTTTTTTTGCCATTGATGGCGCTATGCCATGCACAGTTTGAAATGCCCTGTTAAATGCAGTCGGGGAAGAATACCCATATTTCATACCAATATCAATAATTTTTTCAGTTCCGCTTTGCAGATCGATAGCAGCTAAAGACATTCGCCTGCGACGGATATATTCCGAAAGCGGAATACCTGCCATATATGCAAACATTCTTTGAAAGTGGTATGTAGAGCAACATGCTATG
>CAJUFF010000181.1:2021-4722 GCA_910585505.1 uncultured Ruminiclostridium sp. | reverse complement strand
GCCGTTTCTTGTCCTTTCTAACCTTTTCCACTACTTTGGGGGTTGAGCCTATTTTTTTAACTGTTAATTCGTGTGTGAAAAAAGATGCAAAGCTTTATTGTATTGAAAATGGTTCAGATAAACCAAAAGTAATTATGAATAATTGTACCGGAGTTATAACTTCAAATGGAAACAAAACGTATTTTGCAAATACTTATGAATTTATAGAAAATTTACAAACAAAATCTGGTACTAATTATATTTATGAGATTGAAAATTATCAAATAATTAATAAATATACCCTTCCATCAGGTTACGCCCCAAGCGGTATCTCCACAAATGGCGATGATATTTACTGTTCCAGTTACTGTTTTCAGGAAGTATCAAATGCAAACTTAAATTCTCTAACAGTAACTTCCTTTTTTTCTGAACCTGTAATTATTAATGCACAAAATAAGAAGGATATAAAATATTATGGATCATTAATATATGACGATAATTATATTTGGCTTATTGAAACCAACAACAATGAAATATACAAGCTAACGGAGGAATAAAATGTATACATTTATATCCGCATTAAAAAGCGTTTTTCGCAATAAATTCATAAACCTTACGGTAATAATCTCCCTCTCCTTAGGCTTGCTTTTCCCCATGCTTGTATTCTGTATTGGAAACATTGTAATAAAAGAAGTATGGGCCGGAGTTGCAACATATCCGGAAAGAACGGCGGGCATTTTCAGCAATACAGAAATACGCATTGACACCAAAAAAGCAATGAACGATCACCCGCAAATAGATGTGATGGTGGAAGGCACTTTTACAGATCATGATTATATCGTTTCGGAAAATAAAATTGTCAAAACCGAAACGGTGGGCTATAAAGCCGGCGACGATAAAATGACAGGCTACGAAATGCTCTACGGAAAATACTTTACAGAATCGGAATTTAACGGGAGCGATAACATATGCTTGATTTCATCGGAGCTTCAAAAAGAGCTTGGATGCCTTCCCGGAGATACGGTAATTCTCGGTAAAGAGGAATTTATTCTGAAAGGGGTATATATTAGAAAAGACAAATCGGTTATTATGCCTTTGGATACATTTTCCCGAAAATACGAAACATTCTATTCATACCATGTACTTTTTAAAGAAAACTGCAATGTAAAAAACGAAGGAGTGGAAATTATAAAAGAACTGCTGGAAGAATATGGATTAAATACGGAAAACTATATGTTATTAAGCGATTATTACGAGGAACATAACGATTTAAAAAACGCCTATTTTGCAATCGCGATTATGCTGGCTATAGCCTCGGTGGTATTGATTTATGCCGCACTGAATATTTCCAACATTATGGTAAACAAAATAAATAACGATATGAAAACCTATAAAATAAGAATGCAGTTGGGCGCCGCAAAAGGCAATATTTTCGGTTTCCTTTGGACACAGCTTTTCGCGCTTATGCTGATTGCAGTGGCGATGGATGCACTTATAATTTTCCTGTTAAAAACATTTATGCCGTTTTTTGCGGTATTTCCCTTTGATCTCGACTTTACGGCAGTGCTTCTTACGACTTTGATAGGTACTGCATACGTGCTTATTTTATCCTCGGCGCTGGTAAAAAGAGTTTTCGGAAAAAGGAGGGTGGTATAATGAAATACTTGTTTTCAAACGCATTTAAAAATGTATGGCGGCAGAAAAAATCATATATACTTTTTTCGTTTCAGATATTCATTTCCTTTGTTATGATGCTGGTATTCGGAAGTCTCGCTTCATCTTTAAGCATGGGCATAGGAGAATTGGAAAATGACAACACCGCCCACAGCATTTATTTGCACGAAATAAGATCTAAAGGAGACAGAACCGGAGAATTGCAGTATTACAATACTTCCCCGATGACTTATGAGGATTACTCGTGGATAAAGGAAAATTACGATGATATTCTTTCCGTTTCATTTGCTGTCAGAAGTGTTTTACACGCTATTGAAAACGGAAATCCCGTTAACTTTAGTGTTTTGTTCGTAACGGACGAGTATTTTCACAACGCATATGAAAACGATAAAATGCTTGATTTTTCGGAACAAAAAATTATTCTTGCGCCGGATGGAACGGAACAGATGAGCAATTTCGGTGATTCCGGCGACAACATAAATTATCGCCTACAGGATTTTTTGACACTCGCTAAAGAGGACGGCTATATGGTAAAGCCCACGCAAAGCATACATAACGGAAAAACCGACAGAGTAAATATATTTACAAACACATGGTATGAGAATATAGAGCAGAATACCGCACCGTTAAGCAGTGTCATGATAGCGCCCATTGAGTTGTATAACAAATACTTCAACGAAAGCGACGAGTATTATAATACAATGCTCAGCATAAACTTTTACGATAAAACCGACACAGATGTATTGAAACAGATTTGCAGCCACTTAGTTGCGGAAAAAGACCCGGCAGGAGAATGTATATATGTTTCTCAAATTTCGGTATTTGAAGATTATGCAGGCGGTCAGATACAACTGGCAAAAATGCTTCAGACGCTTTCGGCTGTTGCGTTAATAATAACCGGAATAGGCTTTATAGGACTTATCCTCGTTATCTTCAACAACCGCAGAAAAAAACTTGCCGTGGCGTTGGTAACGGGCGCAACCTACTCAAATTTGTACCTTGAAATAATTCTCGAAATTGAAACAGTAATACTTTCCGGTGAGATCGG
>CAJUFF010000181.1:0-2011 GCA_910585505.1 uncultured Ruminiclostridium sp. | reverse complement strand
AGGAATTACGGGGCTGAATATTTTAAACAAACAGATAACCGTCTTTGAGTTCGGCACAGACATAAATCTGGCAATTTTCCTGCCGATAATTTATGCGGCAATAGGAATAATCATAAGCCTTGCGGCGCTTTACAATCTTTTTAAAATGCAGCCGAACGAAATTTTGAAAAAGGAATAACCGATATTAGTATAAAACCGTACTGAAAGGAAGAATATTTATGATCACATTAAAAAATATCGAAAAAGTTTACGGCACAGGCACGAATACTTTTAAAGCGCTTGACGGTATAGACCTTGAAATAAAAAAAGGCGAATTTGTTGCGATAGTGGGCGCTTCCGGCTCCGGAAAAAGCACCTTGCTCAATATAATAGGCTGCATGGATTCGCCTACGGGAGGAGAGTATTTTTTTGAAAACGAAAATATATTGAATAAAAAGTATAAACAGCTTGCGGCATTCAGAAACAAAAAAATAGGCTTTGTTTTTCAAGCCTTTAATTTAGCGGACGACTGTACAGCCGCCGAGAACGTGGAAATGCCCTTGGGATACGCGGGAATAAAAAAATCGCAAAGGGATAAACGCGTAAAGGAAATTTTGAATGACGTGGGTTTGTCGGACAAGGCAAAAAGCTTTCCGAGACAGCTTTCCGGCGGGCAGCAGCAGCGTGTGGCAATCGCGAGAGCCTTGGTAAACAACCCCGATCTTATTTTAGCCGACGAGCCTACGGGAAATCTTGACACCAACAACTCAGCCCAGATTATGGAGCTGTTTCAAAAAATTCACCGTGATTCGGACAGAACCATAATAATGATAACGCATAATCCCGAATTGGCGGAGCAAGCTGACAGAGTCATAAAAATTGAGGACGGAAGGATATAGACATTTTATGAAAAAGGTTTTTATGATAGCAGCTTTGTTTATTATATCCGCTTTAACAATTTGCGGGTGCGGCGGGGGAAACACTTTCAAAAACATAAGCTTATCGGAAATCGAAACCATGCTTTCGGATGGGGAAACCGTATTTGTTTTATATGCGGTGGAGGACTGCTCTGCCTGTGATGACGCAAAGGAAAAACTGAGCCAAATAAGAAAAATATATCCGGAATTAAATTTACGCTGTATAGACGGTGACAGCGAGGACGGCAGGTTGTTTTCAAAAGAGTATGATATACCTTATGCACCTTATCTTATATGTATAAAAAACGACGAATGCTTTTTATTCGAGGATTTCACGGAGGAAAAACTGAACAATCTAATTGGGCTTACTAAGGATTCCGAAACTGACAGATTTGAAAATATCCGAAACATTAAACTTGATTCATTATATGAACTTATGGAAACAAATACGGATTTCCTTCTTTATATCGGCAGGGACAATTGTCGCGATTGTCAAAAATTTCACCCCATCGTTGAAAACATGACCGAAGAAAAATACGGGCTTTACTATTTTGATATAAAAGAATATAAGAATCGTGCAGACGGGCAGGACGCTTTACAGGATGATATAGATACATATAATAAAATCAAAAAGGACTTTTCCGTAAACTGGATTCCGTCGGTGTATAGAATTATAAACGGAACTATTGTTGATAAATATGTATTTTTGGATAATGATTATTATTCCATTGAAGACGAGGAAGAACAGGAAAAATACTTAGATGAGTATATTGAACAATTCAGAAAGTGGATGGATAATAATTTTTAAAGTGGTAAATGTTTGATATGTAAATACGGGATACCGTGTTTTACATAATATTTTACAGCAAGACCGCACACCTCGCTGCGGTCTTGCTGTCTTATTATAAACAATACACATCATAGCTATAATAATTAGCGTTTATATAATTACCTTGCTGTTATGATGCCATTTAATGTCAGCACTTGAAATATGTATCCTTATACTATAGTAATCCAAAAAAAGTTTAAATAAAATTACAAACAGTGCAAAAAAATACAGGCTTTGGGGGCGTTGCCCCCGTCCTTCGGACTCCCCTACTTCCCTTTCGGAGTCC
>CAJUFF010000180.1 GCA_910585505.1 uncultured Ruminiclostridium sp. | reverse complement strand
GTATTACTGGTAGAGATTGGATTTTATCGTGTTTTTAAATGGTTATTAGTATAAACAAGCAATTCCGAGGTTCGGCAGCTAATTTTTCCCTCAATCGAATCGAGAGGTGAAGGTACTTTACCGACAAAGTCACATAAACCCTTGCCGACTAAGGCGCAGCGCTTATATCAGATGTGTAAATAAAATGAAAATTTCCTCTTTACTATTGACATTGGAAAAAATATGAATATAATATATTAATTGAACGATCGTTGAATAATTTCCGAGGTTAAGTATGACAAAAGATGAATCAACATTAAGAAAGGAACAGGCGGAAAAAACGAAACAAAAGCTGTTGGCCACCGCAAAATCGCTTTTTTCCAAAAACGGCTATAACGGCACCTCGGTGCGGGCCATAAGCCATCAAGCCGAACTGGCAGACGGACTCCTGTACCATTATTTTCCCGGCGGAAAAAAAGAGCTTTTTCAAACAATAGTCGCCGAAAATTTTACGAAGGTTCGAAAGGAAACTGCGGAAGGCTGTTGCTATGAGCAATACCGCAGCCTCTCCATCGAAGAAGTGCTTATATCGGGCTTTAACCGTTTTACCGATATAATAGAAAACAATATAAATATTATAAGGATTATTGTTAAAGAAAACAACGCATGTGATTTTATTTCCCCAAAAAATATAATAGATTTGACTGACTGCCATAAAAAAATATTTGCGGATTTTCTACGACGGCGTGCAGAAGAAGGGGAAATAAAACAAATGGACTTTGACGCGGCGGCAGCAACTATATTGTCTTACCTTGTAAATTATATAACAATGAGGGCTATGAATATAAAACCCGCCAAAACCGCCAATGATCAGGACATAAAACGTATAATAAATTATCATATGGATATATGGAAAATAAAATAACAATCGGATATGTAAAAAAGTATGAAAGGAAGGAATACATAAATGCTGCAATTAAAAGACATAGTAAAGCAGTACGGAGACAAAGACAACGTGATAAAAGCCCTGAAAGGTATAAATATTACCTTCAGGAAAAATGAGTTTGTTGCAATCTTAGGTCATTCGGGCTGCGGAAAAACCACCATGCTGAACATTATAGGCGGTCTTGATCACGCTACATCGGGCGACCTTATAATCAATAATGTTTCCACCAAAAAATTCAGAGACAGAGACTGGGACGCTTACAGAAATCACTCTATCGGCTTCATTTTCCAAAGCTACAATCTTATACCCCACCAAACGGTGCTTTCCAACGTGGAACTGGCTCTTACAATATCCGGCGTATCCAAAGCCGAACGAAAGAAAAGAGCCAAAGAAGCCCTTACAAAAGTAGGCTTGGGCGATCAGCTTCACAAAAAGCCAAACCAGATGTCCGGCGGACAAATGCAGCGCGTAGCCATAGCCAGAGCGCTGATAAACAACCCTGACATTCTGCTTGCCGACGAGCCAACAGGAGCCCTTGACAGCGAGACCAGTATACAGGTAATGGAGCTTCTTAAGGAAATCGCAAAGGACAGATTGGTAATTTTGGTTACACATAATCCGGAGCTTGCGGAGCTGTACGCCACAAGAACGGTAAAAGTAAGCGACGGCCTTATAATAAGCGACAGCGATCCTTATGAGCCGCCCAAGGAGGAAAAAAAGGCCGACAAATCAAAAAAACGCGTTTCCATGTCCTTCTTTACCGCCGTTTCGCTTTCCCTCAACAACCTCCTGACCAAAAAGGGACGTACTCTTCTGACCTCCTTCGCAGGCTCCATCGGAATAATAGGAATCGCTCTTATACTATCGCTGTCCACAGGAATTAACAACTATATAAACGCAGTGCAGGAAGAAACGCTTTCCTCATATCCCATCAACATTATGAGAGAAAGCACCGACCTTGGCGGTATGTTCGGCACAATTATGGAACGGCATGAAAACGAATACCTGAACGGCGGCGGAAGCAATGAAAATACCGTGCGCGCAAACACCGACGTATATGAAATATTCAACGCATTCAATTCCTCCGCTAAACAAACCAATAATATGAAAGCTTTTAAGGAATATCTTGAAACCAACGAAGATATTAAAAATAACGCCAGCGCAATTACTTATTCCTACAATACAAAAATGCCTGTCTTTACCGAAGACACAAACGGAAAAATAATTGAATCCGATCTTATGAAGATAATGTCCTCCGCCAGCGGCATGGAAAACAGCTCAATGCTGAACGACTACACCGCTATGATGGAATCAATGGGCACAATGGATATCTGGGAGGAAATGCTGCCCTCCGAAAACGGAAGCGGAATAAACGATATTCTGCTGAGTCAGTACGATCTTGTATACGGAAGCTGGCCGCAGAATTACAACGAGGCAGTGCTTGTTCTTACAAAAAGGAATCAGCTTCCGGATATCGTAATGTACACCCTCGGCTTAAAAGACACCGAATCGCTTCCAGAAATTATGAAAACGGTAATGCGCGGAGACGTTATTGACGACTACGGAAAAACCGAGTGGACATATGAGGAAATATGCGAAAAGGAATACAAGCTTATTCTTCCGTGTGAATACTACCAGAAAAGCGAAGGTGGAAACGGGTACACTAATCTTTCCGAAAACGAAACGGGGCTTGAGTATCTTTATAACTCCGATGATGTGGGTCTTAAGCTGAAAATAGTCGGCTTTATACGCCCCAATGAGGAATCCACCGCTACAATGCTCCAAGGGTATATCGGATACACCAAGGGTCTTACCGACTATGTTATAGAAAAAACCAACAAAAGCGAGATTGTAAAGGCACAGCTAAATGACACAGAAAACGATGTTATATCCGCCCTGCCGTTTATGACCGACGATTACACAGAACCCGACATCGCGCAAAAAACAGAAAGAGTAAAGGAATTTATCAAAAACTCCGAAATAAGCAAAAAAGCCGCGATATACAAATATATACAGTCTCTTCCCGACAGCGCGGAGGTGGACTCATATGTGGAACAGTATCTGGCGCAGGTTACGAGAGCTGATATAGAAGCGCAGGTATCTCAGAATTACGCTGAAAGCATGGGTATTGATGCGTCTTCAATTATGTCCTATATATCACAAATGACTGACGAAGAAATATTTGGTTTTGCGGCAGACGCTATCGCTGAACAATATTCTGCGCAGTATGCCGCAATGGCGGAACAAAAACTTGCCGCAATGACCATTGAGCAGCTTGCCGCGGCATTGGATGTGACGGAGTTTACCGATGCGCAGTATGAAAACCTGTTTTTTGAGTACACGCCCGACAGATTTTCCCAATCCGATTATGATGGCGTACTTGAAGAATTAGGGTATGCGGATTATAACAATCCGGAATCCGTCAAAATTTATGCGAAAACCTTCCGCGACAAAGACAATATTTCCGAATCCATAACCGATTACAACAACAGTGTTCCGGAAAATGACAAAATAAAGTATACCGACTACGTAGCCCTGTTGATGTCCTCCATAACCGATATTATAAGCGGCATATCATATTTGCTAATTGCCTTTGTTGGAATCTCTCTGGTGGTTTCTTCTATTATGATAGGCATAATAACTTATATATCTGTTCTCGAACGCACAAGGGAGATCGGAATTTTAAGAGCAATAGGTGCATCAAAGGGAGATATTTCCACTGTGTTCAACGCGGAAACCCTCATAGTTGGATTAGTTTCGGGAATGATCGGCATAGGCATTTCCCTGCTGCTAATTATTCCAATCAACGCAATTGTGTACAGCTTAACCGGAATTGCCGGATTAAAAGCAGTTCTTCCTCCCGCCGCCGCTGTTATATTGGTAATTATAGGCATGATTCTTACTCTCATTGCGGGACTTATCCCTTCAAGAGTAGCATCAAAGAGAGATCCCGTTGAAGCCCTGAGAACCGAGTAATGTTACAGTTATATTTCATATTTGTATCTTTCGGCAAATTATACAGAAAAAATTGTAAGTTATGTCAAAGAAAAAATTGTGAAAACTATTGTAAAAATTTGTGAAATATGGTATCATATTTAGTAAGAATAAGAAAGGAGGGAAACTTATGCAAATTGAAGCAACGGTAAATCCGACTCAATCAGCAAAGGAAGCAGCAATATTAAAACAAAGCAGTATTAAGCTTCAGCGAAGCGAATACGCGGAGGATCGCAAAAAGGGCGATGGTTTTGTAGGTGACTGTCCGTCATGCCAATGCGAAAAATGTCGTGCCCGCCGTTATCAGGACGGGTCAAATGACAGCAGGGTTTCTTTCCAAATGCCTACCATTATGGATCCCGTCAAAGCAAAGGCAAGAGTTATGTCCCATGAAATGGAACACGTACGCAATGAGCAGCATAAAGCTAAGTATGAAAACAAGGTGATAGTAAGCCAGAGCGTGCGAATTATGACCGACCGCTGTGAGGAATGCGGCACAAATTACGTTAAAGGCGGCTTTACGAGAACAATAACCCGGCCAAAACTTGTTGATTTTCGCAAAATGCTTTCAGGACTTCTAAGCAGCAGTGAAGATAATAAAAAGCTTATTGGAATTGCTTAATTTAAATAATAAATGGACTGCATAAGCAGTCCATTTATTATTTAAAGTATTTTATATAAACCGACATCTTATACTAACAACCATTTTGACACAGGATAAAATCATAGTCAAAATGGTTATTACATCCGAAACACTGTTAACCAATTAAAAACCGTTTTTTCCAATTTTTAATTGGTTAACAGTATTATACTAATCTCTGTTTTGACTGTAGACTTTGTTATATTTTGTCTACAGTCAAAACAG
>CAJUFF010000179.1 GCA_910585505.1 uncultured Ruminiclostridium sp. | reverse complement strand
CTGTTAACCAATTAAAAACCGTTTTTTCCATTTTTTAATTGGTTAACAGTATTACAAATATAAAATACGGTGTGTTCGGATTTGGAATATTTTGTATTATCGTTACCAAAAAGATTTTTTGGAAAAATAAGCATAAAAATACGCCCCCAGGTTTTCTGAGAGCGTATTAGAAGTCGCATTGCGACTGTGATTCACTGACAAAAAAGATTTTCGTCAACTCAGAAAACATAGACAATCATAAAATCTTTTTCAACTGTTCAATCAAAACAGGCAGCTCTTCAAATAAGATATTGGCAATAAGATCCCAATTTATGCCGTCATAATCGTGAACCAGTCTGTGCCGCAAACCGGATATCATGACCCATTGAATTTCGCCGTGTGCCTGCTTGTATTCCTTGGAAAGATTATAAGCTTGTTCGCCGATATTGTAAAGCGGCGTGGCGACAAGCCACTGTAAGGATATATTGTCAAGCAAATCTTCCCTCTGTACATTGTTACTCTCTAAATAATTTTGCAGCTGCGCCGCATAATTATAAATTTTTTCAATTCGCTGCTTATCTGAATATTTCATGCTACTAACCGCTTTTCTCTCATAATATTATGGTAAAATTCACTATCGGTCTTGATTTCTCTGATTTCAAAGGCGTCAATGCCCTTCTTAAATACTTCGCTCAGCTCCTCTGCTATAGCTAAAATCATTACGAGTTTGAAATCTTCCCCGCCATACACCAGAAAATCAAGGTCGCTGTTTTCGTCCGCTTCACCTCTGGCATATGAACCGAACAGATATATCTCCTGAACCTTATACTTTTTGGCAATAGGCGCAACACAAGCCTTGATATATTCAAAAGAAAGAACGCCATTCATTCCGTTCACCTCCGATAATAATTCATCTATTATATTATACCATGTAATAGGAAATAAATCAACAGTTTTCCGAACAGCCTTTAACACAAAAGAAAAACGACAATCTTTTGTTGAAAATTGTCGTTTGCCGTGATTGGCTGACAACAAAGATTTTAATGGTGTGATAGATAAAAAATAAAACTCGGTCGAAACCGAGTTTTATTGGGTGCAGCGTCACGCTGCTGGTTGCGGAGGAAGGATTCGAACCCCCGACCTCCGGGTTATGAGCCCGACGAGCTGCCCCTGCTCTACTCCGCGATCGTTCTTTTTTGTGACTAAATTAGTATACCACATCGGCGAAGCTTTGTCAAGAGTTTTTTTAAAAAACAAGCAAAAAATTTTTTGGAAATTTTTAAAAAAGATTAATATAAATTTGTGCGGAAGCAAAGGAGGCTTTTTGACAAAGTTTTTCCTTATATTTGCTTTAATTGATTTATGGCAACACCGCTCAAAGACCGCGCTGCGCGCTTTGCTGCGTATACGCTTGCATCTATTCCGTCATTTTTGCCCAAAACTCCTTGAAATACGCCGGTATTCCTGCGTCGTTTTGGGCAATCTGACGAAAAAGCCGACTGCGCGTCTGCGCGACAATCTTTGTGTGGTATTGCCTTAATAAAATTTTTTACTTTTCAAGCGCTTTTCTTCCGGTAAGAAATTCGATCGCCCTTTGTACGGAGGTGCGGACGTGCTCCATATCCTCGTTGTGAAGCTTTCCCGCATTGCGGTAGTCAAAGCTTTGGCAGAATTCCTCCACGTCGGAGGTTAGCTGCTTCATATAATCTCCAACCAGCTTGTCCAACGCCTTTTTAAAACCGGCAAAGTCGCCTTTGTTCATGCTTTCGCCCCCTTTGGTTAAAAGCAGCTTATAATGAGGCATACATATAAATTCCTGATTTGAAAACAGCTTGCGGAAGGCCTCATCCTTGACGTACATCTGAAAGACCGTTTCAAGCGTGTGGTTTACCCCCCAATTCACCTTGCTGCACACAAAGCAGGTTGAACCGAATTGTTCAACCTTTTTGCCCTTGCCGAAAGGGCGTTTTGCTTCAAAAAGCTCCTTTTGCTTTTCCGCCATATGCGTGCTGAGCATAAGAGCTAATGATAAGCGGTTGTTTTGCTTTAAAAGCTGATTGTAGTGGGTGCTGCAAAAGCCTGATTTGTTGGTTTCTATTCTTACGTCCGGCTCCATCATGGCGGCGCCCATTATGTATTCGCCGATATGCTCCTCGATGCTGTCCCTCATGCGGCAGATCGGGCAGCCCTCGCGTGGACCGAAAACGTCGTTTACCGGTATTGTAAGTATGCTTTCGCGCATTTTTTCTTCCTCCTGATTTGTTTTTATAAATATTGGCGGCTTTTTCTTTGTTTCGGAGCAGTCTTTGCGTACTGAATCAAAGAAAGATTTATCAAGCCGATACGGTAATTTACTCTAAAAAATTTTATTCGACATATTGTGTTTTCTTTAATATTGTATTATAATATTAGTAAAATATCAAGAGGAAAGGCAAAATTTTTTATGATCTTTGAAATAAAATGCGATTGTCTTGATCTGAAACAGACATTATTCTGCGGACAATGCTTCCGCTTCAGGGAATTGAGTCAGGGGGAGTACGACGGATTTGCGGGAGATAAATATGTGAGACTGAGTCAGAGGGAGGACGGGATAGCGGTAGAGTCTCCCGAAGAGGACGGAGAATTCTGGAAAGAATACTTTGACCTTTCGCTGGATTATTCCTCGCTTATGAACAGCTTCGGGAGAGACGAGACGCTGAGGGCTGCTTGCAAGGGAAGGAAAATAAGAGTCCTTAAGCAGCAGCCCTTTGAAACCTTAATAAGCTTTATAATATCACAAAATAATAATATAAAGAGGATCACCGGAATAATAGACCGACTTTGCTGTCAGTTCGGAGAGAAGATAGAATCCGGCTACGCATTTCCGAAGGCGGAGTCACTGGCGGGGCTTAGGGAAGAGGATTTGTCGGAACTGAGAGCGGGATTCAGAGCGAAATACATAATCGACGCCGCCGATAAGGTTGCCGGAGGAAAAACGGATTTGGAAAAAATACGCCTTATGAGTGACGATGAAGCGAGAGAAGAGTTAAAAAAAATAAAGGGCGTTGGAGATAAGGTGGCGGATTGCGTGCTGCTGTTCGGGCTGTATCATACCTCGGCGGTTCCCAAGGACGTGTGGATAAAGAGAGTTAACGCATATTACTATCCGCAAGGCCTCCCCGAATGTGTGGGGCAATACGCGGGAATTGCGCAGCAGTATCTGTTTGATTATGCAAGAACGGATCTTAAGGATACTGTTTTTAAAAAATGAAATAACGGCAAAAGAAAGGAAGCAATACTATGAAATGCAGAATTTGCGGCGTGGAATACAAGGACACCGATCGTTTTTGCGGAATATGCGGAACACCCAACCCTATTTTTGAAGCAAAGCCCGCGGTTTCCCACGAAACGACTCCGACTTCGGATAAGTCCGATGAAATAAATGAACTTTACGATACCGTCGAGACGGTTTCGGCTGCCGAAACCGCAGACAATGATAAAAACGACAATAATGACAAGTCTGTTGAAGCCGATCAAGCAAAAGAGGACGCTGTTTCTCGGGAACAAACCGCAGCGCCTTCGGAAACGGAAAACTCGGTTGATTTTCCCGATCCCACCGCCGAGAACATTGATTCGCCCGCTCCCGTCTTTTTCGGCGGTTCCGATTCTTCCGATGTTCCGGTATCGGCCTATGATTATGACCGACCCAATGCAGCCGAAACAACCGGAGCCGATTCCGACGTCGTTTCGGAAACACAAACCTATCCCGCAGAGGGCGCAGTAGGCGCGGTAAGCTCCGAAGCAACGGGAAACAAAGAGGTTCCGGAGTCATGGAAAACAAACGTTGGATTTGAAACCGAACGCATTTCTCCCAAGCCTGACAAGCCGCAAAAAGAAAAAAGGGTATGCTCATTATCGGCGGTAGTGGTATGCATTATAGTAATACTGTTTTTGTCCGTTGCTCTCGGAGCCGTGAGCGGACTTTATCTCGGAGAAAAAAGGCGGGGAATGAATATTAGGAACGGCAGCATTTTATCCGATCAATTTTATTCATACTATTTTGACTGAAAAAGGAAGGCGGATTATAAAATGGTAAATATAGGCAACAGATGGGACGAAATTTTAGCCGACGAGTTTAAAAAGGACTATTATCTCAATTTAAGGGAATTTCTAAAGCAGGAATACGGACGGTACACCGTATATCCGCCAATGAACGATATATTCAATTCCCTCAGATACGCGGATTACGATAATATAAAGGCCGTGATTATCGGACAGGATCCGTATCATGAGCCGAATCAAGCTCATGGGCTGGCGTTTTCCGTGAAAAAGGGATGCCCCATACCCCCGTCCCTAAAAAATATTTACGCGGAGCTGGAGGCGGATCTGGGAATACCTCCCTGTCCCCATGGTGAACTTACCGAGTGGGCAAAGCAGGGAGTGCTGCTTCTTAACAACGCGCTGACGGTACGAAGAGGACAGGCTAACAGCCACAGAGGAAAAGGCTGGGAATACCTTACCGACAGGATAATACAGTGTGTGAATGAAAAGTCCGATCCGGTTGTATACCTGCTGTGGGGCGCCAATGCCAGAGAAAAGACCAAGATAATCAACAACCCCCGCCACTTGATTCTTACAGCCGCACATCCCAGCCCGCTTTCAGCATATAACGGATTTTTCGGGTGCAGACACTTTTCAAAGACCAATAAATTTCTGGAGGATAACGGGATAGAGCCTGTGGACTGGAGGCTGGAGAGGTAAAACATAAAAACCTGTTCTCATTGGAATTGGCACGAGTCTTTTCAGCAGATTTTGTCGTTTATACTAATAACCATTTTGACACAGGATAAAATCATAGTCAAAATGGTTATT
>CAJUFF010000178.1:2192-4850 GCA_910585505.1 uncultured Ruminiclostridium sp. | reverse complement strand
CTCTTTCATTCCTATTTGTGCTGACGCTTTAGCGGCAGAATGGAGATTTTTATGGTTAAAAAAATTATTTCTTTTCTGACGGCGTTTGCCATACTGTTAACGCAGCTTGACTTTCCGGCTGCGGTTTATGCCGCCGAAATTATTAATGACTGTCGGATTGACGGCGATACGCTTTTAAGCAGTTCGACAGGGTCCACGGAGTACGAGAAAGAAACAAAAAACGACGCTGTAAACGGCAAAAGCGTTTTGGATAATAACCGCGCTGCGGGTAGCAACAACGGAATAATCACAACTTCCGAAACATCAGACAACAAAATCGGAGAAAACATAACCTATACGCTTAATGATGAGGGGACACTTACTATAAGCGGAACGGGTGAAATGTATAATTATAAATCCGACGGTTGGACAGACGATGTTGACTCTCCTTTTCATTGCGGCGAGGAAATCAAAAACGTTATTATAGAAAACGGAGTAACAAATATCGGCGACAGTGTTTTTCACACCTGTAAAAATTTGGAGAGTGTGGAGATACCGAAAAGCGTAACAGCTATAAACTATCGTGCGTTTGCAAATTGCGGAAAATTAAATTCAATAATGCTTCCCGATAATTTAACCTATATTGGAGGATGGGCATTTGAAAAATGCGGCGGTTTAACGGATATTATTATTCCCGACAGCGTTGTTACAATAGATAGGTACGCTTTTACGCAATGCAACGGTTTAACAAAAATGACTATTCCCGCTGGTGTAAAATTGCAGTATGAAGCTCCAAACTATCACGGCAGTATATTTTATGAGTGCAAGGGTTTAAAAGAAGTAACATTATATAACGATAGAATAACCCCCAGTATGTTTTACTATTGCGATGCTTTGGAAACAGTCAATATAAAGGGCGAGGTAGGCATAATAGGCAGTTATGCATTTAACGCCTGTAAACAGCTGAAAAAAATCAATCTGCCCGAAAGCGTTTCCGAGATAGGCACTGGGGCGTTTACCGGATGTTTATCTTTAGAAGAAATGATCATTCCGGACAACGTGACTGTAATAAAGCAATGGTGTTTTCGTCAATGTTCAGGTCTTAAAGCGATATTTATACCTCAAAATGTTGCTTCTGTCGAAAGGGATCCGTTTGATGGTTGTAATTCTCTTGAAACCGTTTTTTATCCCTATAAGTTGGATCTCACCAACGCAAGTATACCGAACACTGCAACACAGCTTCAATATAAAATAGAAAACGGCGAGATGACGATTACAGACATCACTCTTGGCAATGAAAAAACTGAAGTGGAGATATGTGATACGGTAAACGGAATTCCCGTGGTTTTTGTTAAAGAAAGTGTCAGGGATAAGGTGTCGAAAACGGGGCACACCCACAAAAGGAACAGCATGGGTGAATGCGTTATTTGCGGTCAAAAAAGTGATTTTGAATATAGAAAGCTTGAAAACGGCGGAATACAGATAACAAAATGTTATATTAGCGACAGAACCGAGGTCGTAATTCCCGAAACGATAGAAGGTGAAAATGTCATATCGATATATGACTTTACCAACAGCATAATTGAAAAAGTTACTATACCGAAAACCGTTAAAGAGATTTACGGCGGGACATTTAAAAATATGGCTCAGCTTAAGGAAGTTTGCTTTGACGGCTTCACCGACGGCTTTGTTACAATCGGTCCGAACGCATTCCCCGATACGGCGGTAAAAATCACGTTTCCCGAAGGTCTGAACGATAATGACGTCAGGAAAAAAATGACGCTTACCGTTTTTCCTGCCAGTGCAAAGCTGTTCTCCGGTACAGAGCCCTTGCCGCATGATTATATTTATGTTCCCGACGGCAGTGTTCATTATCAAAAGTGCGACGCCTGCGGTCATGTAAAAGAAGGAACCTCGGAGGCTCACGCGCCCCAGGGAGCTTTTATTACGGATAAACCCGGCTATAATTATCAGGAATATCATTATCAAGAATGCAAATGCGGAATGGAAATGGGATTTTTGCACGAGTGGGACGACGGCGTGGAAGAAGACGACGTGAAAACCTATACATGTACCGTATGCGGAGCTACAAAGACCGAAACGATAGAACACGATTATGTTCTTACGCCAGACGATACGGGAGAGCGGCATTGTCTGAAATGCTCGGACTGCGGAAAAATAAAGCCTGACAGCTATGAAGCTCACGCGCCCGAGGGTGATTTTATCACCGATAACCCCAATTATAACTATGAAAAATATCATTATCAAAAATGTAAATGCGGATTGATTATGGGAATTCTTCATACTCCCGATAACGGAACCGTAACGCTTGAGCCGAATTATGATTCGGAGGGCAAAAAGGAATACCGCTGTACCGTCTGCGGATATCTGATAAGCGAGGAAAAGCTTGCTCCTCTCGGACATAATGTTGAAGAAGAATGGCAAAACGACATATCGGGACACTGGCATAACTGCGGGTGCGGCGAAAAGCATAATTTCGGCGAGCATATTTCCGACGGCGGAAAGGTGACGCTTGCTCCCGATTACGATTCGGAGGGCAGGAAGGAATACTGCTGTACAATCTGCGGATATCTGATAAGTGATGAAACGCTTGCTCCTCTCGAACATAATGTTGAAGAAGAATGGCAAAACGACATATCGGGACACTGGCATAACTGC
>CAJUFF010000178.1:0-2092 GCA_910585505.1 uncultured Ruminiclostridium sp. | reverse complement strand
GGGTGCGGCGAAAAGCATAATTTGGGCGAGCATATTTCTGACGGCGGATTGGTTACAATCCAACCGACATACAATTCAAGCGGTGAACGCGTATTTTCATGTACGATCTGCGGATATGTTATGAAAACTGAAACAATTCCGCCCCTCGAAAGCGGCGAACCCGATCGTCCGAATCTGCCCGTACGTCCGGGAATACCCAATATTCCAAGCGAGCCGGATGAACCGAATGAACCCGATATTCCCAGTAAACCCGATGGTACGGCCGAACCCGATATCCCGATATTTCCCGATTATGATGTGCCTTTCTTAAAAGATGATTACGGCAAGAACGGCTGGGACGCAATAAAAACGGAAGTCGAAAACTCTGATGAAGGCAGCACCATAACCGTTGATATGAACGGCACTACCACTGTTCCCAAAGATGTGTTTGCCGTTATCAAGGGCAAAGATATAACAATTGTTTTCGAAATTGGCAACGGCATTTTATGGAGCGTAAACGGAAAAAGTATTACTGCTGAGACAATATCTGATATCGACTTTTCGGTAAATGCCGATACCGAAAACATTCCTCTGGAAATAATAAACAATGTCACAAAAGAGCGGCGCTTTATTCAAATAAGCCTTTCACATAGCGGAGAATTTGGTTTTACAGCGGTTCTCTCGATTAATCTTGGCAAGGATAATGCAGGACTTTATGCGGTGCTGTATTATTATAACGATGATCTGGAATATATTTGTGAAAGTGAAATATCATCTGACGGCATAGCTGAATTGACATTTACACACGCTTCGGATTATCTTATTGTGATTGATGAAAAGCCGGTCGATGGCGATAACCATCCGGACAACAGCGATAAAACTCCGCCTTCCGATAGCTTCAATGACAGTGCTTCTAAGGAAGAGAATCCGAAAACAGGCGAGACAAGGGCACCTTGGAAAATCATGTTTTATTGCTCTCTTGTGACTGTTGTCGGATCAATTTTCTTGAAAAACAGAAAAAGGAAACCCGAGTAATTTGGGTGTTTTATTGATACCTTAATAGCGATATGAAAGTGAAAACGGCTAAGCTCTATGTGTGGCTTAGCCGTTGTTGTTATCGAAAAAAGCGGGGTGAGATGCTTTGGCTGAGGTCTAACAGGCGAGCCGTTTGGCGGGATTTGAGTGCAAAAATGGCAGATATTATTGAAAGCAGGACAAAGCGAGGGGTCGGCAAGCCGCCCCCTCACAGATCACATCGGACGGCAGAGCCGACCGTTTAGGGGATATTATCGAAAAAAGAAAATCTGAAAAAGAGCGGTCTCAAAATAAAGGTAAAAAACCGCTGGACTTTTCCGAAATTTTATGGTATGATGTGTTGTTACAAAGGAGGCGTTGCCTATGGGAAAACGCAGACCGTCGGGCGATGGAATGGTTCGCAAGCGTGAGGACGGACGATGGGAAGGTCGAATCGTTGTAGGACATAAGAATAATGGAGAACCGATATATAAATATGTCCTCGCAAAAACTCAAGCGGAGCTAACACAAAAGCTGCACGACAAGATTGAAATATATCGTGACGCTGATCTCAGCGAGGATTGCAATATGCTTTTAAGTGATTGGCTTGACAAATGGATAAAAGAATATATCGCTTGCTATGTTCGTCCTAACACACTATTCAGTTACACTGCGATGATAAAAAATCAGATAAATCCTTACTTGGGAAATCGTCCACTATCTACCTTAACAACAATGGAAATCCAGAAGTTCTACAACACCATCAAGAAAAACGGTAGAGTAAAATCAGATAAAAAGCATGGAACGGAACTTGCAGACAGCATGGTAAGGAAAGTACACATGATGTTGCACGAAGCGCTTGAGATGGCTGTAAAGCAGCATATGCTTGTGAGCAATCCTACAAATGGAACTACGTTACCAAAAAATAATTACGCTCCAAAGCAGATTTTAAATGATGAGCAGTTGGATAAATTTATAATTCACATAAAACAGGATGAAAAGTGGTATGATTTTTTCTACACCGAGATAACCACAGGACTACGCAATGATTTTGTCAATATTACTTTACACAATTTTCTCCAAAAAACGAGTTTTTTGG
>CAJUFF010000177.1 GCA_910585505.1 uncultured Ruminiclostridium sp. | reverse complement strand
CTTCCTTTCTTTTTGGATATTATTGACATTTACACGGTTCGTTATTCAGACTCGTTTGCGATTTTTCTGATTTTTTTACCGCCTTTTCTATATGACTGCTTAATGCTTATAAATTTCAAACATGCCTGTAGTCCGCATTTAAACAGTTTTTGTTTTAATAAAACAGTCCTTAAATGATTTTTATAAAGGTTTTCATACAACCCCCGAAAAACAAAAAATAGGGTGAAATGCTCTCAAATTTTTTGACAGCTTCGATTACGAACGAATCTCGTTATCGTTATTTAAAAATTGTATAAACCCGTTTAAATAAGGAGTTTTCCTGAGCGTTTGCCGTAATTCCGGTTTTCCCGCGATTACCGTTTCCGCGTTTTGCGTGTCAAATAACAATCCGCCGTAGTAAAATATTACAGTTTTTTTGTTCCAAACTCCGCCGATTGGATTGTACAGGATTGGTATGAACTGGATAATGTGACGTATCCTCCGATAGGCCCGTTTGATGATTTAAAAAAGTAAGGTTTTTTTGCATGAAAGATTGAAAAGACGTAATTGTGGGTGTATAATTGTGGGTATGGGGTATTTTTGTAAAAACGGTTCCCTTAATTGCGTAAAATTTTAGCTTTTACGACAATTGTATATGCGGCGCTTTGCGCCGCTTCCTTAAAATCGCAATTGCGTAAAAGCTAAATTTTACGGGATTTTGCCCCCCTCTCTGGGGGCAAAATCCGAACAATTCGGGAAAGCGGAGCGTGGCGTAGCGGCTTCAATAGCTGTCCCCGCGCCCTGTTGGTGCTTAGATATGCCCCGCGCCCCTATGAAGGGCACCACACAATTGCCTTGCTCGGAGGCTCTGGGGGTGTGGGGGGCGAAGCGCCCCCACACTTTGGTTGCAAAATCGCAGAGTACCACCACAAGCGCACCACACAGCGGAGCGTAGCTCGCGGGGCGTTTGGAGCGAGGGCGCGACGGGGCGGCGGGAACAGCAAGAGGAGCCAGCGAAGCAGGCGAAACGCGCGGCAGACAGGGAAGTAATAAAGCTTAAGAGCGGCAAAAAAGGTATATGTTTCTTCCCGTGAGTCTGCAACCAAGCGGAGAACGCACCGAGGGCGGAGCGGAGCGGCGCTTTTGAATTGCTTAAGATACGCACCACACAGCGAAGCGGCGGGGTTTCCTTTACTTGACAAGGTAACATAAAGCGGGAAAGGTTTTTGAAAGTTTATGGTTAATTTTTGTTTGGTGTTTGAAAAAATGGCTTTATAGTGCCTTTAGGCGCATATTACAAAATTTGGTGGTACCCAGAAATAGGGCAGGGGCGTATTGTTAAATTTTTCCGTAAGCCGTCTAAAGGGAATGAGCGTGTATTTTCAGAATTTGACCCCTTCGGGGAGCCTCTGGGCAATGACAACAATGTTGATAAAGGAGATGATGTTGAGCGCTTCAACGAGCGTATGAGCCAGTCTATAAGCCGTACAAAATCGCGTATTTTTGAACTTGCTGGGTGTAATCCTTGGGACTGGTTTTTTACTGGTACTTTAAATCCTGAATGGCACGACACTTGCAACCTTGAAGCTTTTCGGAAAAGGCTTTCCCAGTATATCCGCGATTGCCGCAAGAAATATGGTACTCCCTGTGCGTTCCTGCTTATTCCCGAACAGCATAAAAGCGGAGCTTGGCACGTTCACGGGCTTTTATCTGGTTTCCCTGATAAGGCTTTCCGTAGATTTGAAAAAAATGAAATATTGCCACACAAGATATTGAAAGAAATAAATAAAGGTAGTGATATACGCGATTGGACAGGATATAGCGCAAAATTTGGCTTTACAACTGTTTCACTAATTAGATGTCAAGCAAAGTGTACATCTTATGTCACAAAGTATATAACAAAGGATTGTTATAAAACCTCAATATCAAATGGCGGTCATATGTTTTACGCTTCGCAAGGGCTTAAAGGGAAGGTATTAGCGTTTGAGGGAAAAAGGCTCCCCCTTGATATTGGCAAGGTCGAATTTGGTTACAGCAATGATTATGTGGAAATTGCGGATATCAATAAATTGCCTAAATCTTGTATAGGAGAATAAATATATTATGCCGCAAAATAAAGACAACAACATTAAGTTTAATACCTTTAGACCTGTATGCCAAAGGCATATGTGTGATGATTGCCCACGCTCCGATATGTGTACTGAGGAAATACAAGAAAAGGCAATATTGTACAAAGCAAGACTATATGTTTTGTTAAAGAATTTTCTGTTAAATCAAGCTTATGATTGCGGTTTTTGTCCCGAATATGAATTTACCAGTGATATATTGTCAAGTCAAATATTGTCTGTTATAATGCCAGATGATATGTAATAAATTATTATGCGTGTATATATCTTTAAAAGATATCATTTTTTTATATGTTCACTGCATTGAGTTACAATAGAATGATATGCTATGCATATTATTATACTGCATTATATATTTTTGAGTTAACATTTTTTGGATTGTTGAAAGGAGGGCTTAAGTGCGCACAAAGGCTATAAAAGATGATTCCATGGAGCACGTACTTGCGCTGTTAACCCGTCGAAATGAGGTTGCCTGTCGTGTCGCTCTTGCATATGGTTTGCGCATAGGGGACGTGTTATCATTGCGGCGTTGGCAGATTGAGCAAGGCTCCGCAGTTATCAAGGAGCATAAAACTGGAAAACGGCGGCGTTTGAGGTGGTCTCAGTTTTTGCAAAAACAAATGTTGTCAATATCTGGTGATGTATATGTGTTTGAGCACAGGTTAGATAAAAACAAACACCGTACACGGCAAGCAGTCTATAAGGACATCAGAAGAGCCGCAAAGGCACTTCGCATTGATGGGTGCATAGGTACACACTCTTTCCGTAAAAGCTACGCAGTGCGCAAATTTGCGGCCACAGGGAGCGTGAAAAAGGTTAGGGAACTTCTTAATCATTCCGACGAGGCTGTAACAATGCTTTATGTGTTGGCCGAAATTGCGGATACAAACAGGTAACGACAAAAAAGAGGGATTAGTCCTCTTTTTTTAATTCATCTAATTTCTTTAAAAGATACTCTTTTACAAAATTAAGTCTATATTCAAGATACCTTAATTCTGACGGAAAGAGCTTGTCCGCATATCCCTTAGACGTAGCCGCTTTTATGCGCTTTCTCATTATCTTGTCTACATCGTTGTCTATAAGCTCTCGTAAAATCTCAATTTGTGTCTTGTTTTCCATTGCTTTATCTCCTTTGTGTTTATTTTTTCGGTTTTCTTTCGCTAATTGCCACCAACACAAAAATTAGAAGCAGTCAAGGGCAAAGCCGCGAAGCGGTAAGAAACTTTTACATGTAAAAGTTTCTTACCCTTGACGGCTTTTAATTTTTGTTGTTATAATTAGAGAGCGAAAGATAACGCCAGTTAAAATATTTGGCATGGCACTATATTTTGTTGTTTTGCATGATTGTGGTTTCATATATTTTTCACCTGTTTGCCTTTTTTATATCACATTTCAAGCTTATTATTTAAATGCCGACGGGCAAGAACCCCCAAGTGTGCCTTAAAAAGCCTCTTGGGGGTTTACCCATATCCCGTCGAGTAATACGCAAATGTTACGGTCAAATCTGATAGCACTACGCAGGACACCACGCGCGGGGCTACCTCTGACTATGAGGTGTAGCCCTTACAAATTAAACGCGCGGGGACAACTTCACATAGCGGAGCCGTGCGTAGCTTCCCTGAATTGCGTAAAATTTTCATTGAAAGCATTAACGTTTAAGCCGAAAAAAAATTATCCTCATTAACCAGTTACTTAAATAGTTTAAGCGTATAATTTTTTTGCGCAATTGGAAGCTGCCAAGCTCCTTGTACCGGAGCAGGGAATTACAGCCCAATAATAAACAACAATCAAGTTACCGTGTTTCGGCACGTTTAAATAAACACCTTTAATTGCCGTAATCCGACAATAAGCCGGGAAAAAACTTTATTGGGAGCATCCCGTTATAAATACCGCAAAGTGTAAAAGGAGGTAAACGTAAGGATCGTAACCCAGAGAGAAGCAACCTAAGACGGCCGCTAACCCGTTAAATGGTATGCAGTTCACGATCTTCCCCTTCGGAACGCATATTTTGAAAAAAGGACAGGAAGCTGTCCTTATTGCTATACCTGAAAATAAACGCAAAAGGAACGGAATAAAGCCCGTTCCTTTTTTATGCTTCCTCGATTCAAATCGAGCGTTCCGAATTCAAACAGTGGAACCGTTCCGAAGTTCACACGGCTTGGATACCCACATAGTAACACGGGTATCCTCACTCCAACCGGAACGCCCCTAAAGGCGCATTGTGAAAAGCAATTTTTCGATTTTTGAAAATGCGTTTTTTGTGCAGGGAAAAACCGTGTCGTGATCTCATATGCTGCGATGGTTACAACACCCAAACGAATATACACTATTTTAGTATACTTTATTATAATAAAAAAGAGCGGTTTCCCGCTCCGATTTATTTAGCAAGCCTTAATCTCTCCCTATATCGCTCTGCTTCGTCTTCGTCTAAAGGATAGGGCTTGTCATCATGGAAGTAGAAGTCTACCCACTCGCCGATTTTGTTTGTGACCTCTCTTGTGATTTGTGAGTCTTCCTTGATAACTTCGATGTCTTCTTCGATGTTGTCTAATCTTGTTTCGATTTTGTCAAGTCTTGAATCAACATTATCAAGCCTTTTGTTAATAGGTTCAACCTCATTTTTGATTAAAGCCGCGATAGCTTGAAGATCGTTCTGATCTAACATATAAAAGCACCATCCTTTCAAATTATCACTTACATTTTACCATTAACAAGAAACTTTGTCAATATTTTATTTTTCATTATACAGG
>CAJUFF010000176.1 GCA_910585505.1 uncultured Ruminiclostridium sp. | reverse complement strand
GTTGTTGGGAATTCCTGTCGTATTCGGTCATTTACACAGTTTGAAATTAAGACTCAAATTTGCTGTTCGGCGTTTTCAAGAGAACCGCATTTAAGAGCCTCTTCGAGAGGATTAGGCGGAACAAACGGAGTTGATACAGCGCCTAATTCAAGCTTAATCCATTTAATGTCTAAAGACGTGGCAGTTCCACGCAATAGTACGCCTGCATCCGACGCACCATAGCCTGTGCATTTTACAACCACCCAGCCGTCTGTATCCTGTACTTGCATTTCGGCAGTACCGCTGAAGCCATTATGAAAGAGCGTAAAAGATCCGTTTCCTTTTACACACGCCTGCAGAGTTACCGACGTATCATCCGGAATGTTTAGTTCCTGGCGGAAACCTGTATGGCTGTTGCTCGTTGGATCGTGGCGTGACACAGTAACATAATCGCTATGCACCGTCAAGGTAAGATTGGCTTGCAGCTTCCATCGATCTACCGTGTACCTGTCACCGCCATCGTAGCCGTATTCGCTTTTTCCTCTTTGATTCACTTTAAAATCGGGATTCAAAAGCAGGTTGGGATTACTCTGAATAAGCTCCTCCGCGCTTTTACCTCCGACCGTATCCGCGTTTCCACCGTAGGCGGGAAGGGAAGTGGGTATTTCGTCCTTTGAGGCATATTCCTCTAATTTCGTGTCAACGCTCGTGATTGTAGCATAAGATTTCAAGGTATCGTTAAGCTGCTGCTGAGTTATTCCGTCCCCCGACCCGCCCCCGTTTCCCTTGGGGGCGGGTTTAAAAAAATTGACAGGCTCGTTTCCGCTTACAACAGCGATTTGCCCGCTGCCCCTGACATAAAGTTTTTTTCTGCAATCGCGAACAATAACGCTTTCGCCCGCCTGAATGGGGACGACCTCCGCGGCGTTAAGCTCAAGATCGGGTGCGCTACTTGCGTAAACCGTTTCGGTGCCGTTGTTTTTTACGGAAGCGTAGCGGCCTTGAACACTGATTTCCTTGTCGGTTCCGGTTAATGTGTAAATTGCCATTTTTTTGTTCCTTTCATTTTTTATTTTAAAGACGAAATTTCCGCCTTTAAAGCTTGGTTTTCGGATTTTAACGCTTCGATATCCTCCTTCATCTGTCTTATCTGCTCCGCCAGTTCCGATATATCGGGGCTGTCAACCGATTTTGCGGAAAAAGCGGAGGCTTCGGAGGCGGTTTCGCCTATTATGTTGAAGCTATGGGCGTAAACATCACCCGTTTGATTTACAAAAAATATATTTTTTTCATTACCCGAATAACCACCACCTATAGCAAACATAATTGGGGGGCCATTTGTTTTGGTTGTAGCACCACTTCCGCATATAATTCTGCCCGTAGGTCCGTAATCTGTTTTGTTTTGGTAACCGCATACAATATCACAATTCCCATTTACTATATTATTTTCTCCGCTTACAACACATCTTTCGCCGTTTAAAGTGTTTCTATATCCGCATAAAATAACTGAATTTGTTCCGCCTGTGATTTTGTTTTCGGTTCCGGATAATATGCTTGAACAAACTGAGCCGTTTATACTGTTTTTATTTCCCCCAAGAATTGTCGACGCCCAACAACTTATTTCTAAAATTTTGTTTTCGCTTCCTCCAACTATAACCGAACTTATCCCGCCTTTTCCGATTATATTGGTACTTCCCGAAACAACGCAACATCCGGTTGTTGCGTCTTTATCGATCGAATTGTATAACCCGTTCAGTATCGCAGAATAATGCCCTAACGCTTTATTAAAAGAGCCGCAAAAAACACCTGACAAAGAACCGGACGCTTCGTTATATTGACCGCTAAATATACCGCCATAACTTGTTTTGGCTACATTATCCGCCCCTCCTGCAACCACGCTGCATGTCTCTAATACTTGATTTTTAAAACCACCTCCAATAAAGGCGCTTGATGCCGTTCCTTCTATTGTATTGTTGTTTCCGGTTGCAATTGCTGCCTGAGGACAGTTTTTTATAGTGTTAAAAATTCCGCCTATAATAGTAGAGCATGGAGCGCTTAATATCGCGTTTTTTGTTCCGCTTAGTATTGCCGATGTACCGCTGATGTTTTCTATATCTTTGTCATCATCAATGGAATTTTGTTCTCCTGCTACATGCGCATAAGGCGTTTTCGGATTGATATAATTTCTCTTAGCCGTAACCGTCCCGCTCTCATTGGTAACGTCCTTATACGAATTGAAAATCTCCGAATTTTTATCCTCGTTGGTGAATTCGCCTACGCCGCCGGACGCGTTATTTATCACATTCGCCGAACCCAGCCTCTCCACGCTTTCCTCGGAATTTTCCGCCTTTGAAATAATATGCTCAATAAAACCTCCCGCCGCCGAAAAGCTTAATTCAACGGTTTGCGCAATTATTTTCCGGCTTATATATTCGCCGTTTACTTTTTCCCTTAAATCGTCAACTGCGCTGACAATGTCGCCCGGCTCCGTCCAGCCGCGCCCTCTTCGTGTAAACTCACACGAATTATACGATAACCCGCCTAATTGCCCCCAAAGCGCCTCCGCGATTTCTATGCTTCCGAAGGGGCAGGAAGTTTCCGTCACACCGTCGGAAATTTCCCCATCAAAGGACGTTTTTGAATCGTCGTTTATAAAAATATTCGTGCTGCCCGTGGATAGCACGTTCTGAACGTGAAGCAAAACCCCTTTGACGGTAAACTTTTCTGACGAAGTAAGTGCGAAATCTATACAATCGCTTTTGTTTACAATTTCCCCCGTTTCCTTTGCGGAAACAAAAACAAGCTTTCCGAATCTGTCTATGGCCGCGTTTGCGCCGTGAGCGGCAGCGATAAAGCTTATTATTTCCTTGTAGGTGTAGTATTTTTCATAGTCCGAGTTGTCTTTTGACATATCCTTGACGGGTATTTCGGAAACCGTATAATCAAGACACCGAAAATCGGTTTCGATATTCCGCCTTTTGCAGACATATTCAAGCATTTCCTGCACGGTGCAGGGGAACGTCAGCTCAGCGCCGCCGACCTTAGCAAAGGTGCAGCGGGAATTAAAGGCGCTTGAACCCAATTTGTCATAGCCTATTATTTCCACTTGAGCGGTTTTGTGGCTCGGGTTGGAGGCGTGACCGTAAAAGTGACCGAGTTGCACATAGTCCGAAGCGCCTTTTTCATCAAAGCCGAAGCGCACGAAAACGTCCATGGCGACCTCGCCGGAATAAGGCAGCTTCATAACGCAAAGCAGCCGCACGCGCGTAGTGACAGCGCCGCCTATGCTGAATCCGTTTTCTCCGGTGCTTCGGTAAATATCAAGCTCGATAATGTCATCGTTGGTAAGTACGGTTTCTCCCATTACCACCTTGACCGATACCTCGTGCGCGTCTTTTTCCGCCATTTCCTTATATTTTTGAGGAACCTCTAACATCAGCCCACCTCATTCAGCAATATTTCCATATTGGCGCAGTGATCGGTACCGTTCTGACTGAATATGTAAGGATTCGGTATTTCTCCCTCAATACTCATGTCGTATTCGCCTCCCGAATCGGCTGCTCCGGACACTTCTATTTTTACGCTCACCGGAAGCTTTTGTAGACTTGCCGAAATCTTTTGCCAACGGGAAAAAGGAACGACCCCGACAACGAATCTTAAGGTAGCGCGAAAGCCGCCCAAACGGTCAATCTGACGCCGCCCCGAAAGGGTTATCGCTTCGCTTTCCGACAGGCAGCCCTTATTGAATTGCACGTTAAAAATAATATCGGAAATATTTTCGCCTTCGATTATAACCTTCATGACCGCTCCTTCCTAAAACACCTTTTTACCGGTGGTTTTTTCTATGGCAGCCACGCCCTTTATAGTCTGCCTTGCCAGAACCACGCTGTCAACGTTCAAGATCGAGGTAACCACGCACCGCATTTCGGAATTTGACTTTTCAAGACCCTTTATGGCCTTTACAACGTCGCTTAAGGAAACCTCGCCGCCGTTTGCCGCCTTAACTGAGGCCACGGCATTTGAGGTTAAGCCGGAGATAAGCTTGCCGGATTTGCTGTCGCCTACCAGGCTTGCGGCAACTCCACCCGCTATAAGCTTCTGATTTGCCTTGGCCGCGTCGTCCCACATGGTGGGAATATAGCTTGTTATATTTATGGTTTGCCCGCCCGACTTTGAGCCGGATTCATATGATTTTGAAGCGGAATTTGCGGTTGTATGCGGCGAGCTTCCCGAAGAGGACGTGTTTTTCTTGTCGGCGTTAAAGGTGTTAAAAGTCCTCTCCTTTATTTTCGCGAAATCCGCCTGAAACTGTTCGTTGGATTGATTTTCTCCCCAGCCTTCAAGATCGGTCATGGCGTCCTGATATTGGTGTACAATATCCATTATTGCTTTCTGAGCGTCGCCTTTAAGGTGCTGAAAATCTCTGCTCCAACCGTTTTCCTCCGTCCACCAGGCGGAAACGCCACCCGCCAGATAGCTGTCAAAGGCTTCTTGTATAGCCTGTTTTCGGGAAATATAGTCCTTGTAATTTTTCAGGTCGATTTTATAATTTTCCATGAAATAGTCGGCTATAATGTCGCTCCCGTTTAGCGCGGATTCCACAAAATCCTCGGAATAGCCCGCTTTTACCAGCACATATTTGTAGTAATTTTGCTGATCTTCTTCGTAAGCTTCCGACATTTTCTCCAGCAGCTCCCTTTCGCTGATAAGCCCGGCGAGGTATTTGTCGATTTGTTCTTGAAGCTGAGGATATACGGAGGCTATGTTTTTCAGAGTTGTTACCGATAAGGCTCCGACGCTGTTGGCTTCCTCGGTGGCGGCGGTTAATATGTCGTATTTGGATTTTGTTTCTTCCAGGGCGGAGGCGACGTCGGTAAATTTGCTTTTAATACTAACAATCATTTAAAATATAGACAAAATACAGAAGATGTGCTATAAT
>CAJUFF010000175.1 GCA_910585505.1 uncultured Ruminiclostridium sp. | reverse complement strand
TGTTAACCAATTAAAAACCGTTTTTTCCATTTTTTAATTGGTTAACAGTATTAATTTTACGGCAATTGGAGCAAAAGACCGCGTTTCCGCTTATACGGCGGGAACACGGTCTTTTTTTCTCGGAATTTATTCCAATAAAATATTAAATTGTAAACACGCTTAAAGGACTATTCACGGATGAAAATGAAATTTTGAATTCATTCTGTTCGGGAGATAGTATTTATCGGAAAATCCGTTTTTAGCAGCAGCCCTTTTTCAGTTCAAAGGACTGGCAGTCGGTACAGGGAATAACGGTAGGATCGGTCTCGTGAGTTCCTACCTTTATTTTTTCCAGACTGCAGTAATTATCGCAGCAGCAGTGATGCTTGCAATTGTTTATCGTACATTCAATAGAACGGTTTGCAAATTCTGTTCCCATTTTATTATCCACCTTTCCTACTGAGCGACGGGGGAAATCCCGAGCGCCGTGGGCAAAAAGCCGTTTTCTCAGTTTTTTTAAGCTGATGATCTTTTTAATTTGAGAATAATATAAACACCGATTTTCGTAATTCCGTATCAGTTATTCATACGCCGACCGAAAACGGTATTACGCAGTGAAATTTTTTTGCCGCTTAGACTGCGAAAAAACCGCTTTCAATTTTATAAAATTCGTTTTAAAAATCAATCGCTGTTTTTTCTTGCGGCTGATATTATTTTTTCGCGTTTTTACAGGAGTATTCGAGTTATTTTTTGGTTAAATTATATTTATGATTTCCCTCATATTATTTACGGTATAATCCACGCCGTGTGCCACAAGTTCTTCCTTTGTTCCATAACCGAAAAGTACGCCTATTGAAGCGATGCCCGCCGATTTTGCTCCGTCGATATCATAGAAGGTATCTCCGACCATAACTGTCTTTGATCTGTTTATCTTGTTTATTTTCAGATTTGATATTACGTAATCAATTACGTCGTATTTATCGATTCTTCCCTTTATATCAAGCTCGGCGCCGCCTATAAAATCGAAATATTCGGAAATATTAAAATAGTCCAGAATCATTTTGGCGTATTTTTCAGGCTTACAGGTGGCCAAAGCCACTGTTTTCCCGCGCTTTTTAAGGTTTTGCAGAAGCTCCTCCGTACCTTCGGCAAGCTTACATTCTTTCCAGCCTGTAACGGAATATCTTTCCCGATATTTTTTTACCGCTTTCTCCGCTTCCCTATCGTTAAATTTCGCAAAAAATTTAAATTGTTCAAACAAAGGCGGTCCGATAAAGCAGGCAAGCTCGGTTTTATCGGATATATGTATTCCGAAGCTATCCAAGGCATAGCAGACGCAGTTAGTTATACCCTCAAAGGAATCGGTTACGGTGCCGTCAAGATCGAATAATACGTAATCGTACATCTATGTTTCCTTTCATTTTCTTTTTTTTTCTTTAAATTCGTATTCTCCGCCGAGAACCGACGGTGAAGCCTCATATTTCTTTTCTCTCGCCGCTGTGAGACGTTCGTTTATTTTTCCGTAATTTGCTATTACGGTTATAGCCAGGGTTAAAAAGGTTATAAAAATTACCGGCATATACAGCACCGAAGGATTTTCCGCGTTTATTCCATTATAAATACCCCTGAAAGTGCCGTAAATAAACAGAGAACCTATAAGTCCCGCGGTGTGAAAGCACAAAGCGGTTTTATACAGCTTCAGCATCAGAATCAGAGTTCCCGCAAAGTAGCATACCGCCGAGTTTATTATCCATACTTTCAATATATAGTGATTAGCAATTTCGTCCACCACTATCTCTCCCGACATCAAGGCAAGGGGAGTTAAAATTCCGAATACTATTCCCCAGATCGCCGTCATAATAATTTCAAGAACCTTTAAAATATTTATGGCAATTTTCATTTTACAGTCCGCCTTTCTTTCAAGTGTTCCTTAAATGATAGCATAATTTTGTAAAAAAGGCAATATAAAATTTTAAAAACTTCCTATTATAAAAGAAAAAACTTTTGCAGATATTAGTTATGTTCTTGAAAAAATCACACTCAATTCAGCAAAAGAAAGGTAAAATTTATATATGAAAATTATGAAAAAATTTTTATATTTGATATATTTTTGTCTGGTATCATTGACGGTAGTATTATTTATGCAGGTGAGCTTCTATACCGTCGTGATACCCGACAATTTTTACCGTGAGAAAACGGATATCAGCGGCTTTACCCTCGGAGCCTATCCTAATGTAAGCGTCATTAACGAGGGCGGGGCAATAACCGCCTCGACGGGCGAAAAAAATGTTTATGATATGACTGTTATGCTTTACGGTATTATACCCATAAAAGACGTGAAAGTGAGACAGACCGATACTCCTATTTTAATGCCTTCCGGCGAAGCCTTCGGTTTAAAAATGCTAACCGATGGCGTTATGGTTACCGAACACGGCGGAGTGGAAGGAGTTAACGGCTTTCGTTCCCCCGCTAAAGAGGGCGGTATTATGACGGGCGACATTATAGTTTCGGTTAACGGCGTTAAAACGGAAACGGCGGCGCAGTTAAGCGACGCCGTACAGCTCAATTATGACAGGACAGAAGTTAAGGTGGTACGTGGTGAAGAAAAACTTACTCTTCAGCTTACTCCGGAAAAATCAAAAGGCGACGGAATATATAAATTGGGAATATGGACGCGAGACAGCTGCGCGGGTATAGGTACGCTCACCTATTACGACAAAAGGAATATGACCTACGGCGGTCTGGGACATTCGGTATGCGACGCGGATACGGGAGCGCTTTTACCCTTGGCGCACGGCGAAACGGTGCCGGTATGTATAAACAATGTGGTCAAGGGCGTCAACGGACGGCCGGGAGAGCTTTGCGGCAGTTTTATGTCCGCATCCGCCAGCGGCGATATACTGATTAATACCGACTGCGGAGTATTCGGTCACACCAATTCCGTTCCAGACGGAGAACGGCTCCCTATGGCTTTCAAGCAGGAAATAGAAATAGGCAGCGCCGTTATTCTGACCACGGTAAACGGTATGACCCCCGAATGCTTCGGGATAGTTATCGAAAAGGTGGATTACAACAGCGGTACGGCGGTAAAAAATATGGTTATAAGGATTGACGATGAAAGACTGCTCCAAAAAACAGGCGGAATAGTTCAGGGTATGAGCGGAAGCCCCATCATTCAGAACGGCAAGCTGGTGGGTGCGGTAACTCACGTTTTTGTAAATGACATTTCTCGCGGTTATGCGGTCTTTGCTGAGAATATGTACAAAATTTCGGCCGGATTGGATTCGGAAAACATATCCGGACAGGCTGCGTAAATTCTACATTTTTCGCGGTGAAATATTATAACTATTTCATATGCGCCAAAAATACGCAATATAAGTTTTGATTCTTATACTAAATTAAAACTTCGTTTTTTTAAAAAACCGCTTTTATTTTTCCTATAAACGCGGTTTTTTTGGAGATTTTTTTTAAATAAGATAAATTGAAAACTTTTTTTACTAAACTTATTAAATTCACTTTGATTCTGTCAAATAATGTGCTATTATTTAAATGGACAAGCGAAGGAATACGTATGACCGAGTCCGTAAAAAAGGAGGGATATATAAAAGAATACGGGCGAGAAAATATTATTCTTACCGGGGAAAACAAAATCAAAAAATATTTTTACGCATATCTCCGATAAAGATACAGACTTGCTCGGAGATTATACCTCAAATACCGTCCCGGAAGCTTTCGGCAATTCCGAGTTTATAAGAAATCAGAGTCCGGAACGGTATAACGCACCGCTCGTTTGGCGTACAAGCCATATGCAGAGCGGTTATTACAATAAAGCAGGATTGAATTAAAATGTGTGTTTTTTGTGAAAATTAGTGACAATAGCGTGAAAACAGCTTGGATTTTCCGCATTGTAAAGGATTTTTACGAAAAAAATATATTTTACATTTTTGGTTCAAGCAGGTTGTATCATTTATGAGCGTTAAAATTTCTTCACTCTTCATTTTCTCATGAATGATCAACGGACTTAGGAAGGAAAATTTATGAACAGTTTAAAAATTCTCATCGGCAACGATATACCCGATCAGGGCATATCGTGGGCAAACACCTTTAAATCCGCGGGAGCGTTCGCCGTAACAAGAAAAGCCAATGGAATGATCCTTCTCCAATATGTAAGGGAATATTCCATGCCCGACGTAATGATCATTGAAGCAAAAATGCCGGGACTTGACGCGGCGGGATTAATCAGGGAACTAAAAAAGATAGGCGAGCTCCCTGTTATTATCGTAACCGCAGATCAGGAAATGCCTTCGGTAAAGGAAGAAGTTATATACCTTGGCGCAGGCGGTTTCCTTGTGAAGCCCTTTGATGTCAGCAAGCTTATTAAAGCCATATCCGAAGCCGGGGAACACAACAGCTCGGTGAACATCAACATTGAAGACGCCTTTAAAGAAACATCCGATCAGCAGGATCTGGAATGTATTGTTACCGATATAATACATCAGATAGGAATACCTGCTCACATAAAAGGATACCATTTTTTAAGATACGCCATTATGCTGAGTGTGGAAAACACTGAGATGATAAACTGTATCACAAAGCTGCTGTATCCAAGCGTAGCCGCGAAATTCAAAACTACGCCCTCAAGAGTTGAGCGCGCCATACGCCATGCCATCGAATTGGCATGGGACAGAGGAGACGTGGATGTCCTGAACTCCTATTTCGGATACACTATAAGGAATAGCAAGGGAAAACCCACCAACTCGGAATTTATAGCGCTTATTTCCGACAAATTACGTCTTCAGATGAAGAACGCCGGGTATATGGTAAGACTGTGAAAATCACTGATATATAATGGATAATAAACCAACAAGGCGATACCGCTGAAAATAACGCGGTATCGCCTTTATATCAATCTTTAATCGAGTCTGCAATTAAGGCTTGTTTGAAAATAGAGGAAATGACGGATTTTTGACCCAAAATGGTTAGCTTC
>CAJUFF010000174.1 GCA_910585505.1 uncultured Ruminiclostridium sp. | reverse complement strand
GTCAGGCTGCAAATCTATCCTCGAAATATATAGAAAACTGTGCATAAGCCAATCCGAGTATGAATACAATTGCACACATTGCTCTGCTTGCTGTTGCTTCCGCTGCTCTTTCTTTTTATTCTAATGCTTCTGTTCGCTGTTTGAAATCTGCTAAACGTTTCGCATAATTTCTTCACTATACTTTTAACTCAGCTTTGTTGTTTTTGTGGCAAGGTTTATTTTGTTGTTTTCTTTTTCAATAAATGCCGTCTTCGGTTTTACTTTTTTTGTTTGGTGTTCGTATTTTATTTGGCGTTTTGCTCATCTCTATCTTTCGATTTGTTCAAAAAATATTCAGGTATTGATTCGAAACCGCGATATAAATATATGCCAATAATTGCCGAAAAAGCAAAACAGATTTTTTTATCTCTGTTTTTTGCTGCCATAATTTCATACCCTATTTGTGCGCGAAACATTTCATATCAGTAATAAGTATACTTTTAAAAGGATAATTGATAATATCTATTTTTTCCAATTTGACTTTTATCGGCAGTTTAATATTGTTCTTTAGTAGTTTAATCCCCTTAAACAATTCTTCATCGGTTAATCTTATGGCAATCGTGCAATGCGGCATCCATCTGTCTATATCGTAATATTGATTTAATTTACCGTCAAAATCGGACATAAAATCTATAAACTTTTTATGAACGCTTTTTAATTTTTCAGTCATTATCGGCACCAAAAAAATTACATTTTCTTTAGTCATAAATGTACCTGCTGCACATAAAGTAATTTCAAAAGGCTCAACCATCTCGGAAAATTTCAATACTTTTGATTTTAAACCTTCAATGTCGCTGGTACGATAATCGCCAATGGAAATGTGGTTTAACTTTACCGCTTCATCATGAACTCCGTTTTCATTCAATAATTTTCTCAGTTTGTTTATAGTATTCTGACTTTCGTCGTCAAATACCAATTCTATGGCATAATTCATTTATAAAACTCCTTTTATAGCAGTCCAAGGGAATAACGCGATATATAGCGGCAAGAGCAAATCGCGCGTAGCAAGGCGGACGACGAAATCGGGCTGGCGCCCGGTGAGTAGGACAACGCAGCGATGCGTGATTTGAATTGCTGATATGTGTTGCGGTATTTTCTTGGATTGCTATAATTCCAAGCCGTCGATCTTATCAAAAATAACCGTTTTTTCTTTCATAGATATTTTGCCGACCCTATAACCGTACCCCTCGGCCTCTTTTTTATATTTCAAAAAAGAGTGATCAATCGGTATCCCCACAATATCCCGAATTTCGTCAAAAGTCAGTTTAAAAGACCCTTTTCCGTTATTTTGAATATAAATCCATAATTTGTCATATTTGCTCATTTATATTTACCTCGTTCCGATTGACGGCATTAAAATACAATGTAAATTATATATCGTGCGGTATATAATTTGCTTTTACCAATATACGTGAATTTCCGTTTACAATCCACTCATGAATACCGGTATCACCTGTCCATACGGAAAAATCCGAATTTGTGGGCAATCCGAGAAAAACCTGATACAATTGATTTATCATACCACCGTGCGTAACTGCCGCAACCGTGCTGTCGTCATTATTTTCCCACAGCAGCTTTGACATCATATACTCCGCCCTGTACCTGAATTCAAGCAAGCTTTCTTGCTCATAAACGGATAAATGAGCGGGCACTTCTGTTTGCGGATATTTTTCTTCCACAACGCTGTACTTCAATCCCGCAAGTAATCCGTTGTTAAACTCAATTAAATGATCGTCCGGAATCAGCGGAGCATTGCATTTAAAAGCCAGATGCCCGGCTGTTTGCGCCGCTCTTTTAAGGGTACTGTGATATATTTTTTTGATTTGATAGTTTTTGCTTACATATTCGCTCATTGCTTCCGCCTGACGATGGCCGCGTTCGGTAAGCTCAAAATCTGCCCTGCCTTCATGAACTTTAAGAATATCCGCTTGGCTTTCACCGTGCCTTATTATCAATATTTTCATTTATCTTCCTCCTTTTTTACTGATTTTCGCCGGGATCGCCTTTTCTTGCCGTCTGCGCAAAATATGTTCCCCATAGCATCCACTTTGACGGAAGCGTTTTTGCGGCCAATGCCAAAGCTTTAATCTCTTTTTTCGGAATAATCACATTTCTTCCTTTAAACATTTCATCCAAAGCATAATCCGCCACTTCGGACGCACTTGCCCCTCCAACGGCAAACTCGGCTCCGGCAACACGGTTAAATTCCGTGTCCACAGGACCCGGACAAAGGGCTCCCACATAAACATTTACCTTATTATGCTTAAGCTCCTGACTTATGGCGCGGGTAAGCTGAAGCACATAATTTTTGCTGGCGTAATATGTAGCCATAAGAGGTCCCGCCATAAATCCCGCAATTGAGGCAACGTTCAGTATATATCCGTAGTTTCTTTTGGAGAAATCCCGTAGAAACAGCTTGGTTAAAATATGCACCGCCTTAATATTAACGTCTATCATTTCCAGTTCACGGTCAAGATCGGTTTGCTCAAATCTTCCGAAAAGACCGAATCCGGCATTATTAATCAGCATATCTATTCTCACGCCCTTTACTTCCTCGTAAAGACGCTTGCATTCTGAGATTACCGACAAATCGGCGCATATTATTTTTACTTTTACGTCAAATACCGACGTAAGCTTTTCTTTTATTTCCTTAAGACGCTCCGATCTTCTTGCGGTCAAAATGAGATTGAATCCTCTTGAAGCGAGATTTTTTGCCAGCTCCTCACCAATTCCGGAGCTTGCTCCCGTTATCATAGCTATCATAATTATTTTTTCCTTTCGATGGTAAGCCGTTTTCGTATATTCTTTATTATAATACTTTTATCGTAAAAAAGCAATGGACTACAGTAAGTTTTTTTGCAGTAATAAAATTTCTGTTTCGTACATAAATATAGACAAGCAATAAAACCAAGGAAGTGATTATATGATAACGGCTAAAGTCGGCGGTGACAGCGGCGTTTTATCTTACCTCGGAGGTATCGGGGAAGCCGTATGCCGTTCCGGGTACCGATTGTCGGATATTTATGAAATACGGATAAGAGCGGGACGCGGTGTGGTTCTGGAAACATCGAGAGGGCGGGTGCTGCTTGATGTGACTGTTAGGACGGAAGATGTTGGAGAGTGTATCAAAAGCTTTTGCGACCATTCGCTTCACAGTTTTGAAAAGGAGCTGAGGGAGGGTTTTATTACCCTTAAGGGAGGACACAGAGCCGGATTCTGCGGCACTGCGGTGATAAAAAACGGAAAACTGGAAGGAGTAAAAGATATAAGCAGTATAAATATAAGAATGGCGCGTGAAGTAATCGGAGCGGGGGAATCTTTACGAGATACGGTGTTTAAAGAAGACTTCAGGGGACTTTTGATATGCGGGAAGCCCATGAGCGGAAAAACCACCGTTTTAAGAGATCTTTGCCGAATAATAGGGGACAGGCACAAGCTGGTTCTCATTGATGGGAGAGGTGAAATAGCGGCCGTTTACGGAGGTGTGCCGCAAAACAATGTGGGTGCCTTTACAGATATACTTAACGGATATGATAAGGTAAAGGGCATAGAGATAGCGACTCGTACTCTTTCTCCCGAATACATAGCCTGCGACGAAATTACGGGATTCGGAGACTGTGAAAAGCTTTGTCTTAACAGTGGGGTAAAAATGATTTTTACGCTTCACAGCGGAAGTATTGAACAGGCAAAAAACACCGAGACAGTAAAATCGGGAGCCATAAGCAGCATAGCCTTTTTGGGCGGAAGGGTAGGTCAGGTAACGGAAAGAGCGGTGATAGAATGAATTTGTTTTATTCTGCGGCGGCGGTACTGTTTTGTACCGCGTCGGGATTTTATTTTTCCAAAAAGCTGAAGGAGCGGGAAGAGCGGCTGTGTTCCGTATTGATGCTGGTAAAGGAGCTTTCGGTGCAAATAAGGTATACCAACGCCAAAATAGGAGATATGCTTAAGTCGGCTTCGCAAAATTCCGCTTACGGTAAGCTTTCGTTCGTAACCGAATGCGCTTTGTTGAATGAAAATGAAGATTTCCATAGGGTCTGGTCGGAAGGAGTAAAAAAACAGCCTTTTCTGGATCAGCGGGACAGGGAGCTTCTTCTTTCCTTAGGGGAACACTTGGGGGAAACCGATTCGGAAGGGCAGCTTTCTTTTTTGGAAATGACTGAATCCATGCTTTCCGAGCAGCGCGAGGAGGCAAGGGAAAACTACGGCAAAAAAAGCGGTATGTATCGTTCCGTAGGGCTTCTTTGCGGTCTTGCGGCGGGAATAATAGTGCTTTGATTACTGAAAGGGGTACGTTCTATGGATGTGGATTTAATATTTCAGATAGCCGCCATCGGGATAGTAGTAGCCGTTCTCAATATGCTGCTTCAGCGGTCGGGACGTGAGGAACAAGCGATGATGACCACCATAGCAGGGCTTATAGTCGTTCTTATGATGATTATAACACAGATTAGCCTTTTGTTTGATACGATAAAGGACGTTTTTAACCTGTGGTAAGGCAAAAGAAAGGATTTATTCAAATGAATATCATCGTAATAGCTTCTTCTGCGCTTATCGCGGCAGTTCTTTCGGTGGTGCTGAAGCAGTATAAACCCGAATATTCTATGTTTATTTCCATAGCTGCGGGAGTACTTATTTTTTTGGTCGTATTAGCGGTAATTGATCCTATATTGGACTTTATAGGAGAACTGACCGATAAGGCAGGACTTGACGGAATATACGGAGAGGTGCTTATAAAATCGTTGGCGATTTGCTATATTACTCAGTTGGCCTGTGACTGCTGCAAGGATGCCGGAGAAAGCGCGATAGCGGGGAAGCTTCAGATTGCGGGAAAGATAGCGATTTTGCTTATCGCGCTTCCTATGTTCAGGAGCCTTACCGAAATAGTTACGGGGCTTATTGTATAGGAAAAGAGTTTGTTTTTGCAAGATAAA
>CAJUFF010000173.1 GCA_910585505.1 uncultured Ruminiclostridium sp. | reverse complement strand
GGACAATTAGTCGCTTCGCTCCTATTTGTTTATCTTTTTGTTGGATTGCTATAATATCGGCGTTAAGCCGCCTTTTCGTCCTTTTTAAAAAAATCAATTTGCCCGCCCTCAATATTAGGCTTCTCAATCGAAGAAAATCCTTCCCCGTCCTCGGAAAAAAGAGTAATTATGCCGCCCGTCACCTTTATTCCCTCTGCTGAGCTGATACAGTTGTCGGCGGAATCCACTGTTATTTTCCCTCCGCTTATAACAATATCCCCCTTATTGACTTCGCTGTCGGATAATATGCCGTTTTTCCCTGCCGTTAAGGTGACATTGCCGTCGCTCATGGAAACGGCGCCGCTTTTTATTCCGTGACCTACCGCGTTAACCGTTATTGTTCCGCCGTTCAGTGAAATTTCGCCGCCGCAGCGTATGCCACAGCCGTAGCTTCCGTTTATTTTAAGTATCCCGCTGCCGCCAAAGGTAATATCGGAATTGCTGTACAGTGCGGCATCAGGCTCTTTCTCCTCCGCCGATTCGTTTCTCCCCTCAAAGGTGTATTCGGCGCAGTCGGAAAAAACGTTTTCTTTGTCCCCCGCCAATTCTATATAAAGATTTTTTGCTTTATAGCAGTAAACGGCGGCACCCTCGCTGTTATACACTTTAAGTCCGTCCAATATCAGCTTTACGTCATCCTCGGTTTCGATGTAAAGACAGCCGTCGATAATATTTCCGCTTAAACGGTATTCGCCCCCCTCGGATATTGTGAGCGTGTTTCCTTCAAACCATGCGCCTTCCCCCGTGATGTCTATTTCCCCATCTATATTAACGGTACACTGATTTTCCGATTCCGATCTTTCTGAACGTTCGGGAAGAGCGTTTAATATAGTGCCGATGTTCTGCGGAGACGCGACTTTGTCATTTTCCCGATCCGCATTATCGGAACAGCTTGTGAAAAGCGCGGTCATTGTTAAGGTTCCCGACAATAAAAAGTATGTCAATTTCTTAAACATATGCTTACACCTCTGATAAGGCAGATTGGTCTGTGTCTGTTCTAATCTGTCTTTACAATGTTTACACGTGGATTTTCAGGCGAATTTTATCGAGGACAAGATCTTTTACATTGTCAGCGGCAAAATTTTGCGAAAGGACGCGTGCAATATATTTGTTTAAGTTATTTTAACCTTTTATTGTGACGTTGCTGTGAAAGTAAATCAATGTTTGAGGGAAAAATAGCGATGTGAAATTAACTGAAAAAATTTAATTTAGCGTCAGCTCGGTTACCTTCCATTCATCCCCGATTTTTACCAGATATACGGTATAGTCCGCCGGCGAATGAAGCTCCCCGCTATCGGAAGAGCTTACTCCATATAACACATGATCGTATTTTACTTTTACCGAGACGCAGTTTTCATCGTAAAAAATCGGATCCCCCACCTCCGTATCAAGAAAAGCGTAATCGGTATGCCAATTATGCCAGAAATTTTCGTACCCTTTTAGCTCCGCGTAAAACGGCATATCGGGCGCCAAAAACTCCGCTGCGGCGCTCAGAGATCCGTCATTTACCACATATTTTGAATAGGATTTTGCAAAATTCAGTGCCAGCTCCGAAAGCACCATATCCTCTTTTTGTGCAAGTGAAAAAACGCCGTCCGTAAGCACAAGACCGTTTCCCTGACCGTCGTAAGCAGTGAATTCCGCTTCGCCTACAAACCCGCCGACCGTATAGGTAAGATCGCGGGGAGAAGCTCTAAGGAAACCTCGAAAGTGCTCGCTTTCCGGATAAACTTCACCCTCTTTGGTAACATATCCGCTTGAAATCATTATACCGTTGCAAAAAACCCTTGCGCTGTCCGGGGCAGTGACCGAATATGTATGTGTGGGGATTTCGCCAAATGTTATTTCCCCAAGCTCATACTCGTAAAAGCCATAGCCCAAGCTTCTTTTTGTTTTTAGCACTTCGGCCTCGGCTATTGTCCCACCGTCGGCTTTTATGCCGTAAACTATCCTGTCTTCGGTGCTCTTTTTGCCGTTGCGGCTGTATGTGATTTTTCCCTGTGTAAGCTTGTCAAAATAAGCCTCCAAAACGCTTTCATCCTCGAATTCGTTGAGTTCAGCGTTCAGACTTTTCATGACCAGACTTTTATCCTCTTCAAATTGCTCCATCAGCAATTTTATCGGTATTTCCGGATCGCTTTTTTCATAGGCGGAAAGCGCGTTCCAAAGCAGCGTCAGACCTATTATTATCGTCCCCGCAAGCAGTGCGGTAAAAACAGCGTAAACGGCTCTGAACACCTTTGTTCCCGTTTTTGTTCTTTCTCCCGTCTTTTTCTTCATTATGTACTTTTTCCTTAAACTATTCTTTTGCTTTAACCAAAAAAGCGGTGCACATTCTTCTTAACCCTATAAGACTGGCATTGGAATTGATATGCTCGCCCATGTAAAGCATACTTGTCGAGGAGCCGCCGTCGAGATTATATGCGTTTATAGCCTCGAATTTCAACATTACGTCCTGAACGTCCACCAAACTCGCCCCCAAGCTGCCCGACTGTCTTCCGTCAATCACCAGAAGCAGCATTGCACCGTCCGCTCTCTGACCGATAGCGGTTCGTGGATTGAGTCCGCCGCCGGTGCCCAAGGATTCGGTGGGTACCCCGTTTACTATTAGCGTGGGGCCGTACTTTGCGGCGTCGGTAACTCCCATTTCAATAGCTCTTCCTATGGAGAAAGTACCGACTATCAGCTTTCCCTCGTTTGTTATGGCGCAGCATTCCCAGCTTGTGCTCAGATCACCGCCCCATAGTACCTCTCCGCGGGACATTACAATTCCGTAGGGTTCGCCGCCCGTTCCGTGACCCGGACGGTCGTCCCAGCCCCCGCCGTTTATGGCAGCAATTACATTGTCATAGCTTTCATAAATTTCGTTTATGGTTTTCCCGAATTTGTCCTCTCCAAATTCTCCGGAAACGCCCACAAATACCCTTGTGGGGTCATATACTATCATCATTTTTCCACGAAAAGCGGAGCCTGACACATCCACAATATCAATCCCGTCGCCGTCGGGATCCTTTTCAATACCGTCGGTACCGGGAATAAGCTCCTTTTCTGCTCCGTCTGCGTCACCGCACGGCTCTTTTACGCCGTCCTTGCCGACGTTGTCACTTCCGATTACCACAAGCTCCGTGTCGGTTATGTCGTCCGTATTCCGCATAGCGTTTGCGGCCATTATTTCATCTACCTTCTCCTGCCCCAAAAAAGAAGTGGCAAGAAACTGCGCCGCGCTAGTTTCCATCATTGATACCACAAAAAGATCGCGGGCTTTCTCAGATGGACCGAATTCAACTATCATAAGTGCTCCCAAAAGTCCCCCCACAGACAGAAACACGAAGGTAAAGACAACAAGAAAAAAACGGAAAACAACTCTTCCGACGGTTTTTTTCCGCTTATTTTTATTTTTTATTTTCTCTTTTGGAGCATCAGGGGCAAGCTCTACCCGCTGTTTGACAACATTTTTATTGTCGCAAGAAAGCATTTTATCACCTATTTATCGATTGTTTTTTATTAAAAACCCATTCCCGCTGCGCAGCGAAGCACAGAAAGAAAAGAACGGTATCCACCGCCATTTTGTAAAAAGTGGAGAGTATGTTTTGTCCGGTGCCGAGCAGTGCGGTTATCAGGCAGACAAGACCATATGACATAACCGCTTGACAAATTGATAATATACAGTATTTTATAATAGAGGAATTCAAGCGGCTTTTGCTTTTAAACACCCTTCGCCTGTTCACCGTAAAATTTACCGCCGCGGAAATCACTCTCGCAAAGGCGGTAGCGGCAAATATTCTCGCGCCTTCGTCCATTTTCTCCGGCAGCAGCAGATTAAAAATGGTAAATCCGGTAAGATCAACCGCCGACGCCAGAAGGGAGCTGGCTGTATATTTCAGAATTACCGAGTATATTTTCAGAGAATCCCGTATTGGTCGAAAATGCGTACCCGAATTGTTATCGGTATATATGGTCATTATCGGCAGTTCTTTAAATTCAAGCCCGTTTTCCTTCATTGCCAGAAGCATATTGGTTTCATACTCGAAGCGATCGCCGCTTACATCTGTCAGTATCGGAAGATACGAAGCGGGGAGCGCCCTTAATCCGGTCTGTGTATCAGTTATTTTTATTCCGCACAAAAAGCGGAAAATAAAAGATGTGAAATTATTTCCTAAGCGGCTTTTTGGCGGTATTTCCCTGCCCCTGAAGTTTCTTGCGCCGAACACCGCCTTTCCCGTTTTAATCATTTCGCGGCAGCAGGCCGATATATCCTCCGCGCGGTGCTGCATATCGTCGTCTGTGGTGACCAATCCTTTTTTATTCGGTCGGTTTTTTAAAAAGTACTCGAATCCTGTTTTCAGCGCTCTTCCTTTACCCATATTTTTTTCGTGTGAAATTACGGAAATATTGGGAATTCCTTTTACTTTTTCAAAAATTTCCGCGCTGCTTTTCATATCGCTTCCGTCGTTTATTACTATAATATCGTCAAAGCCCGCTTTATTCAGTGCTTTTACCGCTGTTATCAATTTTTCGCCGGGATTATAGCTGGGCAGGATCACCGAAACGTCCATTTTGTTTTTTGCTCCCGTTGTTTTTTATAAAAAAATTATAACATATATCGGTGAGAAATACAATTACAAAAGGGTTACAATTTTTAACATTTTTCCGGGCATAATTTGCAATTATTGTTATACGATTGCGAAAATAAAAAATCCTTGTAAAAAATAAGGCAATTTGCTTAATACCGCAAACTGCCATATTATAGTTTTTCTTTACCTGTTCTATTTATCGCCATGTCCTTTGCACCAATAAAGAAAAATTTGAAAAACAATCTAATAATGTATCCAGTTAGTAACATGACTTTACAACAACGTGCAAATATACTATACTCAAAGGAAAAGGGATCGGTGTATGCAAATATGCCGCGTTATACAAATAACCATTTTGACACAGGATAAAATCATAGTCAAAATGGTTATTACACCCGA
>CAJUFF010000172.1 GCA_910585505.1 uncultured Ruminiclostridium sp. | reverse complement strand
TCCACCTATCGTATTTTTTTTGAGCAAATTGATGGTTTCATCATCAACCCCTAATAGTCTGCCCTCTACGAGATTATTTAAAGGGAAGCCAAGTATTTCCCTGTCGTGAATAATCTGCTCATCAACATTGCTCAGGTTTAAAGGTTCCTCTGTTACCTCATAAACATATAGTGATTTAATGCCAATAATTTCATCGGTTTTTTCCTTTAACAAATTATATTCTTGATTAGACAAACCCGCTTCGCCATACAAAGAGATGTTTAGTGAGGTAACTGTATGCGGAGAAAAATTTAGCAGCACATCATATACACGCTTGCTTTTATTTAAATAATCCTCAGCATTTGCCATTACAGAGGAGGAAATTAAAAGTATGAACAATGCAAGAAAAAGCGAAACACTAGACATAGCAATTTCTTTTCCATTCAAAATATAGTTTTTTATTGAGTAAAGCAAAATCGGATTCCCAGTTGAAAAATTTGTCGTTCTGATTTCCTTGCATTTTATTGAATAACTTAGATTCTCGACAGTGGTCTTTTTGATTTCTATGCCTATGAAGATGGAATAAGATATTACAACCACAGATATGCAAACAGCAAAGCAAATCAAACAAATCAAGCAATTACTATACCAGCTACCCAAAGAGCATTGCAATGCATATCCCAATACTGAACCAAGCGCAATCGAGGGAGCATTCAGGATTAGAAGTCTCGTAACATAAAACACAAAAATATCATTTGTGGAAAAATTAATCGACTTCCAAAGACCTATCGTCTTCTCCTCACCTTTTTTGATTATATATGACAATGCAATCATAGCAACAAATGTGAAAACACTCAATGTTAGGACGAGTATAATTATACCATTGTTAAAGTTTCCCCCTGAAATTGCTGAAAAAATGTCGTAGTTATCTCGGTTGTTAGGGCAAAATAATATATTACTGTCGGATAACTCTATTTTTTCATTTTGTATAACCGGTAAAAAGTAATATTTTGCTGATTCACAAATCTCATTTGCTACAATTGCATTCACAAACGGTACATTATATTGTTGTATGTCCCATTGCATTGTGGAGATGTTTTCGTATGCTCCGCTGATAGTGAACTTCTTTGTTTTTTCATTAACCGTCAATTCAATGGTATCTCCAATTGTTTTGTCACAAAACATTACACTTAGTAGTGATTTTTCAAGCATTATTTCATCATTGGAAACGGGCGATGTGCCTTCCGTTATATGTAGACTGCAAAGCTCTGTTGCTTTTTGATCAAATGTACCAACAACAACTTTCCTTTTTGTTGAACCATTATTATCTTCGGACTGAAAATATACAGAAATAATGCCAATCGTTTTACAATTTGAATTTCCAACGATTTCGTGTAACCCCGGTTCATCGGTACAATATATGCCATCGTGTAAACCAAATGTGTTTTCAAGCATATTATTGTTATAAATTACATTGGAATAAATCATAGTAATCTCAATTGAAAAGAAAAATGCACAAAGAAAGGCTCCAATAATGGCTGAAATAGTTTTCTTTTTGTTAAAAAGTATGTTTTTAAGCACAAGTCTTAGTATGTATTTCATTTTATACAATCCTTCCATCACTAATTTCTATTATCCTTCCGCCTTTTTCCGAAAATTCCTTGTCATGAGTAACAATTACAATCGTTTTTTTAAGTTCTTCGTTCAGACTAAACAAAATGTTTTGAACTGCCTCGGAAGATTTGCTATCTAAATTTCCCGTAGGTTCATCACATAAAACAACCTTTGGATCCATCATTAATGCTCTTGCGATTGCGACCCGTTGTTGTTGCCCTCCGGAAAGCTGCGATGGTAAGTGTGAAGTTCTGTTGCTCAGTTCCAATGTTTCAATAAGATAATTAAATAGCTTCTTGTCAACGGCCTTTCTCTGTAGCATGGCTGGGTATTTTATGTTTTCTTCTGCTGTTAATTCGGGAACTAAATTATATTCTTGAAAAACATAGCCAACGTGGTCACGCCTAAATAGCGATAAGGCACTTTCCGAAAGAGATGATATTTCTTTTTCGTTGTATGTTACATTACCAGAAGTAGGTTTATCAAGACCGCCGATGATGTGAAGAAGAGTTGATTTCCCCGAACCGCTTTTTCCCACGACAAAAACAATTTCTCCATCGTTAATTACGAGAGAGCAACCATCAAGAGCATTTATTTTGTTGTCCGTTCCGAAAGTGTACTCTTTAACAACATTGTTTACAGTAATCATTATTATAATCCGCCTTTCTGCGAAAGGCACCAATTAGGTTATGAAAAGGTACTTTCGCTCAATAAAATAATGTGGTATAATAGTAGTTGAGGGAAGCGGTCAACTACAGAAACCGAGGAGGTGAGTGGCGGGGCTGAATAGCGGCAACCCCGCATTATTATATGGTTCGGTTCTCCGTTAAGGCATCAATGAATGGCGCAAACAAACAGCCCGTAAACTTATCTCTTTCAAATCGACTCGATTTTGCCGGAGGATCAGTCAATGCCGTTTCTCTCAAATTTATTGAGGAGGTAAACTATGGCATTTAAAATCTTCCGAAAGAACTGTTGTGGTCTGGACATTCACAAAACGTGGATCTATGCCTGTATCGGAATAACCGATTCCAACAGCCGCACAGAATACAAGCAAGCTCGCTTTTCCTCATTTTCAAAAGGACTACGGGAGTTGGCTGACTGGCTTGCGAAATATTCCTGTACAGAAGTTTGTATGGAATCTTCCGGTAAATATTGGATTCCTGTTTTCAATATTCTTGAAAAAACCTGTTGGGTCACGCTTGCTCACCCCAAATACACAAAACCGCAGAAGGGCAATAAAACTGACCGCAAAGACGCGAAATGGATATGCGATCTGTTTATGTGCGATATGATCAAACCGAGCTTTATTCCACCGCCGGATATTCGACATCTTCGTGATCTTTTGCGATTTCGTATGAAGCTGACTTATCAGGTTACCGGTATGAAAAACCGTGCGCTCAATTGCCTTACCGTTTCCAATCTCAAACTGGATGATGTGTTTTCGGATGTGTTCGGTAAATCCTCGCGTTCCATCATCCGGCAAATTCTTGACTATCCCGGCAAGTCCTTTGATGTAACGCCTTTCATTCATAAACGCTGCAAAACACCTATTGAGGAAATTCAAGCAGCTGTTGATGGCGCAATCTGCTGTGAACAAGCGACAAAACTTAAAATCTGCCTTGACTTTATTGATGAGCAGCAAAAGCGTATTGACAAACTTGATTCCGAAATATTCCGGATTAGCGAACCGCATACCGCTGTGCTTGATCTGATCAGAACCGTTCCCGGTTTTTCAAAAGAGCCTTTAACAGCTATCCGCATATTATCGGAAATCGGCGCGGATATGTCGGTATTTCCCACATCCAAGCACCTCGTTTCATGGAGCGGCTGTTGTCCTCGCAACGACAGCAGCGCACAAAAGGTCAAATCCACAAGAATATCCCGTGCCGGATCTTTTCTCAAGCCGATCCTTGTACAGATCGCAAACGCGCTTATCAAATCCAAAGACCACCCCGAATTTGGGGAACGTTATCGCAGAATAAAACCTCGCCGCGGGCACAAGAAAGCGATTATCGCTGTTTGCCGTATGCTCCTGACCGCTATATGGAACATACTTTCCAAGCTTGAGCCTTATTCCGCAAACGGCTATCTCTCCGACAAACTTACCGAACATTCTGTTGTCATTTCCAAATCGGAAGGGCTTGCTCTACTTAGAAAACGCGGATATATCTTCAAGGATGAACTTGCCGGCACCAGTTCATAGCCATCTCACAATTGTTTTTTTGCCGTTTTAGGGCGGCTTACTTTTGTGCGCCCTTTTTTCGGTGCTGTCGGTTTTACTGATTTTCAAACTTTTCCTCCCTATTCTTATGTCTTTTGTTGCATACCTTCAAAAATAGCCAACCGAGAGCAGATCCAATTGCTAAGAGGAAATATAGAGATGTGTCATAATAGTTTTCATATGAAATTTGAAGAATATAGCATAAATTTATTAATAATTCTATCGGCAAAATTGTACATAGGCTTATTACTGTAAGTTTCTTCAAACTATCTGCTTTAAATAATATTGGTGCGCAAATTCCCCATAGTATTCCGAAGCAAAATGTGATTATAAGTATTTTGCATTGAGGCAAATAGTAGTATATAACAAAGTCCTCGTTTGTCTGAAAACCTTGAAAATCCTCTATTGATTTAAAGAGCGTTGAAAAGGGGATAAGATTTATACTATGTATTGATACTGAACCGCCAATAACTATGCATGAACCAAGTGAACGTATAATCCAAAAAATAGTTGCCGCCGCAAGAATAATTGTAAGCGGGATTAATTTCAAAGTGATTTTACGTGCTAATGAAAGTGTTACAATTAATGTCATTGCAATTAAAACCAATGATGCTAAAAACACGCCTGAATGTGTCTCCAATAATATCATAATTCCTCCGTAAACGCATTATATTAAATAGGTAGGGCATAGGCAAATGAGTGCCAGTGCCCTACCTAGGTTATCTTCATGTGATAGGCAAATATGCCAGACTAACCATTTGTGTTATTGCCATGTGCGTGCGCGCGATTCTACATATCCGCCTAAAGATGTCGTACTTGAATCTGTCCGATCAATCCTTAAACGAGCTTTTGAAGTGCCACCATCTGAACGTACCGAATCCCACCAATAGTGCCCGCCAAGAACCTCAGTGTCACATGCTACTGATGAACCGTACTGATTATAGATTCCAAGGAATCCACTGTCCACATACAGTTCAAGGTAATAATCAACCCTAGAGGGTGCCGTAACATGTATGTTGTTAGCTCCAATATCATTACCTGTATAGGAGTGGGTACCCAAATCAAAGGCCTGACTTGTTTTTGAGGTAATGGTATCTTTAAAAATAGAACCATAAGTGTAAGATGCAAAAGCACCTACACTCAATGCACCTACAGTAGCCACCGCCGCTAATGTAGCTACAAATTTTTGGCTCAACCCCCAAAGTAGTGGAAAAGGTTAGAAAGGACAAGAAACGGCGA
>CAJUFF010000171.1 GCA_910585505.1 uncultured Ruminiclostridium sp. | reverse complement strand
CAAGCGTATGCGCGGCAAAGCGCGCAGCGCGGTCTTTGCGCGGTGTTGCCTTAATGCTTGTCCTCATATTTTTGAGTAACCGAAAGCGTTAATAAGTGCGTCGACTTTCTGTTTGTTCTTGCACATTGGGCACTCGGCGGGGGAATGGCTCTCATAGCCGGGAACGTCCTCCGGAGTAAAGATGGAGTTGATTTTGATGCCCGCAACTTCGTCAATAGCGCTGAACAAAGCCGCAACGCTTACCAGCTCGCCGCTGTAATATCTGAGGCAGCTCATGGATCTTTCGATTGTCCAGCCGGTAGAAGCGCTGGAGATAAGCAGCAAAACGCGCTTGCCCCAGATCATGGGCTGAGTGTCGTCGCGGAAGATCATCTGATTGTTGCTGTCCAGTTCGGGTGTTATTACGCATATGTCCGAGTCGTAATTGATAGAATGGTTGGAGCCGCTGCTGAGGGCTTCGGCGAGAAACGCTCCTATCATCTGCGTGCCCTCAAGGCATACTATCGTATCAATAGGTGTATTGCTGTAAATGCTTGCCAGCACTTCAGCCGTTTCCTTGGCGTTTTTAAGCTTGCGCTTCATTTTGTTTAGGTCGATATAATAATTTACATGAGAGTGGTTAGTGGCGAAATGCCCCGGAATAACGCCGAGTTTTATCTTCTTGTTTTTTGCGTAGGTGATTTCTTTGGTACGTGTTTCCATAGATTTTTCCCCTTTCGGTTAATGGTTTTTTGCTATTTATATAATAACACATTGAACTAAAAAAATCAATTACGGTATTGTAATTTTATTTATTTTTTACAAATTATTTTGTTTTATTTTTACATAATATTTGGCATTTTTTTGTGATTTTTACGCTTTTTTGTAAGAAGTTGCCAAAAATCTAACCGTTTATTTTATGCTTGATATGAAAAAAATACAAAAATAGACTGGATTTTTTCTTTGAGTTATAGTATAATTATATCAACGTATTTAAAAGTAATTATAAAGGATAACTTCTTAAATGCTAAATTATTTTCCGGAGGTTGGCGAATGAAACCATATAAGTGTAACAACATAAGAAATATTGCGTTGGCAGGTCACGGCGGAAGCGGCAAAACCTCTCTCGCCGAAAGCTTGATGTATGTAAGCGGCGGACTCGACAGAATGGGTAAGGTGGCGGACGGAAGCACCGTTTGTGACTTCGATCCCGACGAGATCAAGCGAAAGATATCCCTTAATGCGGCTCTGGCATATGCCGAGTGGAAGGATGTAAAGATTAATATTCTCGACACGCCCGGTCAGTTTGACTATGTGGGTGAAATGCTGGAGGGTATAAGAGCCGCGGAGAGTGTGATAATCACTCTGCCCGCTAAGGATGGCGTTCAGGTGGGTACCATCAAAGCTTATAACGAGGCAAAGAGCCGTAAAAAGGCAAGTATGTTCGTTGTCACCAGAATGGAAGAGGAAAACTCCAACTTCTATCGCTGTCTTGAAGAGCTTAAGACCAACTTCGGACCTACTATCTGTCCGATAGTTGTTCCTTTCGATAAATACGGCAAGGTTGAGAGCTACATAAACCTTCTTGAAATGAAGGCTTATGAGTACAGCGAGGGCGGAAAGCGCAAGGAAGTGGAAATGCCCGCCTCCGAAAACCGCCTTAAAGGCTTAAGAGCCGCCATGGCCGAGGCTATTGCCGAAACCGATGAAGATTTAATGATGAGATACTTCGAGAACGAAGGCGAGGACTTTACTTTTGCAGAAATCGTAAAGGGTATTCACGACGGCATTGATCAGGGTGTAATAACACCCGTGGTATGCTGTTCCGGCGATACGCTGGCATCGGTGGATATGCTGTTGGACACCATAGTTTATATGCTTCCCAGCGCTTCGGAGCGTCCCGGAGAGCCCAAGAAGGAAGAGTATATCAAGTATGAGGAGGACAAACCTCTTTCCGCTTTTGTATTCAAGACGGTTGCCGATCCGTTTGTAGGCAAAATGAGCTTTATAAAGGTTGTTCAGGGTAGGTTAAATGTTAATTCACCCATTGTGAACGCCACAACGGGTGAATCCGAAAAGCCCGGCAAGCTTCTTACTCTTAAGGGAAAGAAGCAGGAGGAAATGACCGAAGCATGTGCGGGTGATATTGTTGTTGTTACAAAGCTTAACGCCAACACAAACGACACACTTTGCGATCCCTCCAACGTAAGTCAGTATGTTCCCATTCTGTTTCCTCAGCCCTGCTTTTTCAAGGGGATAGCCGCGGTAAACAAGGGCGACGAGGGCAAATTGGGCACCGCCTTAAGGCGATTGCTGGAGGAAGACCTTACCCTTTCTTACAACCACAATCATGAGACCCATCAGCGCATTATAGGCGGTATGGGCGAACAGCATATAGAAGTTTCCGTACAGAAGCTTAAGACCAAGTTCGGTGTTGACGTTGAGCTGTCTCAGCCTATCATAGCTTACCGTGAGACAATCCGCAAGAAGGTCAGCGTTGAAGGAAAGCACAAGAAGCAGTCGGGCGGTCACGGACAATACGGTCATGTTAAAATGGAATTTGAGCCCGGCGACACCGACGAACTGGTATTTGCCGAAAGAGTTGTTGGCGGAAGCGTTCCCAAGAACTACTTCCCTGCGGTTGAAAAGGGCTTGCTGGAAAGCATTGCTCACGGCGTTCTGGCGGGATATCCCGTGGTACGTCTTAAGGCTACTCTGTTTGACGGCTCCTATCATCCTGTTGACAGCTCGGAGCAGGCGTTCAAGATGGCGGCACACATTGCGTATAAAGCGGGTCTGCAGCAGGCTTCCCCCTGCTTGCTTGAGCCTATTATGAGCCTTTCCATAATGGTTCCCGACGACAACACCGGCGATATCATGGGCGTTATCAATAAGCGCAGAGGCGCCGTTCTCGGCATGAACCCCGTTGGCAGCGGAATCACCGAGATTTCCGCCGAGCTGCCTATGGCTGAAACGGGCGATTTTGCCACCGTTGTACGACAAATGACCAGAGGTATGGGCGGATTTACCATGGAATTTGTCAGATACGAACAGCTGCCCTCCAATCTGGAGGCGGAGGTTATCGCCAACGCGCCCAAGTTCAGCGAGTATGAAGGGTAAATAATATATTAAATATTGAGCGCTTCAAGGTATTTACCTTTGGAGCGCTTTTTTAACGCTAATTTTTTATCAAGGTAATAATGCGTATGATCAAAGATTAGTGCTTAGGATAAAACCCCTTTTTAAGCTGTGAATATTACGTCGGTTTAAAAAGTGGATAAAATAGCTTTTTATACTAATAACCATTTTGACACAGGATAAAATCATAGTCAAAATGGTTATTACACCCGAAACACTGTTAACCAATTAAAAACCATTTTTCCAATTTTTAATTGGTTAACAGTATTAAACCGATATTAGTGTTGAGGGTGTAACTCTGTTTTGACTGTAGACTTTGTTATATTTTGTCTACAGCCAAAACAGAGATTAGTATAATTCCAACGGAACACGGAAAGCTGTAATCACCTTTGTTAATACGGGATTACGGCTTTCCGTGTTTTGTGAGTATTTTAAAGCGCGGTTCTGATCTTTGGTCAAGGTATAAACAAATAATATGGATAACCAAATGTTATCTTACGGTGCAATTTTATACTATTTTTAAATCATACTATAGACAAAATGAAATTTTTGAATGATTTAAAAATAGCGCTTCGGGTGTGATTTTAATCAAGTCCAAAACTTGATTAAATATTGATATTATAACAATCCAAAAAAAGCTTAAACAAAATTACAACAGTGCAAAAAACACACAGGCTTTGGGGGCGTTGCCCCCGTCCTTTGGACTCCCCTACTTCCCTTTCGGAGTCCGAAAGGGAAGCGGAAAGGACAATTAGTCGCTTCGCTCCTATTTGTTTATCTTTTTGTTGGATTGCTATAGCATATTCTTTTTATGCGTTATCGGTCGTTTCTTTTTCCTGCCGTTCCTCTGCGGTTTCCAGCTTTTTTCTCACCGAATGGGGAACCCCGAAATTGATATTGTAAACCGTTTCCGCCGACGGCGTGAAAAGCACCGTTACCTTTCCGTATTTCTCATGCTCCGCGTCCAGATACCATATATTCCTGCCGGTGGCGTCGCTTGCCATAACCGTTGCGTTAGCGCCGGGATCCGACTTTCCCGTGTATTCACCCCAGCTCTTTACGGTGTTTAGCTTAACCGTAATAAGCCTTTTGCGCTTTCTCTTTCCCGAAATCTTGTCAATATCCAAGTCATTGTTGGTAACTATATACTCATATTCGGTAAAAGTGCCGCTTAAAAGAAGATATGCCAAGTAGCACGCTCCCGCCGCTATTATAAGCAGCATGGGAAAACCGAAAAGTATCATTGCGCCCACACATATGAATATCACAACCGAAGTAAGAAAACATATAAGTATCCTTAAAAAAATATCCTTCGGCTCGCTGAGCTTGCGAATAAGCTGTTCGTTGTAATGATCCATTGCTCTGTTTCCCTTCGCTTTATTTATGGCAACACCGCGCAAAGACTGCGCTGCGCGCTTTGCCGCGTATGCGCTTGCATAGAACCTGTCCACATAGGAATTGGCACGCGTCTTTTTGGCACATTTTACCGATGACTGCGTTAAAATTTCTTGACTTGCGACAGCAAGCCTGCAAAATTTTGCCTTGTCCCCGGCAAAATCTAGTCAAAAATCCACGCACCATTCTTATGTGAACAGGTTCTATTTTCAGCCATTTTTGCCCAAAACTCCTTGAAATACGCCGGTATTCCCGCGTCGTTTCGGACAATCTGACGAAAAAGCCGACTGCGTGTCTGCACGACAATCTTTGTGCGGCATTGCCTTAATTATACCATGATTTCACATAAAAAACAAGCGCGAAAAAAATTTTTTCATTCGTGAAAATATAGCGAAATCTTATGTTTATACCTTGCTTTTTATGCGGGCGTATGCTATACTTTATATTATAGAATATCGGATTAGTCTATTTTACCGCGAGTTTGTTTCCGTTTGTCTTTTTTAAGGCAATACCGCACAAAGATTGTCGTGCAGACGCGCAGTCAGCTTTTT
>CAJUFF010000170.1 GCA_910585505.1 uncultured Ruminiclostridium sp. | reverse complement strand
AATTTGTTCCTTGATATTCTTTTCTTTCCTAAAAAGTAAATGCTGTTGCCCTGTTTAAATTTTAAAGTACTATTGATTTTTGCCCGATTTTGTGATACAATAAAAAGATAATCGGACTGTGAACCGATAAATAATTCAATAAACTGTTTTAAATTTAAAAAAAGGAATACAATGAACAAAAAAGTTTCAGTGAGTATGCTTATAAGCCTTGTGGCAATCGCCTGTGCCATAACCTATGTGGTCACCGTCACCGTGTCCACCAATATGTTTAACAGACTTATAGGCGGTGTTACCGAACGCGAGGAAATATATTCAAAAATACAGGAGATAGACACTTATGTGAGAAGCGCCTCATATTACGATATAGACGAGGAAACGCTTATAAACGGCGTTGTAGGCGGTTATGTCAATGGTCTTGAGGACGCGGGAGCAAGGTATCTTACCTCCGCTCAGGCGTACAAGAAAATTCAGGTGGAAAGCGGAACCTTAATTTCAGTGGGATTCGAGGCTGAAAAAGAGGAGAGCGGATATATTGTGGTATCTCAAATTTACCCTAACTCTCCCGCTTCGTCAATGAATATACAGGTAGGGGACATCATAACGGCGGTAGATGGCGCCAATGTGCTTGAAATGGGAGCTGACAACGCCATTAACGCACTTGCGGGAGACGAAAGCACGAATGTGCGCCTTGCTCTCCAGAGAAACGGCGAGGGCTTTACCATCACCGCCACAAGGCGTTCGTTTACGATACGTTCTGTAAGCTCAAGAGTAGTTTCGGGCTACGGATACATAAGGGTAGACGCCTTTAACGCAGAAACGGAAAGCCAGTTCGTATCCGAGCTTCAGAATTTACAGGCGGGCGGCGTGTTAGGCTATGTTATAGACGTAAGAAGCTGTACTGGTATATTCGAGCCGGTTTCGGGAATGCTTAACAAGTTCGTTTCGGGTCAGGTTATAGCCAACGCCAGATACAAGAACGGTACCGTGGCGAAATTTGCGGAAACGCTGGGTGAAGCCGAGATCAACGTTCCGATAACGGTGCTCGTTAATGAAGAAACCGTGGGAGCGGCGGAGCTTTTCGCCATAAGCTTAAGAGATTTTGCCTCCGCTAAAATAGTGGGTCGCCAGACTGCCGGAAAAGGAACCATAACTGAGACCAAAAACCTTTCTGACGGCACCGCCATTGTGATTACTACTGCGGAGCTTATTCCAACGGCGTCGAATACACTTTCCGGTGGAATAAAGGTTGACTTTTCGGTAGAGCTGAGAGGCGAGCCCGATTACAGCCCCGCCGACGTGTCCTCAACCGACCCGCAGATAAGCAAGGCTTTTGAAGTGATTGAAGGCATGAAAAAAGCGTAAGTATAACGTAAAAATAACATAAATATGACATCTGCCGGATGTTTTCCGTCTCTTAGGCAGTATGGCTTATGAAATTTTGCAGGAAAAGTCTCTTCATCTTTCTGTTCGGTGTGGGATGAAAATCCCACACCGAACTTAGGAATTGCGAAGCAATTCCGGCAGCTTGTTTAGAGTTTGTATTCATAGGATATTACACTTGTCTTTTCGGCAAATTTTGCCGGCGACCGCGTTGGATGGCCTTGTTTTTGACAAAATTTGCCCGAAAATCCACCCGCAAATTCTTTGAATACAAGTTCTTAAACTGCGATTTAATTTATAAAAATCTATTTATGAAACAAACACGGGGAAATGCTCCCAAAACAGCAAGAGCCAGCCCTTATTGGGCGAGTTCTGTGAAAACAATTATCGGAGGAAGAAAGTTATGGCAGACAAGCAGCACGTTTTAACCACGGAAGGTCTTAAAAAACTTCAGGATGAGCTGGAGGAGCTTAAAAGCGTCAAAAGGCGTGAAATAGCGGATAAAATAAAGGTAGCCCTCTCTTTCGGCGACCTTTCGGAGAACAGCGAGTATGACGAGGCCAAAAACGAGCAGGGTATAATCGAAGCCCGCATAGCCGAAATAGAAGCCACCCTTCAGAACGTCAAGGTGTTGGATTCCAGCGATCTTTCCACCGAACATGTGGGGGTGGGTAACAGGGTTGTTTTAAAGGATCTTGAAACCGGCGACGAAACGGAATATCATATAGTAGGCTCAAAGGAAGTGGATATGAGAAAAAAGAAGATTTCCGACGAGTCCCCGGTGGGAAAAGCCTGCATAGGAAGAGCCAAGGGCGATATCGTGGAAGTAGAAGCTCCCGTGGGTATACTGAAATTCGAGATATTGGATATTTCCAAATAATCTAATACCTTCGGTATAAAATGGGATTGCCCACAACACTAATTTTACGGTTTTAAAAAGGATTAGTATAATCTGTCGGGAGTGTTCACAACAAGAAAGTATTATGAAAGGTAAAGACATCAATGGCAAAGGAACAGAATGAAATAAAGGAAAACGCCGGCATTGCTCCCGAAGGGACTTTGGAAATTACCGAAGAGCAGTACCTGGAGCAGCTCAGCGAACAGCACAGAATAAGGATTGAAAAGCTTAATCAGCTTAAGGCGGATGGGAAAAATCCCTATGACATCACCAAATTCCCTGTTTCAATCAAAAACAGCGAGATACGGGCACAGTTTGATAAATACGAAAACGAAACGGTTGCCGTAGCGGGAAGAATCACAAGCTGGCGCGATATGGGAAAGGCCAATTTTATCGATATTCGCGATTCTTCCGACCGCATGCAGGTTTATGTAAGAATAGACGATGTTGGCGAGGAGAGCTTTAAGGAATTTAAAAAGTGGGATCTGGGCGATATCGTTGGAATAAAGGGCTTTGTTTTCCGCACCAAAAGGGGGGAAATCTCCGTTCACGCAAAGGAGATAACCTTGCTTTCCAAATCTCTTCTGCCCCTTCCCGAAAAGTGGCACGGCTTAAAGGACAAAGAGGAGCGTTACAGAAAGCGTTATCTTGATCTTATCGCGAATCCGGAGGTAAAGGACACATTTATTATTCGTTCTAAGGTACTGCGCGAAATAAGAAGTTATCTGGATAATTTAGGCTATGTGGAGGTGGACACGCCGGTGCTTCACACTCTCGAAATAGGAGCTTCGGCAAGACCCTTTGTCACCCACCACAACGCTCTCGACATAGATATGTACCTTAGAATTGAGACGGAGCTGTATCTGAAAAGACTGATAGTGGGCGGCTTTGACAAGGTTTATGAAGTAGGGCGCATTTTTCGGAACGAAGGAATGGACGCCACCCACAACCCCGAATTTACGTCCATTGAAATGTATCAGGCATACACGGATTATTTCGGTATGATGGATCTTATCGAAAATATGTATCGCACTATTGCCGTGAAGATATGCGGCACCGACACTGTTTCTTATCGCGGAACCGATATTGAGATAGGCAAACCTTGGACCCGTATGAAGATGACCGAGGCGGTGAAAAAGTACGCCGAAGTTGATTATTACAGTTGGACAACCGATGATGAAGCGAGAGCGGCGGCCAAGGCTAAAAACGTTGAGGTAAGCGAAAGCGCTACAAAGGGTGATGTTCTTATTGCTTTCTTTGAGGAATTTGTAGAGGAAAAGCTGATACAACCTACCATTATTTATGATTATCCCGTTGAAAACTCGCCTTTGGCCAAGAGAAAGCCCGATGAACCCGCATTTACCGAAAGATTTGAGTATTTCATTTATTCCACGGAATTTGGCAACGCTTTCTCAGAGCTGAACGATCCTATTGATCAGAAAGAGCGCTTTGTAAAGCAGGTTGAACAGAGAAGAAAAGCGGGCGGTACAAACGCACAGGTGGACGAGGACTTCGTTACGGCTCTGGAATACGGTCTCCCTCCCACAGGCGGGCTGGGAATGGGACTGGATAGATTCGTTATGCTGCTGACCGACAGCGCTTCGATAAGAGACGTGCTGCTGTTCCCGACGATGAAGCCTTATAGCGAATAAAAAATAAACTAATTCTATGTAGCGTATAAACCAATTAATAAGCCGCCGCTTTGCGCTTGGAAAAGACAACTTTACTTTTATAAATCGCATTTTCAGATAAAGTTTATTTTCCATATGCAAAGCGGCGGCTTAACTTTTTTCTTATATTATTATCAATCCTCTTTGTTTTCGGTAATCGCTCGGCGTAATCCCTTCATATTTTTTAAACACCATTCCGAAATAATTCTGATCCCCGTAACCGACGGCGGAGGACACATATCCTATGCTTTCTCCGGTGTTTATGAGCAATATCTTGGCTTCCGAAATACGTTTTTTCGCAAGATACTCCATAGGACGCATACCTGTCTTTGTTTTGAATACCCTGCAAAAATGCTGCAGAGACACTCCTGATATCTTAGCAAGGTTTTCAAGCGTAATATCATCGGTATAGTGTTCGTTTATATGTATTATGGCAGGCTCAATAACACTGCTCATTCCGTACTTTTCTTTTGTTGAACAAAGAAGCATATCCGCAGCGGTTAATATGAATTCATACAGGAGTATTGAGGACTTTTCGGCGCCTTTAAGCGGTTCCTTTGCTATTGACCATATCCTTTTATAGATATTGCGGTAAATCAGCATATTCGTATCGGCGGAGTACTCAAAATCGGAAAAACCAATTTTAGACAAAAGCTCATTGGAGCTGTCTCCCTTAAAAACAATCCAGTTTGTTATCCATCCGCTCCTGTTCGGCCAATATTCGTGAGGCACGCCCGGTGCAAGATAAAACATGCTGCCCTCTTTTTGAATATATGAATTGCCCTTCACCGTAAGTAAGCCTTGTCCTTCCGAGGTAAAAAGAAACAGATGGGAAAAAGACCGTTTTCTCTTTTTATACCGTATTCGGGATCACATGTGCCTATTCCCGTAAGATAAAACGGAAGAGAGGTTTGTATGCCTATTATGGGATAAATTACATTTGTCATTTTTAGCTCCTGTCAGTTTTAATTAAAATATTTACATTAGTTTTTAACAAAAGTGTTTTCGATATATTCGGTTAATTGGAAATTAAAATTATATATTAATTTTATTATACCCCATAAATTTAAAAAAATCAATATTATTGTAATAAAAAGCACTTTTAACATCACATTTGGTATAAAATGCGGCATTCTGCCGTTAAAATTAAAAAT
>CAJUFF010000169.1 GCA_910585505.1 uncultured Ruminiclostridium sp. | reverse complement strand
GAGATGGAATCTCGTGACTGGAGTTCAGACGTGTGCTCTTCCGATCTCAAAGGCAACGCGGCAGATTCTTTCGATCTCGTAATCGCTGTATATCATCAAATCGGAAGCGGTTTTGTTTCCCTTTTCATCGGTAAATGTTCTCTTCTCGCCGAAATAAGCTCCGCCGATAAGCTCGCGCACTATTACAAGATCAAGACCTTTATCCGTAATCTCAGTTTTCAGCGGGCAAGCGGACGCCAATGGTTTGAGCAGCTTTGCGGGACGTATGTTGGCAAATAAATTCAGTGCCGATCTTATCCCCAAAAGTCCAGCTTCAGGACGCTTGCTCCCGTCCCCCTTATCCCATTTTGGGCCGCCAACGGCGCCAAGCAAAACACTGTCGGAAGCAAGGCACTTTTCTACGGTTTCCTTTGGAAGCGGTTCTCCGGTTTCGTCAATGGCTATTCCTCCCATTAAAACATAAGTATATTTAAAAATGTGGCAAAATTTTTCGGCGACAACATTTAAAACCTTAACGGTTTCCTCTATTATTTCGGGACCGATTCCGTCTCCTTTTATAACTGCTATGTTCTTTGTCATTTTCTTATGCAACCTTTCTTTCCGGTATTATAAAAGCTTTTTTATATACCGTAACGCGCGGTTTTTGCACGAAAGATTTTCACAAACAAGACAGAATCCGTCGGGAATAAAGCCCATATGTCTGTAAAATCCCTCCGCCCTCACGTTTCCCTCCATAACGAATAAAACGGATTGGTTAAACCCATTTTTTATAAGACTATCAAGAGAGAAATGCAAAAGCCTTCCGCCCAGTCCCTTTCCTATTGCAGAGGGAGCGAGATAAAGCTGATCTATTTCGGCGGCATCCTTAAAATCGCTGTTTTCATATCTTTGCGTTGAGCAAACACCCACTATTTTGTCATCCAAAAGCAAGGTATATATTAAATCCCCTTTTGAAATGCGATTCTTAAACAGATATTCACGCCTTGGCAAATTAGTGAAAAGTTTCATATCATCTTCGGAAATAAGACTGCCGTAAGCGATTTTCCATGATTCCGCCACAACCTCAGACATCATTTCCGCGTCGGATATCTCAGCAGGTCTTATAAATACTTCCTTATTCATTTACTTTTTTATGGAATTAAGGAGTCCGCCTTTATCAATAATATCCTTTATAAAATCCGGAAACGGTTCTGCGGTATAAACTCTTCCGGTTGTTATATCGGTAATCCTTCCGGAGTCAAAGTTAATATCCACTTCGTCGCCCGCTTTTATTTCATTTGCAGCTTGGGAACATTCTAAAATCGGGAGTCCGATATTTATGGCGTTGCGGTAGAATATTCTCGCGAAGGTACAAGCGATAACACAGGATATTCCGCTTTCCTTTATGGCAATGGGAGCGTGTTCGCGGGAACTTCCGCAGCCGAAGTTATCTTTTCCCACAATAATGTCACCGCGTTTTACCTTATTCACAAATTCCTTGTCGATGTCCTCCATACAGTGAGACGCCAGTTCCTTGGGATCGGAGGTATTCAGGTATCTGGCGGGAATAATAACGTCAGTATCCACATTATTCCCGTATTTATGCACGATACCGCGCGCTGCAAGTTTGCTCATTTTATCAAATCCTTTCCCGCATTAGTTACGTAATGATAAAATCCGCCGTATCAAGCCGTTCCACATTATTGAGAATATTTTGTACATTAAAAAGCAACGGACTGTTGTTATATCTTTCCAGAGCCGGTTTTCCTGTAAATTTTGAAATAATAAGCATATCTGCGGTAGAACTGTCTAAGAGAAGATTTTCCGCTTTTATCTCCACAAGACCGTCTATTTTTCCGGAAAGCTTTTCCAAACCCTCCTTCAATTTGACCGCCGAGATTCTTTTGTCGCTTTCCGTCATCTCGGATTTAAATTTCACAAGAGAAATGTGAGTGAGCATAATGTCAGTTCCTTTCATTCTTTTAATGACTTGGTAAAAATCCAATGATATTCTTTGCGGAATTATCCGTTATATCCCATAATTTTTCCCGCTGCCGCACTTGCGGCAGCAACCGTGGGACTTGCTAAATAAACTTCGCTTTCGGGATGTCCCATTCTGCCGACAAAATTACGATTTGTGGTAGATATAGCCCTTTCTCCGGCCGCCAAAATCCCCATATGCCCACCAAGACATGGACCGCATGTAGGAGTGGAAAATACGCAGCCTGCGTTTATGAATATTTCAGCCAGACCCATTCTGACACATTCCAGATATACTTTTTGAGTCGCCGGAATAACTATGCAGCGTACTCCCTTTGCCACATGCTTTCCCTTAAACACTTCGGCGGCTGCTATCATATCGCTGATTCTGCCGTTGGTGCAAGAGCCTATTACTGCCTGATCTATCTTTATATCACCAAAGTCTTCTTCGGTACGCGTGTTTTCCGGAAGATGAGGAAAGGCCACCGTTTGTTTTATTTCACTTAAGTCTATATCGTATGTCTCGCAGTAAATTGCGTCATCATCGGCGGTAAAGCATTCGTATCCTCTTTTTACCCTCTCGTTTACATATTTAAGCGTAATATTGTCAACTTCAAAAATACCGTTTTTTGCTCCCGCCTCTATCGCCATATTCGCCATACAAAGACGATCGTCAACAGACAGCGCGGACAAGCCGTCTCCGCCAAACTCCATACTTTTGTACAAAGCGCCGTCAACGCCTATTTTCCCTATAATGTGCAGAATAACGTCTTTTCCGCTGACGTATTTTCTAAGCTTTCCGTAAAGATTGAAGCGTATTGCAGCGGGAACCTTGAACCACGCTTCTCCCGAAGCCATGCCAGCGGCCATATCGGTTGATCCTACGCCGGTAGAAAAGGCGCCCAAGGCTCCATAGGTACAGGTATGACTGTCAGCTCCGATACAAAGCTCACCTGGAGCTATAAGCCCTTTTTCGGGAAGCAAAGCATGTTCTATACCCATTTCCCCCGCATCGTAGAAATTTACAATATCGTATTTTCCGGCAAACTCGCGGCACTGCTTACACTGAGCTGCTGCCTTAATGTCCTTGTTGGGAACAAAATGATCCATTACAAGACTTATTCTGCTTTTATCAAATATGCCGCAAAAGCCCGCTTTATTAAATTCGTTTATTGCGACGGGGCCGGTTATGTCATTGGCCAAAACCATATCGAGTTTTGCTTTTATAAGCTGACCCTCGCTGACCTCGGAAAGTCCCGCGTGCTTCGCGAGAATTTTCTGACTCATAGTCATGCCCATAGTTTATCTTTTCCTTTCACCTGTTTTACCGGAAGTCGGTTTTCGCGCTTCTTCCGCTTTTATATGCAGAAAGTATTCAATCGAATCAAGAAGCGCTTTTAAACTGGCGTCAATAATATCCTTTGAAGCGCCCACGGTAGTCCAGACCTTTTCTCCGTCGGTGCTTTCTATAAGCACTCTTGTAATAGCGGCGGTACTGTCACCCGCAGCGATTACTCTTACTTTATAGTCCACAAGATGCGTTTTTCTGAGCTGAGGATAAAACACCTCCAACGCTTTTCTCAAAGCTCTGTCAATGGCGTTGACCGGACCGTCACCCTCGTCGGCGGTTATTTCGTATCTGCTTCCCACTTTTATTTTAACCATGGCATTGGCTTTGTTAATTTCGTTGACATCATAGCTTTGAGTGGATATAACATGAAAATGCTCTATTTTAAAAAAAGGCAAAAATCTTCCCAATTCCTTAAGCACTAACAGTTCAAAGCTTGCTCCCGCTGCCTCAAACTGATAACCGGCGCTCTCAAGCTCCTTAAGACGGGCTAATATTCGGGAGGTTTCGGGACTGGATTTGTCAAGCTTGCTGTCAAAGCTTTTAAGTTTGGATAAAACGGTGCTTTTTCCGCTTACCTCCGACAGAAGAAAGCTTCTTGAGTTACCCACGCATTCGGGTGGAATATGCTCAAAGCTTTTCGGGGTCTTAGCCACTCCGTCGGCGTGCATTCCGCCTTTATGTCCGAAAGCGTTTCTTCCCACATAGGGCATACTACCCGACAGTTTTACGTTAGCTATTTCAGCAATATAGCGTGCGGTTTCGGTAAGCTTATCCGCGCTCCCGTCCGGAACACAGTTGTAGCCCAGCTTCAATTGAAGATCCGGAATAAGAGTAGAAAGATTGGCGTTTCCGCAGCGTTCTCCTATTCCTATAAATGTACCCTGAACGTGAACCGCTCCCGCCTTAATCGCCGCTATGCTGCAAGCTACGGCACAGCCGATATCATTGTGACAGTGTATACCTATGGAAACACAGGAGGCCTTGACCGCCTCTTCGGTTATACGTCCGATTTCATCTGGAAAACAGCCTCCGTTTGTATCGCACAGCACTATCAAATCCGCTCCTGCACTTTCAGCGGTCTTAAGCACCGACAATGCGAATTCCGGACTGTACTTGTAGCCGTCAAAGAAGTGCTCCGCGTCAAATATAACCTTACGCCCGTTTTGTTTAAGAAAGCTCAGGGTATCTCTTATCATAGATAGGTTTTCATTGGGAGAAACGTTTAATATAGTCTCGGTATGAAGCTGCCAGCTTTTCCCGAAAACCGCCGTATATTCGGTATCGGCGTCAAGTATGGCTTTAACGTTATCGTCATTTTCCACCGAAACATCTTTTCTTCTTGTGGAACCGAATGCCACCAATTTTGTATTATTTAACTTAAGAGACCTTGCCCTTTTAAAAAAATCAAGATCCTTGGGATTTGAACCGGGGTTTCCCGCTTCGACAAAAGAGACCCCGAAATCATCCAGCCTTTGAAGTATTTTCAGCTTATCGTCTACCGAAAAGCTGATTCCTTCTCCCTGTGCTCCGTCACGAAGGGTAGAATCAAATATATCTATCTTTTGCATTTCCCCTGTTCCTCTTTGTTTATTCCTTTACTGTTTAAGAGTCGAATACAAAAATAACCTTCACCTCAAAAAAGAGATGAAAGCTATTGATTGCTTCCACAATACCGCTTCTAACAGACGCCAATATAAGACTGAAGGCCGTACTTATCATATGCCATCGTATAAAATATCCAAATATATCATTCCCAAGAAAATTTGCATTTATATATTAACATTATTTTAACGATTTGTCAATAGATTTTTTTCAAAAATAGCAAATAATATAAGGAATAAACACAAAAGGTTTTCAGCAAATATACATAAGGCAACACCGCGCATACGCTTGCATCTTTTCCGTCATTTTTGCCCAAAACTCCTTGAAATAC
>CAJUFF010000168.1 GCA_910585505.1 uncultured Ruminiclostridium sp. | reverse complement strand
GTCAAAACAGAGTTACACCCTAAACACTAATATCGGTTTAAAAAGCCATTTTATCCACTTTTTAAACCGATATTAGTCGCTTCGCTCCTGTTTGTTTATCTTTTTGTTGGATTGCTATAGTATAAGAAACCGAATATTGAAAAAAGAAACGAAATGGGATTGCCTTTTTCGTTTCTTTTTACAATAGCACCCCACAATCGGGCAACATTGATTGTGGGGCATAGTTCTGTTCCTAAGATTTCCAATATTTTCTATCCAAAGTTCTGTACATTACCGCTCTGCTTATATGCTTCTTTTCGATAATTTCGCTCCCATCTATGTCCGCCGCGGTTCTTGCCACCTTCATAATCCTGTCATAGGCTCTTGCGGATAGTCCTAATGTATCAAAAACGCTTCTTAAAAAATTTTCCGCCTGTTCGTTCAGCGGACAGAATTCGGTAAGCCTTGAAGGAGGTATTTCGCTGTTGAAAAGAATGTCCGTTCCTTTGAACCTTTCTTTCTGTACTTCTCTTGCTTTTTCTATGTTTTCCCTTATTTCCGCCGAGCATAATGTACCCGCTTTTTCCCTGAGCTGACTGTAATTTACCGCGCTTACCTCTATCTGTATATCTATTCTGTCGAGTACGGGGCGGCTTATTTTGCCCAGATACTTGGCGATTGCGCTTTCCGAACAGGTGCAGGGATTGGAGCTTCCGTAGTTGCCGCATGGACACGGATTCATTGCAGCCACCAACATGGTCTTACAGGGATATGAGGTCTTACCCGACGCTCTTGTTATTACCACCTTTCTGTCCTCCAGCGGCTGACGAAGGGTTTCCAGTACATCTCGGCGAAATTCGGGAAGCTCGTCCAGAAACATTACCCCGTTATTGGCAAGGCTGATTTCGCCGGGAGAGGGAATTTTGCCTCCGCCTACGATGCCCACTCCGCTGGCGGTATGCGAAACGGGACGAAAAGGACGGCGGGTGATAAAGGGCGACCTGCTGTCCAAAAGCCCGGCAACGGAATAAACGGAAGTGGTTTCAATGCTTTCCTCAAAGGTCATAGTCGGCAGTACCCCCGCTATTCTTTTTGCAATCATACTTTTTCCCGAACCGGGGGGACCTATCATGAGGATATTGTGAAACCCGGCCGCGGCGGTTTGTACGGCGGACTTTATGTTTTCCTGACCCTTTACGTCGGAAAAATCTGCGGAATCGAAATAATCCTCTGTTTTGGGAACATAAGGATCGGCGGGAATCAGGGCAATGCTCCCCGACAAAAAAGAAGAAAGCTCCCTTATGTTATGTATCCCGTATATCTCTATTCCCCTTACAAGAGAAGCTTCTTTTACGTTTATGTAGGGCAAAAACACTCTTTTAAAGCCCTTTTCTTTAGCCGCCGCTACCATGGGAAGCACTCCCGCCGTTCCTGCCAGATCTCCGGACAGAGACAATTCTCCTATAAATACGTCGCCCTCTTTGGGAGGACAAACATACCCCAAAGCGGTAAGAACGCTTATAAGTATGGGAAGATCGTAGGAAGATCCGCTTTTCTTTATGTCGGCGGGATAAAGATTAACCACCGCTCTCAGCTTGGCGGTGGAAAATTCTGAGTTTTCCATTGCGGCGATCACTCTTTGTCTGCTTTCCTGTATCGAGGCGTCGCCGAGTCCCGTTATTCTGAAATCGGGAGTGCCTTTTTCGGTGCTGCTTTCGACCGTTACCGAAAAAGCGTTTAGTCCCGTAAGTCCGAAAGTGTCAACTTTAGCGAACATTTCTTAACTGTACCTTTCTTTGCTTTTTCGTTGAAAATCTGTCCTTAACAAATTCCCAAATTTAGAAACTGTTCCAATAAGAGAGGTCTAATATGATTTTCAATTAGTATTAATAGCTGAATACGCTTCCGCCCACAAACTCGCGCACAATCGAGCCGTCGGGTACTATGGAGGTGGGCAGCGGCACAATGTTTTCCATAAAATCCAGAAGCTCCCGTACAGTTCCGTAAAGTTCGAAATCTTTGTTTACTTCCTGAAGCTGCGGAAGCAGCTTGTTGCAATAAACAGCCGCTTCAAAGGACATGAAGGTATCTATGCTGAAGGCTGCGTTATCCTTAAAAGGCATAATATAAAGAGTTTCTCCTCTTTGCACCGACTTGAAGGCGCGTATGATATCCTCCGTTTTTCTGCCTCTGAAAAGCCTGTCACGCATCAGACGGCGCATAAGCCTTATCATACTTGGGTGCAGAAGCTTGTTTTGGTTTGAAAGCCTTGTCCTTACGCTGACATAGATTCCCTGTGAGTGCTGCTTTATATCGCCTGTCACCGATGGGTTGAGCACATGTATGCCTTCCAGTATTATTATCTCGTTTTCCTGTCTGCAAAGCAGTTCTCCTTCTCCCCTTGTCTGATCGGCAAAATTAAACACGGGAAGCTGAGTGGGAAGACATTCCCAAAATCGCTCCAAATGCTCTTTGAGTAAAGGTATATCAACACGGGAGGGAGCTTCCAGGTCAATTTTGATAAGCTCATCCCCGCTGAGTCCGTTCAAAGGCAAAAAATAATTGTCCATAGAAATAACATGAGCTCCGAAACCGTTTCTCCGAAGCAGTGACTTAAGCCTGAGCGCCGTGGTAGTTTTTGCGCTTCCGGACGGCCCCGAAAGCAGTATTATTGGCTTTTCTTTACAGTTTTCCGCTATGTCGGATACCGCCGCTTCAAGTTGGCCGTGGTACAGCTCCTCGGCTTCGCTGACCACCTTTCCGCTGTCGGTATTAAGGGCTTTATTAAGTTCGGAGATGGGAAGTATGTTCATTTTTGCGTTTCCTTTCTGTCCGTTAGTGGATCGCTGTTTATTTTATTCAGCAGTCACAAGCTCGTCAAGAACGGCGGGAAGCTCCGTAAGACTGCCGCATTTTTTGTACAGAAGCTTTTTAAGCTCTTCGTCGGGTTCCGAAAGGTCGGGTACCATTATCGGTTTCATACCCGCTCTGTAAGCGGAAGTTATTCCGTTTGGCGAATCCTCCACCGCCACGCATTCTTCGGGAGCCAATTCAAGCCTTTCCGCCGCCAGAATATAAATATCGGGACTCGGTTTTCCGTGCTTCACCATGGAGCCGCAGCATATGCAGTCAAACTTATCGAAAAGCCCGATCTTTTTCAGATAATTTTCGGCTCTTTCAATATCGGTGGCGGTGGCCAACGCTCTTTTAAGTCCAAGCTTTTTTATATATTCGAGGGCTTCTTCCGCACCCTGTTTCTTTTTGAGTCCGTTCAGTGCAATATCTTCTTCCATAAGCTTTTTGCGGCGACTGCGCACAGCGGTGTAATCGAAGTTTTCTCCGAAGTGTTTTTTCAGCAGCGGAGAAGCGTATTCGCCCGCAAGACTTCTTAATTCCAATGCCTGCTCGCGGCTCATATCGAACCCGAATTCCTTTGCGGCCATGCGCCAGTATTTTTCCAAAAGTGTCTCGGTATCAAGAATTATTCCGTCCATATCGAAGATAACGGCTTTTATTTTCATAGCGGCGGGATTCTCCTTTTTTCGCGGTTTTTATTATTGTAGCATATTGCATGGATTTTTTCAAGTAGGTGTTTTTTGATTTTACAAACAAGCCCTGATCTTTGGTTAAAGTATAGACAAATAATACGGATGATCAAAGATTAGAGCTTATTAATCCCACCAGAAATACCAGACCGATGATATTGAAATAAGTTCCGCCAACGCTCCTACGCTTTCAATGCCCTGATCCACAATATCATAGCAAAATGCGTATTGTTCACGGGCAATTTCCATGGCTTTTTCTTTTCCCACAGGTTTCGGCAGCACGTATTCAAGCACATCGTGCGTCACAAGGGCGGGTACCGCGCCGTAAAGCTCGTGCCAATGCTTGGCAGCCGACATTTGCTCCTTTGTGTCTGGACAGTCGTTCCAGCCACCGAAAGGCAGCCATGCAAAAACCTCCCAAGGATTTTTGGCAGGTATTTCCGCTAATATCAAAGGCAAAGTATCATCGGAAAATATATCCCAATATCCGGTAAGACAGTTATCCGCTTCAATATCGATATATTCGCCCGTATCATCACGGATGTTATCGTCTTCCTCTTCTTCATCCTCATCATCGGGAGTAAAAACCTCTTTTGGCGAAGGAATAGGCTCCGAAAGAATTTTTTTCCTGTATTCCCTTACTTTTTCGGCGTTAAACTCAAAGCTTTCGTCAGCGTTTTGCTCCGTATTCATTACAAGGCATTCCCAGAGAGTACTGTCAACCGCAACTATCATAGGGAAAAATCCTTCTTTTTTTCCTCTTTCAAGAGCATTGTCATAGGCTCTCATTAAATCGCTGTCGTTGTCCGATGGAGGAAAGTAGCGGCATGGACAGTCCAGATATCTTACAAGACTGTCTTTCAGATTATTCAGTTCGTTATTGTTTTTTGGATCTCGCATTTTATGTTCCCTTTCGGTTATAATGAATCAAAAAAATTTTTCGGGTGTATTGAATATTCGGAAAATTACAATTTACTCAATATGCAGTGAATATATGCTCTCGAATACGTCTAAAAAATATGCCGATTATTCAAATTTTTAATCTTTTTTCAACAAATCTCTTATTTCCGTAAGCAAAACGATTTGAGGGTCGGGCTTGGCTGCTTCCTCCGCCTTTTTGGCTGCCTCCTCGGCTTTTTTTCTTTCCTCCTCTTCTTTTTCCTTCTTATGCCCCAAAGAAAGAACCTTATTCATGGCCTTGACCAACAGAAACAGTATCAGCGCCATAATAATGAAATTTATCACCGCCGATAAAAAAGCGCCGTAATTAAACTCAACCCCTCGTATTGTAAAAGCTCCGCCTATGTACTGAGGATTTCCTGCGTCGTCAAGCTTTACGCCCCCTGTAAATACGGCGATAAGCGGCTTAATCAGATTTTCGGTGAGAGATGAAACGATACTCTGAAAAGCTCCGCCTATGATAACGCCTACGGCAAGGCTCATAACGTTTCCCTTAAGGGCAAATTCCTTAAATTCCTTAAGAAATTTTGATTTTTCTCTTGTCTTTTTTTCTTTTGCCATAAATGCCTCCGTTAATATTGTTTTTTCGGAACCTGTTCCGAAAGTACAGGCTCTTATACAAACCACTTTTAAATTATGGATAAAATCCATAGTTTAAAAGGGATTGGGGCTTGTTTGAAAATAGAGGAAATGACGGATTTTTGACCCAAAATGGTTAGCTTCAAGGAAAAAAACGCAGTCAAACCGTCGTTTGACAAGGCTTTTTGACGCGGAAGATGACCGTTTTGGGGCGAAAAGACGGCGTTTCCGAT
>CAJUFF010000167.1 GCA_910585505.1 uncultured Ruminiclostridium sp. | reverse complement strand
AATTCTGTTTTTATATTATTGAAGACGCTTTATAAACCTTTAGAATATCCGTTTATGCTCTCATTGGAAACATTTTATGTTTCCAATGAGAGTTTTTTATTGTAAAAATATAATATGTGTGATAAATTAACCATGCGCAAAAATATATGTTTTGTTTTTTTGCAATTAAAAAATTTTTTCTATTGCAAAAAATCTGTTGCCTAAAAAAACAAAATATGATACAATAATTTTATAAATCCCAAAAAAAATAAACTAAATAAACAAAAAAGGAGAACGATATGCCCAATCCTATTCTTCCCCTCTGGGAATATATTCCCGACGGTGAGCCGAGGGTGTTCGGCGACCGAGTGTATCTGTACGGCTCTCACGACCGCGTAAGCTGTGAAAGCTTTTGCGATTTCAAGCTCAAGGTATGGTCGGCTTCCGTAAACGATCTGAATAACTGGCAGTGTCACGGAGACAGCTTCCATACCCGCCCCGATCGCGACCATGACTCCGACACACCATGGACGGATCGTGAGCTTTTTGCCCCCGACGTTGTATGCAATAACGGAAAATATTACCTTTACGCCTATATTGTTGCGTCTAAGGGCTGTGTGGGAGTAAGCGACAGACCGGAAGGACCCTTTAAGCTTCTGGATAACTACCGCTATGACGAAGCGGACGCGGGTGACGAAGGTATTTTCAATGACGCGGGCGTTTTAGTGGACGACGACGGAAAAGTATACATATATTACGGCTTTGAAAAGTCCCATTTTAACGAGATTAACCCCGAAAATATGTGCGAAATAATAAAAGGATCCTATATAGAGGATATGATCCCCAAGGGCACCGATCCCGCCTGTTTCTTTGAGGCAAGCTCACCCCGAAAGATCAACGGAAAATATTACCTTATTTATTCTCCGAGAATAGGCAGCCGCCTCGAATATGCCATTTCGGACAGCCCGAAGGGACCCTTCAAGCATATGGGAACCATTATTGACAACGGAATAGATTACCCCGGCGGAAACGATCACGGCTCCGTTTGTCAGATAAACGGACAGTGGTATGTTTTCTATCACAGAATGACCAACGGCAGCATAATGTCCCGCCGCGCCTGTGCCGAAAAGATAGAAATACTCCCCGACGGCACCATACCCCAGGTAGAAATGACCTCGTTGGGTTTTGAGGAGTCTTTGAACCCCTATAAGATAACCCCAGCCGAGATTGCCTGCGTTCTTAAGGGCAAGTGCCTTGTCACCGAAAAAGACAGCTTTACCCGTGTTGTTACCAACATAAAAACGGGAAGCGTGATAGGCTTCAAATATTTCGATTTCGGAGACGACTATTCCAGCAAAACCATGGAATTTTCCGCTTTAGTAACCGGCTTAGGCTGTCCCGCCGAGATTCATATAATGATAGACGGCGACGATGAGAACGGGAAGGAAATAGGCGTTTGCGAAATAGGCACACATGACGGCGAATATAAAGCGGTGGTGGAAAATGTCTGCGGTCGTCACAGCGTATTTTTAAAGGTGAATCACCCCTATAAAGAGTGGTTTGCTCATGTGTTTGACGACAGAAATCTTTTTGATCTTATATCAATTATATTTAAAAAGTGATTTATTTGGGGCACTTATCTTGTGCTTATTATTGTATTATGAAAGGAAAAGCAGAAAATGAAAATTAAAAAGCTGATTTCGGCGCTTATGGTACCAGTAATGCTTTTCACCTCCACCTCCTGCTCAAAAGGGGAATCCATGAGGGAAATAACCACCATGGAACTGGTAAGAGATATGGGGCTTGGCATCAATCTGGGCAACACTCTCGAATCCTGCGGAAGCTGGATAAGCAAGGATAACGGCGTATCGGGCTACGAAACCGCATGGGGCAGTCCGATAATTACCCGGGAAATAATTAAAGGCTACGCTGATTGCGGATTCGGCGTACTCAGAATACCCGTCGCGTGGTCTAACCTTATGGATGAAGACTACACCATTCATCCCGACTATATGGCAAGAGTAAAGCAGATCACTGACTGGACACTTGAAAGCGGAATGTACGCCATTGTCAACGTTCACTACGACAACGGCTGGTTCAGCAAGTTCCCCACCGAAAAAGAAGAGTGTATGAAAAAATACACCCGCATCTGGGAGCAAATCACCGAAGAATTTAAGGATTACCCCGACACGCTTATGTTTGAGTCCCTTAACGAGGAAGGCGGCTGGGAGTCAATGTGGAGCAGATGGAGCGGCAGCACGGACGGGAAAGCCGATTCCTTCAATCTTCTGAACGAAATAAATCAGAAATTTGTGGATATAGTTCGCGCCGCAGGCGGAAACAACCCCAAGCGTCACCTTCTTATCGCGGGCTACAATACGGATATTGATCTTACCTGCGACCCGCTTTTTGTAATGCCCACCGACAGCGAGAACCGCTGCGCCGTTTCGGTTCACTATTATACTCCCTCCACCTTCTGTATCATAGAGGAAGATGTTTCCTGGGGAAAAGCGCAGTCCGAATGGGGCAGCGAAGAAGACGTGGCTTTCCTTAAGGAGAATCTCGACAAACTGAAAACCGCCTTTATCGACAAGGGAATTCCCGTAATTATAGGCGAATACGGCGTCGCCACGGGAAACAAGACCCCCGAAACAATCAGGCTTTTCCTTTCTTCCGTAACCAAGGAAGCATATGACAGACAGCTTTGCCCCGTTCTTTGGGATATCACCGATGTTTTCTACGACAGAAGCCAGTGTAAATTCAAGGACGATCTCCTTCTTGAGCAGATGATGGCGGCAAAGTCATAAAAATCTTGTATCAATAATTGCTGTATGCTGGCACTGCCCCTCGGTGCTTATTCAACGGACAGCGCCGGCAAGCTATGTCTTGAACGTTATATATTTAGAACCTGCCCACATAGGAATTGGCACGCGTCTTTTTGGCACATTTTACCGATGACTGCGTTAAAATTTCTTGACTTGCGACAGCAAGCCTGCAAAATTTTGCCTTGTCCCCGGCAAAATCTGCTCAAAAATCCACGCACCAATTCCTATGTGGACAGGTTATTATTTGGGAGCACTTTATTTGTGCTTGTCCCCACATTTTTTGAAAGGATTACATATGAATCTGAATTTAAAAAAGCTTATTGCCGCTATTATGGTTCCGGCAATGCTCTTAACCTCCGCCGCCTGTTCTTCGGAAAGCGATGCTGAGATAACGACTCCTGCGGAGGTTACGGTAGATGTCACAACTCCTGAGGAATCTGAACAGGTTTCGGAGGAAAGCTCCGCTGTGGACTCTTCCTCCGAGAATACCCAAACTGAAAAAACCGAGAAAACTTCGGAAACCACCAAGACGGAGGAAACGGAAGAAACTACCGAATTCTCCGAAGTTTCTTCCGAAGAGACGACCACTTTCGCCGAGGAAACCACAACGGCTTCGACCACCGCCGCCACATCGGCGACAACAACCACAACCGCTGCAACAACTACGGCGGAAGCTACCTCCACCGCCACTAAAACCACGGAGGCAACTACCACGAGCGCCGCTGCTGCTACCACCGCGGCAACCACCACAAAGCCCGCCGAAACCGCTTCGGCGCCCACAACCTCGCCCGTAAGCGGAATGAGACAGATCACCACCATGGAGCTTGTAAGGGAAATGGGAGTGGGCATCAATCTGGGCAACACCCTTGAATCATGCCATGTAACATGGATTTCAAATCCTACCGTATCCTCCTTTGAAACCGCGTGGGGCAGCCCGATAATCACAGAGGATATTATAAAAGGCTATGCGAAATGCGGCTTCGGAGTTCTTAGAATCCCCGTGGCATGGTCAAACCTTATGAGCGCTGACTACACCATCCATCCCGACTATATGGCAAGAGTAAAGCAAATCGTTGATTGGACCCTCGACAGCGGAATGTACGCAATAGTGAATATTCACTATGACAGCGGCTGGTGGAGCGAATTTCCCACCAACAAGGAAAAGTGCATGAAAAAGTATACCAGAATATGGGAACAGATTTCGGAAGCTTTCAAGGATTATCCCGACAAGCTGATGTTTGAATCCCTGAACGAAGAAGGCGGCTGGGAATCCCTCTGGAACAGATGGAGCGGAAGTACAAACGGAAAGGCGGAATCCTTCGGCATACTTAACGAAATTAACCAGAAGTTTGTGGATATAGTGCGTTCCGCAGGCGGAAACAACCCTAAGCGTCATCTTCTGATAGCGGGCTACAACACCGATATCGAACTTACCTGCGACAGTCTTTTCGTGATGCCCTCCGATAAGGAAAACCGCTGTGCGGTTTCCGTTCATTATTATACCCCCTCCACCTTCTGCATTCTGGAAGAGGACGCGGACTGGGGAAAAGCCAAAACGGACTGGGGCAGCGCAGAGGACGTTAAGGAGCTTACCGATAATCTGAATAAGGTAAAGGCTCATTTTATCGACAAGGGCATTCCCGTGATTATGGGTGAATACGGAGTTTCTACGGGAAACAAGACGCCGGAAATGATAAGGCTTTTCCTGTCCTCCGTGGCAAAAGAAGCGTACAGCAGACAGATTTGTCCCGTACTGTGGGATATTACAAATGTTTTTTATGACAGACAGCAGTGCAAGTTCAAGGACGGCGAATTGCTCAGACAGATACTTGCTGCCAAATCGTGAAGATAAATACAAACTCTAAAGCGCAGCTTACAGCCTATTAAAAAAACACGCTTTACAAAGTAAAAAATGTTTATTAAACCCCAATAATTTTGAAAGGGACAATATTATGAAAAAAAGTACCAAAAAAATCATTGCCTCTTTGATAATTCCGGCAATGCTTCTTTCCTTTGTTTCCTGCTCCTCCACCAACGATTCGGAAGTAACAACTGCCTCACCGACATCTTTAAGCACCGAAGCAACCGTCTCCTTAACCGAGTCCGAATCCTCCGCGCAGGAATCCGACTCGGATACCGCTAAGCCGGAGGACACTCTCCCCGCCTCGGAAACAACGTTGGAGACATACGAGTCGGTTACGGAAGAATCCGAGGAAACCGCTTCCGAAAAAACAACGGAAATCACGCCGGCGGCAACATTCACGGCTCCCTCGGAAACCGTCGGAACAACTCTTCCCGCGCCCGTCGTGACAACTGCCGCATACGCCGTTTCCAAAACGACACATGCTGTGACAACCGCTCCGACAGTTACCGCCAAACCCGCCGTTCCCACAACAACGCCTCCTCCTTCCGTTACAACGGCAAAAACAACATCGGCGGCTTCCGACAATGTTTTTGTTTTTCTTGATTCCGAACCCCAGGGCAACAGCATTTACTTTTTAGGAAAGAAAAGAATATCAAGGAACAAAT
>CAJUFF010000166.1 GCA_910585505.1 uncultured Ruminiclostridium sp. | reverse complement strand
CGGCGCACCCAACCCCGAAGGCTTTGCCTGCATGATGTACTGCGAAGCTGCCGCCAGTGACAGCAAGGAGGCCGAGGACATTACCAAGGAGCAGTACTTTAACGAGTACGGTTGGACGGACGAAATGTGGGAGATGCGTCAGACGATGTATGATCTTCTTGAGGAGCATCCCGTATTCGACTTTTACAAGGGCGTATCTTTATCAACCTTTGACAATCTTGACAATCCTTCCAAGGACGCTTACCACAACGGTACTTCCTGGACTCAGACTAAGGAAACCATCTTTGGCTCGGTGCAGAGTGAAGTAGACAAGGCAAACGCTTCCATTGAAGGTTAAAAAAGAAAGACCTTAAACCGCCGTGATACTTTTATTAAATATTAAAAATTTTGAAAGGAAAACATTATTATGAAAAAAATTATTTCCGCAGTCCTCGCCTCCGCTTTAACGGCAACGGCACTTACCGCAGCAGTTTCCGCTTATGATTTTGGCGGAAAGGATTTGGGCAAGAACTGGAGCATTAACGTACAGGTTCCAGCTTCCGAATTCGCAGATCTTACCGCAGATTCTTATGTAACGGTAGAGTTTGACGCTGATCAGGCCGAAGAAGAATACTGGTCTATCAAGCCCATGGATTCCGCTTGGACATTCATAGATCCCAATGGTGTGGGCGGTCCCGAATTAGCGGAAGGCAAGGATGCTTATCCTTTACAGAAGGAAGACACTTCCATTACCTTTAAGGTACCCGCCGATGTCGTAGATTCCATTAAGACCGGAGGTATGGTATTCATCGGTCACAGCATCACCTTAAAGACTCTCACCGTTTCCTCCGAAGCCCCTGTTACCGAGGCTCCCGCTACGGAAACCGCTCCTGCCGGAGACGCTAACACATCCACAGGTGATAAGACCAATGCGGACACCGGTGTTGAAGGTGTGGCAGCAGTAGCCGCCATCGCGGTTATCGCAGGCGCGGCGGTTGTTATTTGCAAGAAAAGAAGCTAATCTTTTTTAAATTCATTTTTTCCTCTATAAACCGAAGAACCGACGTGTTTTTGTACGCGTCGGTTCTTCGGTTTGTATTTAACCAATCTTTAATCAAGTTGTAGACTTGATTAAAGATTGGTATTAAAGTTAAATTAAGCGCAGCTTTAATACGGATTTTTGGTTGAGAACTACACCCTAAGCACTAAGAACTTGTTATCATAGAAAAAATATGAAATAATAAGGATGTAGAGGCACTTTCAAAAATACATTTGAGATATTTAATAATATTAGGATAGACATTTCAAAGCAAATTAAACCAACATTTGAAGTCCTGCCTAAACGCTGGCGAGTTGAAAGAACCTTTGCATGGTTTGGTGGTTACCGAAGACTTTCTAAAGATTTTGAATACTCCACTTTATCTGAAGAGAATATGATTTATATTTCTCATTCCAATTTACTGCTAAAACGCCTATGGGAACAAGTTCTAATTCCCTATTGACAACAAAATTTGTCTATACTTTGATCGGGAATTAGTATAAGATATGCGGTTTTCTTCCGAATTATGGGGAGAAACTTTTTTACGGACGGGAACTGTTATTTTTCTCCCCACTGCGTACGAAAATACTTGTCCCTGTATGCCTTTGGCGTAAGCTTGGTGATAGCCTTAAACACTTGAATAAAATAGCTTTCCGAATTAAAGCACAGATAATTGGCTATTTCTATACAGGAATAGTCGGAATATTTAAGCAAATTTTCCGCCGCCTCAACCCGTTTTCTTGAAATGTACTGCGATACGGTACAGCCCACCTCACGGTGAAAGAGCTTTGACAAATAGGGGGCGCTTAAACCCACCTTCTCTGCCAGATCGTTCAGGGTGATCTTGTTATGAAGATTATCGTATATTATATCAAGACAAATAAGTATTGGCTTAGAAAACAGTCCCTTTTTTACAATGGCGTGCATTCGCGAGGTGAAATCCCTGACCACTTCCTTGTGAATGGCGTGTATTTCATCTTCGCTGACACAGCGGTCGACCCGTAAGATGTAGATGTCGCTTAAATTATAGGCGGTTTCCATCTCCATTCCGCCCTCCATACAGTATCTTGTGATAAACGCAATGGTCACTACAAGATGATATTTTAGGTTTCTTAACGGGTCGTCGCTTAGCATGCCGTAGCCACTTCCGCCTAAGGGTTTGAAGAGCCTTTTGGCTTCATTTATATTTCCCGTTTTTACGCTTTGATAAAATTCCATTTCTCTTTCGTAGGGAAGATGGGTTATCATATATTCGCGGTTTTTAAAGGCGGCTTTGGTCAGATCCTTTTCTGTATCCGTTATTTTCACTCTCCTTTTTAATAGATTTTTTGTTTTTAAATTGTACCATATTTTTGTTTTATTATCAACCTTTTATGAATAAAAAAATGACTTTTATAGCAAAAAAGTGATACAAAAAAAAACGTTTTAGGGTTAATATTAGAATAAATTAACGGAAAGGAGCAACCTAATCATGAAGGATTTCAAGGGCTTTAAAAAAGGAGTAAACTTAGGAGGATGGCTGTCTCAGTGCGATTACAGAGAGGAACATCTGGAGAACTTTATTACCGAGGAGGATTTTAAGAAAATAGCCTCGTGGGGTATGGATCACGTTAGAGTTCCCATAGATTACAACGTTATTCAGAACGACGACGGTACGGTACGGGAATCGGGTTTTTGCCATATAGAGAAGGCTGTGTCAATGTGTGAAAAATACGGGCTGAACATCATACTTGATTTGCACAAGACAGTAGGCTATTCTTTTGACAAGGGAGAAAAGGAAAACGGTTTTTTTGAAAATACCGGGTATCAGGAGAGATTTTATTCATTCTGGGCAGAACTGGCTCGCAGATACGGAAACAGAGAGAATATAGCCTTCGAGCTTTTAAACGAGGTTACGGACAAGGAATTTTCCGCAAAGTGGAACGAAATAGCCAAGGAGTGCATTAAAAGAATAAGGCTGATAGCTGAGAATACCGTGATTTTAGTGGGCAGCTACTGGAACAACAGCGTATCGGCGGTGAAGGATCTGGATCCTCCTTACGATGATAAAATCGTTTATAATTTCCATTGCTACGATCCTTTGACTTTCACTCATCAGGACGCTCATTGGGTTGACCATATCGACGTTTCGGGAAGGCGAACCTATGAGGAAAGCGGATATAGCGCGGATAAATTTATGGAGTCTTTCAAGGAGGCAAAAGAGACGGCGGACAAGAACGGAACCGTGCTTTACTGCGGAGAATACGGAGTTATTGACAATGCTTCGCCCGAAGACGCTATGAAGTGGTATAAGGATATAAACAAGGCTTTTGAGCATTACGGAATCGGCAGAGCTGCATGGAACTATAAAGAAAAGGATTTCGGACTTGCCGACGAAAGAATGAAACCCGTTATTGAAGAATTGGTTAAGTACCTGTAATACTAATTTTCAATTAAACCCGAAGCACTTTTGCAAATCATTCTGAATTTTCATTTTGTCTATAGTATGATTTGTAAACAGTATAAGGTGTAGACAAATAATACAAATGATCAAAGATTAGTATTTAGGGTGCAATCTTTAATCAGGTCTGCAACCTGGTTAAAGATTGGTATAAAAAACAGAAAAAATCGGCGATATTCGCCGATTTTTTTATACCTTTTATCTCTTTATCTCTTTTTGGCAACAAATATGCCTATCGCTGCCGCAATCAAAGGAACGGATAATGCCAGAATACCGGTGGGTACATTATCGTCCTCCGATTTATCGGAACTGCTGCCGTCGGTATTACCGGTATGACCTGTATTGGCAGTATTTCCTGAAGTGCCGTCGGTGCTGATTACCACATCGGGAGGGGCATCCGTATTAGAGGGGGGCGGCGCGGTAGTGTTGGAAGAAGGAGGAGTAACGGGGGCAGTATCGCTTGAGCCTGTGTTACTGTCTTCAAATTCAAATACGAAATCTCCGCTCGAAATAGCGGGGGTAGTGGTTGCTGTCGGAGGGACGGTCGCCGCGGTGGAACCGGAAGTGTTGGTAGCGGGCGCGTTATTCACATCGGTTCGCCTTTCTGTGGTAACCAAATATTCGCTGAGATGTCCGGTTTTGAAGCTTACCCTGCTGAATCCGCTTCCGCTTGAATAGGAAGCGAGCATATCGGTGTAGCTTCCGTCACTGTTGCGGCGATATACGTAAAAGCTGTTTCCCTTTACTTCCGATGGAAGGTCTATTGCAATGTAAAGCGTGTCGGAAGGCTGTACCGCCTTACCGTTTCGTACAAGGCTTATGTCATATGTAGCCGAATTGGTGGTCTGTCCGAGGTTTTTAACAACGAGTTCGGTGTTGGCCGCAACCGCTCCCGCTTTAAAATCGAGTCTTACGCCGGTTTTTTCGTCAAAGAGAACAGTGGGCAATATTGAAACCTGGGGCGAGGAGGTTGTGGGAGGAACCAAGACGGAAGAGTTGGTGTCTCTCGTTTCTTTCGCGTTGCAGCGCTTGCATTCGCGGGTCTCCTGCCCTTTTTGGGTATCCGTGGCGGGTCTTGTAACCGTCCAAGTGCCGTAATCATGTCCCAAAGCGGGTACTGTTTCCTTTAACGTATCTTTACAGTCTTTGTTTTTACAAGGAATTGACATCGAACCGGAGGCGGTGCAGGAGGGGGACTGGGTGTATACCGCTTTCGTTCTGTCCCAATCGTGTCCCGTCGCCGGTATTTCGGCGGAGTTGAAGCTTACGCGGCAGCTTGAGCAAATATAGCTCATTATACCGGTTTCGGTACAGGTAGGCGATTTGGTTATTTTTTGTTCGTATTTTTCGTGTTTGCACTGATCCCACTTGATGCCGGTCCAGCGTCCGCGGTCTGAAATATCGGCGCCGTTTTCGTCCAAGACAATTTTATCGCCTTTTCCGTCGCTGAAATAAAATTCACCCGTAGGGTTTGTTACTCTGAATTTAAGAGACAGCACGGTACCTTTTAGGCCAAAGTCGCTGCCATCGCTGAATAATATGCGCCCGCTTGCCGCACTTGAATCGTCAATCGACGGATTGTTGCTGCTGTCCGGCACATAACTGTAATTTCCCGTGTTGAAGCCGATTTCAAAATTCAGCTTGACAATTTTTGTTTGCCTGAGCGGAGTTACGATTACATTCAGGGTCAATTCCTTTCCGGCTTCGGGAACCGAGGGGTCGGTTTCCATATAAACATTATAAAGAACGGGGTCGCTTGCCGCAAGCAAAACAGCCGATTCGTTTGTTTGTGACGAAGCGGAGTAAGCGTTAACGCACAGTGTACTTGCCGCCATTGCTGCGGCGGCCGCAAAACAGGCGGCTTTTTTCAAAAATTTCACTTAAGGTTCTCCTTTTACGATTTTTTTAAAGGTTTTTTGGAAATGTATTGTTTTTATATTGTAAGAATTGTTAAAATGTTCTTTAATAATATATACGCGCTCAGGGCGTCGACATATAAGTTAAATATACCACAAAATTGTAAAAAAGTCAATATTATTGAGGAAAAAAGAAAAAATCCGAATATAATACTAATAACCATTTAAAAACACGATAAAATCCAATCTCTACCAGTAATACT
>CAJUFF010000165.1 GCA_910585505.1 uncultured Ruminiclostridium sp. | reverse complement strand
AATTTGTTCCTTGATATTCTTTTCTTTCCTAAAAAGTAAATGCTGTTGCCCTGGCCTTGCTAACCCCAAGGCTTTACCATTTTGGGAGGTCATTCAATTTGAAAAATATATATTTGGATTATGCTGCCACAACTCCATTAACCGAAGATGTGAAAAAACGTATTATATCACTGATTGATGTTTTCGGCAACCCCTCGTCACTGCACAGCGAGGGTGAACAAGCCTTAGAAATAATAACGAATGGCAGAAAAAGCGTCGCAAAATTTATAAATTCAGAGTCCAAGGATATAATTTTTACCGGCGGAGGATGTGCCGGTAATACTTTAGCAATAAAAGGATATATGGACAAGCATTACTGCACATTGTTGTATTCGCCTACTGCACATAAATCTATTTTGAAATGTGCAGAAAACTGCAACCAAAAATATGCTTTGGATGTTGACGAGTTTGGATTTATTAATCTTATTGATTTGGAAAACTGGCTTAAAGTATTGCAGGATACGGCATTTGTCGTTATTGAGTATGCGAACTCCGAAATAGGAACGATTCAGAATGTGACTGATATCGTGAAATTGGTACATAAATACAACGGGGTTATTTTTGTTGATTGTACGGGGTCTGTCAGTACAATACCCATTGACGTCAAAAAATCGGATATTGATATTTTATCCTTTTCGGCGCATAAAATAGGCGGACTTAAAGGGTGCGGAGTTTTATATAAAAAAAGTAATATCAGCTTGTCCCCTCTTATTTACGGGACGCAAGAAAACGGTCTTTTTGGGGGGACCGAAAATGTCTTAGGTATAGCCTCTCTTGGGAAGGCAGTTGAAAATTGCTATTATTCATCCGTTTCTTCCTCCGGCAGAGACTATGTTTACAATTATATTATAAATAATATACCCGACTGTTATCTGGTCGGAGCGCCGGTTGAGTCGGGACAAAGATTGCCGCATAATATATATATGTGTTTTAAAGGCGTAGAAGGAGAATCCTTAATGCTTATGTTGGATATGAAAGGTATACAGGTGAGCACCGGTTCGGCTTGCAGCAGCGGTTCATTGGACGCATCTCCAACACTGACGGCAATCGGAATGGACGAAAATGATATGCACAGTTGTATTCGCATGAGCTTTTGCGGAAACGAAAGTAAAGATGATCTGCTGTATGTATGCGGTGCACTGAAACAGTACGTGGAGCAGCTAAGGCGGTTTTCGTCCGTATAAGGGTAATTATATTAAAGGAAGGCTTACAAAAATGGATGCTATACAAGAATTGACACAAATAAACTTTGTCTATGTTTTTATATCCGTATTCGTAATTCTTATTGGCATTAAGGCGATTGTTTCTCTTTTTGAGTGGATGATTGATAAAATCGGGCTGGAAACCAAGTGGATGAGAAAAAGGCGGGAAGAACATGATTTGTTAATACATACATCACAAAATTTAATTGCTTTACAGGAACAGCACGCAGAGGATATAAAGAAATCGGATGAATACGACATAGAAATGAGGGAGGATATAAAGAAACTTACGGAGTTATTTGTGGATAAGCAAATTAACGACTACAGATGGGAAATTATTAACCTTGCGGATAAAATTGCGGGTGGAAAAACAGTCAGCAAAGAATGTTTGAGGCACGCAATCTCAACCTATGAAAAATATGAAAAAATAATCATAGAAAACGGGCTGGTAAATGGGGAGGTTGAGATTTCCATTGAAATAATTAAGGAAAATTATCAGCAGAAGTTGAAGGGAGGGTGATGGTTAGGGGCTGAATTTCATTATAAAATAAATAAAAGAATGAAGGAAGTGTCAACATGTACAAGGCTATTGACGTTGCTAAATATATTGTGAATAAATGTATTGATGACGGCTATCCTATCAGCAATTTACAGTTGCAAAAAATACTTTATTTTATTCAAAGGTATTATTTACAGAAAGATGATCAGCTTTTTGACGATGACTTTGAAGCATGGCAATTCGGCCCCGTAATTCCTGCCGTGTATTATAAATTCTGCGGTTAGGGAGTTATATCCATGGTACTTAGTTGAAAAAGCTCACCGTATAGGCGGAGCTTGGGATAGTACTTTTATGGATGGAATTGGAAATCATAAAATAATTTATAAGAAACTAATAAAAAAAGATGGTGGTTGTTGAAATCAGAAACGATCATTTTACATAAATAGCAGAATATTTAAGTCCTTCCCTGTTTTTGCAGGCGAAGGATTTTTATTGTAAAAAGAGGTGAACAAAAATAGCAAGAACAAAATTCAACGTAGACAAGGATACAAGCAAAAGGACTTATAACGGAATAGCCTTTGATTCTGCCTTGGAGATGAAATACTATCGCGATGTTTTACTGCCGCTGGCGGAAAGCGGTGAGGTGGTAAGCTATGAATTGCAGAAGCCATATGAATTACAGCCGAAATTTAAACATAACGGTAAAACTGTTCAGCCCATAAAATATGTGGCTGACTTTTTTATTGTTTATAAAGACGGACGTGAAGAAGTTATTGATACAAAGGGATTTACTGACAGCGTTGCTATTTTGAAAAGAAAATTATTCTGGTATCATTATCCTGATGTTGACTATAAATGGACTACTTATGCAAAAAAATACGGTGGATGGATAGAATACGATATCTACAAAAAGCTTAAACTGGAAGAGAAAAAACAATCAAAGAAAGGAAAATAATTTATGTTTACATATTTTAAGATGAAGAAAAACGAGTGGAAAATCAGAAACGCTATATATAATAGTATACTTGGTTTTATGAAAAACAAGCAGGATATTGTCAATACTGCGAAGAAGCTCTTTGATTCTGTAAAGGATATGTCTGGTGATGAGATTAGAAATGAGTTTATCGGTAAGCTTGCTGAGATAGTGCATGAAGAGAGTAAGAGACAGAGGAACAATAAGGAGACAGAAAAAATATCAGGCAAATAATTTTGAGACTCAATAATGATAAAAGATTTTAACGAATTAAAAGCTAAAATTGACAAATGTATTGTTTCAGCTCTAGAACAAACTCGGCGTACAGTTGGCGGAGTCTTGCTTGAAAAAGTTTCGGATTATTATGATGAATATGACCCCATTAAGTATAACAGAACGTTTACACTTTTAGATAGTATAGTTTCAGAATCTAAATATAGTTTAGATAATGGCAAAGTAACCAAGACTAAGGATGGATATGAATTTAAAGTCGGCTGGGACGATACTTATTTAAATTTTCATTACAAGAAAGCTACTGGTAGGATGGTGTTAGAATGGCTTGATGACAAAACTCACGGTGGTTGGCAGTATGATAATAATGGTGACCTATTTGAGCATAAGTTTTTCACTGAAGCAATTGAAGAATTAGGTGGAGAAGACGGTATTCAAAAACTTTTCAAGCAGAATTTGAGAAAATTGGGAGTGCCTATAAAATAAATTATAATTTTGCTCTTTTCTCATAGAAAAGAGTTTTTATTAGGGAAGGAGTAAAAGCATGGTAGAAAACGATTGGCTTATAGGTTTAACAGCCAGACTTGATTCAGGCAAAAGCAAAGAGCAACTCAAAAAAGATATTGAAAATTTAAGAAAAACCTTGGGTTCCATTGAATTTCAGGTTAAACTAAGCGCAGACCGGAAAAAAGAGATAAAATCGCAGTTGGACGCGTTGGAAATCGGGCTTGAAAATGTATCTATTTCCGAAAGTGCTTTAAAGGGTTTAGTTACACAAGTTAATAATGCTTTAAGTAAGATTGAGATAAACGGTTTTAACATAGCAGGCGGCAATGCCGTTAATCAAGCAGAAAATGTTGGACAGCAAATAGGTAACAGTGTTATTGTGGGAGCTCAGCAAGAGATTAATAAAAGCACTGATATGCTTGAAAGCTTCACAAAATCGTTATCAAATATAGGCATGGAATCAACGCTTGTTACTAAAGTTGCAGAAGAAATACAGGCGTTAGATATTAAAATTGAAGCTTTGAAACAGACAACTAACGATAAAAATGGTTTGTCCGTTAAAATCGGAGGACTGGATAATCTTAAAAATGCTGTTGAATATACAGCTCGTTTTAATACTGAAACAGGCGAGTTATTGGATTTAATAAAATCTGTTTCGACAGCACAAGAAAAAGCAAATTCAAATGTCAAAAAAACCGTCACAGATTATACAATTAAATTAGAAAATTTGCAAACTAAATATTCAAATGTTGCCGTTGATTATAGTGGATTTAATGCTGTTTTTGAAAGTTTTAAAGCCGGAACAGCTTCGGTCAATGAACTTAGCCTTGCATTTAGCCGTTTAGAGAACAGTGTTAAGTCCGGAACACAAAACCTCAAAAGCCAAGATAAGTCGCTTGATCCGATACAGCAAGCAATAAATAATATGCGTGACTTCCCTGCTACTTTACAAAATATCGAAACAGGAATAAATTCCCTTAAAGATAAGACAAGCTTAGCCGGAATTTCCACGGAGGAATTATACAATATATATGAAAAACTTAAAACAGAAATGAACGGCGCAAGCGGAAAAGTTCCTGTAACAGATGAGTGGACGCAAAGTTATCGGTCTTTGATGTCAACGGTTGTTGAGGTTACTAATAAGATAGAAGCATTAAAAAAAGCCGAAGCTTCTGATAATTCAGAAGTAAGGCTTGCGGAACAAGTAAAGACTATTCTTGAAAATACTGATATTCATGGCAAAACAACCACTAATATTCAATTGTTAAGGGATAACTTTACCAAATTGGGTCTGTCTGCTGATGAAGTAAAAAACAAAATGTCCGGTGTCGATAAGGAATACGGTTTGTTAAAACAGGCTATTGCAGACGGAGACAATAACGCCATAGTAACTCAATTTAATAAAGTAAACGCTTCTTTATCCCAAACAAAAAACGATTTAAAGATTACAACTTCAGAACTGTCAAAAGTAAATTCGGAACTAAACTCTATCAACAGAAGCGAAAAATTAAACATCAAAATATCAGGGTTAGAATCAAATATTGCAAATCTACAAAGAATAAGTCCTGAAATAGCTAACTTCAAAGCCCAAATTAACGGTGCGACAGTATCTATTGAAAGCTTATATGAAGATTTGTCCAAGGTAAATACTCAAAGCGACTTTTCTGTTGTCAGTGCTAAGTTTACAGCATTTAAGAATGCCGCAAAATCAGCTGGAATCGCAACCTCCGAATTTTTAAGCATCATAAAAGGTCAGTTAAAGCAAGTCGGAGACGCTTTTAAGCAAACATTTTCAATTGCTGCTGTCGGCATGGCGGCTATTTCAAAGACCAAAGAAGCGGTATCGGAATTAAAGGAAATTGACACATATCTGACCGAAATCAGTAAAGCCAATGACAAATTGACCGCCGCCGAATTAAAAGAAATAGGCAACAATTCCTTTGATGTTGCAAGCAAATACGGCAAAACCGCCACTCATTATCTTGCGGGTATTCAGGAGGCTTCACGCGCCGGATATGTTAATGCGGAAGGTATTGCCGAATTGTCAGTTGCCGCACAAGGTGCAGGTGATATGACGGCCGAGCTTGCCAACCAGTACATTATCGCCACCGATAAAGCCTATAAATTAGGCGGTTCCGTTGAAAAATTAACGGAAATACTTGACGGCAGCAACTATATA
>CAJUFF010000164.1 GCA_910585505.1 uncultured Ruminiclostridium sp. | reverse complement strand
TTAACCAATTAAAAACCATTTTTCCAATTTTTAATTGGTTAACAGTATTAGTATTTGTGTGCAGTCTTTATACAAATTTTTAATCAACGCTTTTATATCAGCGAATACAGAATAAACAAGAAATCGGGATCCGATAAAAAAATCAGTCAAGTACGACTTACTGTCATACTTGACTGATTTTATATAAGCTGCGCTTTAATTTTCCCCCTGAAATCAGATATTATGCTGATCTTTGGCAAAGGTATATGAAAATACCGTTTTTATTATCAAAACTCAAATATCTCCAGCCCTTCGCATTCCTTAAGCGCCGCCTCGTGACCCACGACGCAGACCGCGCCGTTATCCGCCAGCTTATCCAGCACCTTGCACTGTTCTTTGAGCTTCTCCTTGTCGGTACCCAAAATCTCTTTTCTGATCCTGATCTGCTCCTTATCATCAACGCCCATAAACCAAAGCGCGTCCGCGTAAGCTCCCTGTTCCGCCGGAGCCCTCAAAGGCTCTCCGTTTCCTATCTCGGCGATTATAAAGTTTTCTATACCCTCTTCTCCGCCGCAAAGCTCTTTTACATAGTCGGACAAAGTGTCGTACATTTCCAGCGAACGGGCGGGCGAAGGGTCGCGGTAGGAATAGCAGAACATACGTCCTCCGTAGCCCGGCACTCTCATTCCAGCGCCGTAGGCTCCGCCCTGCACGCGTATCTTATTCCATAAATAATCGTAAGTGAGAATGGTGTCCAATACCTTAAGACTTCCGGAGAGCTTTTCTCCCGTATCCGACAGATGATAGCCCTTTACCGCGTAAGAAACCTGACTGGGCACCTTGATACCCATTTTGGCGGGAAGCTTTGTTTTGTATTCCGCCTTTTCGGGAAGCGCCTTACCCTCCGGCAGGGCGGAAATAAGATCGGATATATCGATTTCGTCCGTGTCGGTAACGCTTGCTATAAGACCGTTCCTGATAATGGATTCTTTATACACACGCTTTATCAGCGCTTTAAATTCCTCCACGGTTTCGTCGAAATTCTTGACGAATTTGTGTATATGGTTTATCGCGGAATAACCCTTGACGGCTTCTTCCGCCGCGTCCGCCGCCGTAAAATGCGCGCAGGCGGAAAGCGAAGCGAGAATATGTCCGCTTCCCATGGCGGACTGCCTTTGGGACTCGTCAACCTGAGCGGCTTTTTCCTTTATCTTGTCGTTATGATCAAATTCGGTGTTGAGTATTATTTCCTCTAAAAGCTCCTTGGCCTCCGGGAGATTTTCTTCCAGAAGTCCCGCGCTTACCGTGAGACACGGCGTACACATTTCTTTCTCGCCTCTGGAAAGTACTGACAAATAAAACTTTAGGCTTCCTATATAGGTTTTTATTCTTTGCTGAAGCTCAAGTACCCCGTATTTTTTTGTGGGCAGTTCTTTGTAGAGATGGGGCATAAGCGTTATTTTGGTAAGTTCTTCCGAGGTTAAATTCGTAAGCGGGAAATATAGCTTTATATGAACGGTTCCGTTTGTGGCAATACGATGGTAAAGCACTTTGGCGCCGTTTACGGTCTTTTCCTCCGTCTTTGTAATTTCGGGAAGCTCGCTTACCTCGCTTAAAGGCAGCTTTGGAAGCATAGCTCTCGCTTCTGGAGCGTCCGGCTCGGTTTGCCACTTGTCAAGGCTTTCCTTTTGCGTCTTAAGCTCGTTTATTTGTTCTTCCGAAAGGATTTTTGTCTCGGATTCAAGTCTCTTTTCTTCCTCCGCTCTCAATTCCTCGCCTAATTTTGCGGAAGGAAGTATACGAAGTGACGAAAGCTCCTCATCGTTGCCCAGCAGCTCGGATAACAGCTTTTCAAAGCCGTCTCCCTCCGCCATTTTTCTGAGCTTTTCAATTGTGCCGTTGTATACGAGATAAGTCATGGGGTCGCCGCCGTAAAGCCAACTGTTTTGTATAAGCACCGCCCGTTCGATTCCCTGAGGTTCGGGGAGCTGCTTCAGCTTGTATGCCATGCTGTTTATGGAAGCGGTAAGGGATTTTTTGTCAATTCCCTCCGCAATAAGCTTGCCTGCGGCATCGTTTATTATCTTCCTTATTTTCCCTTCGTCCCCGTCCTTTATGTTTCGCGCCACTATCAAAAGATATGGCTGCGCGATGCCGTCCTCCACAAATAAGGAGAAGTCCTCCGCAAGTCCCGACGAAAGTACAGCTCTCTTTATCGGGGATTCGTTGGTACCCGCTATCGCATCGCTTAACACCTGAGCCGCCAGTATTTTTTCGTTTTCTTTCCAGTCCGCCACTATCTTGGCTAAAACAAGCACGGTTTTCTTTCCGTTGTCCTCTCCCTCCGCGATTCCGTAGCTGTCGGTTCCGTCGGCGGTTACAGGCTTTTGATTGTTTATTTCGTGAACGGTGGGGCTCTTTTCGTATTTTTGCAGATATGAGTCGATAAGCTCAAGCGTTTCCTCCAATGGCACGTCGCCGTCAAGGAAAATGCGTGAGTTGGTGGGGTGATAGTAGCTGTTGTAAACCGCCTTGTACTGCTCGTAAGTAAGGTCGGGTATTACGCGGGGATCTCCGCCCGAATTGAAGCGGTAGCAGTTGTCGGGGAATAAAACTGAGTTAATTCCGCGGAAAATGATGGAATCCAGATCGGACATGGCGCCTTTCATTTCGTTAAACACAACGCCTTTATATAAAGGTTTACCGTTTTCGTCAAACTCGGTGTGTATGCCCTCCTGCCTGAAAACATTGGGATTTGTTCTCAAAGCGGGAGCAAATACGGCGTCCAGATATACAGAGGTGAGGTTGAGGAAATCCCGCTTGTTTCTGCTTGCCACCGGGTACATGGTCTTGTCGGGGAAGGTCATCGCGTTAAGGAATGTGTTCATTGAGCTTTTCAGCAAGTCAACAAACGGCTCCTTTACCGGATACTTATCCGAACCGCACAGCACGGAGTGTTCCAGGATATGGAAAACGCCTGTGCTGTCTTCGGGCAGCGTCTTAAAGGCAATCGAAAAGGTCTTGTTAACCTCCCCGTTGTCTATCCAGCAAAGCTCGGCTCCCGTCTTTTCGTGAGACATTTCCACCAATCTGCCGTTAAGCTCTTTTTCCTCTCTTATTCGGGTCACTTTGAAGCCGTTAAGCTTCGTTCCTTCGCTTAAATTCATTGCTGCGTTTTCTCCTTTCGATTTTGTGGTTTGATTTTATCCTCATACCAATCCTTTTTTTAAACCGAGGGTATTCCTGCGTCGTTTTGGACAATCTGGCAAAAAAGCTCACTGCGCGTCTGCACGACAATCTTTGTGCGGTATTGCCTCAAAAGGGAATGGCATGAGATTGCGGTATATTATTTTTTCGGTTGCTTTTCAAAATGGGCGAAATAATTTGTTTTTTATAAGCTTTTAGGCAGATCTCCGGCCGCCAAATAGGCTTTGTTCTCCCTGTCGATAAACTCCAAAAACTCTTTTTCGGGGAGCGGCTTTGAAAAATAATACCCTTGAATATAGTTTATACCCATTTCTTTCATCACCTTATACTGCTCCTCGGTTTCTATGCCTTCCGAAACGATTTTCAGGTTCATTCCCTTTATCATATTTGTGGCTGCGTCCATTATATATTTGGTTTTTCCGCTTTCAAAATACGCGTTGGTCATACCCTTGTCGAATTTCACGATTTCAACGGGCATATCCGCAATATAGTCCAGATTTGACTGACCAGTTCCGAAATCGTCCAGCGAAAAGTTCACCCCGTATTTCATAAGCTCCTTCATGTTTTCCAGTAGCACTTTTTTTGCGCTTGTGGAAGCGGATTCGGTTATTTCGAGATTTATCCGATCGGAATTTATGCCGTATTCTTCCATTATGGCAATATAATCCTTCGCAAGATGGCTGTAAGCGCACTGCACCATGGACAAATTTACCTCAATATACTTTATTCCGTACTTATCAATCGAATTTTCGCTGAGAAAGCGGCACACCTTTCTGAATACCGTTTCTCCCACCTGCAATATGGAGCCGTTTCTTTCTGCGATTTCTATAAAGCTGCCGGGAGGGATAAGGAATCCGTCTTCGTCGCGTATTCGCACCAGAGCCTCAGCGGAAGTAAAACGGTGCTGTTTTGTGGAAAAAATGGGCTGATACCACACCTCAAGACGATCGTTTTTCAGCGCTTCCGTAATAAGCTTTTCCGTTTCCTTTTCTTCGCGCAGTTTTGCGACAAGCTCTCCGCTCACTTTAATAAAATTGTTTTCGCCCGCTTCTCCCCCGTTCTGCTTTACATAGCGGATAAGGTACAAAAGATCCTCCGCGTCCTCGGCGAGGGACGAATCGGAAAGATATATCCAATATGGATTTACCATTATTCCCCTGTTTTTGCTCCAACCCGTTTCAAAGCGTTCGCGGACAGCCCTCACAATATCTTCGGCCTTTTCCCTTTCGGGAAATATCATCAGTATTTCCGTTCCCGTGTTTTTGAAAACATAAACGTTCGGAATTGAGGAAAGATAATTTACCGCTTCCGCTATTACATCTCTTTCAAGGTCGGTTCGCATGTTTTTAAAGGACGTGTGATCCAATACAATGGCCAAGGCGGCAAAGGGTACGTTATAGTCGTAAAGCTGTTTTGTATACTGCAAAAAAGCTCCGTGGTTAAACAGTCCCGTCTGTCTGTCTATATTGTTGCCGGGATTTTCCAGCACGATGTACAGCACCAGTATTCCGAGCACTCCCGCGAATCCCACTAAAAGAATTTTCGGGAAGAAAAGCTGAAGCAGCGCCGCGGCCATCCATACCCCCAGCCACATCAGAACCGACATTCTTTTTCCCGCGGTAAGCTTCCCCTTCTCCCTTATCATCTTTACAACCGTTTGTATAAAGGTAAGGAACGCAAAAATATAGGTAGCGTAAGCGGAAGGTCCGTATGAATATAAAACACCTTCCGTTTTGTCGGAATAAATATAAATAGGAAGAATTAAAATCAAAACGGACGTTGCCAGAGCGAAAACGCCGTATCCTGTCATTTTTCTTCTGTATGAGTCTTTATCCGTATATAAGTCGGTGCAGATATAAAGCAGGGCGAAAAAGCTCTGCCCCAGCAAGGTTACCAGATAGATTTTGCAAACAAGGTTCACCAAAAAAACGGGAAGACTGTCATTAAAGCTTATGGCCACACAGGAAAGTATATCCGCGAAAACGCTTATGATGGTCATTACGAATGCCCTCATAAAAGCCTTTTCCGTTCTGAGCTTTATTGTTTTCTGTTTTTTGTACAGAAACATAAGAATGAGCGTCAGCAGCAATCCACAGCACTGAACTTGTATCGGCATATAAAAATTCACCTTATTTCTTAACGTATATGAGTCGATAAATTATCCCATTATAAAGATTATACATTTTTTTCCTTTGTTTGTCAAGATTATGCAATGAAAGCTCACCTTAAACAAAAGCTATAATACTGGTTGCCTGACAGGCGAGGGAAATTTGACAGAGGTTATATGAATTTATTTGTCTTTGTTTCCTTTTCTTTTCACGGAAATATCGGATAAAAATTTAACGAAAAGCAATAAAAAGCAATAAAAAAGATTTTTTCTTGCAAAACCCGTAAACTTGTGCTATAATAATTTTATATGATTCGGGATCCGTTCACACAGTAATTGCTACTAATAACCATTTTGACACAGGATAAAATCATAGTCAAAATGGTTATTACAC
>CAJUFF010000163.1 GCA_910585505.1 uncultured Ruminiclostridium sp. | reverse complement strand
AGTAAGGCTTGAAAGTGGTTTTTGATACGGTTTTTTGAGTTTTGCTCAAGGCTAATTAAATGACAACGGAGGTGTTTAATGGAAAAAGAAAAAATTGAAAGGATAAATTTTCTTGCGGCCAAGTCAAGAACCGAAGGTCTTACCGAAAAGGAAAAGTCGGAGCAGCAGGCTTTAAGGGACGAATATCGCGCGGGTTTCCGCAGAAACCTTTCCGCTCAGCTTGATAACACCTATATTGTGGATAAAAACGGCAACAAGACCAAATTAAAAAAAAATAAAAATTAAGGAGGAAAAAGCCAATGGCAAAATATATGACTAGCGGTGCACAAAAGATTATGGAGTGCTTTCTTCAGTCCTCCGGAGGAAAAAGCGCGCTTTATGACGACGAAATGAACCTTGTATGGAGCAATTATCATGAGTTTTTCGACGACTTTGATCTTAAACAGGTTAAAAGCGAAAATCAACTGACCTCCGAAACCGCCGTATCTGTTATTACAAACGGCGTAAGAGCAGTACTGAATATTACGCCCGTTCGTAAGACCGTGCGCACTATTTGCGCCTATGTATGCAACATAAAAGACGCCTACGATATTTACAGGCTTATGAGTAAAACCGTTATTTCCGATTTTGCAAATAATATAATGAATAAGAGTAAGGCACGGATAGAAAAGCTTGTTATGCTCAATCAGGAGATACATGAGGCCGTCTCTGATCTGATGACAAATAACGCGGAATGCGGCTCCGAAAGCAGCGTGCTTAATGAATTGATACTACAGCAAGAGCAGTTTCTTACCACTATGAACAACGAGATAAGGTTTTACATTGATACCTGTTACAAAGAACTGTCTGAAGAAAAGGAATCTTGTAACCTTACAATCTTATTTGCCACCGTCTTTTCCTATATAGCGGAGGATTTTAAAGAGCTAAAGCGAAAAGTGGTTCTATCTGTACCTAAAAAGGATTATTATATTATGAATGGCGGCAGTACGTTTTTACTTGCGTTTATGCATTTGCTTCGTGCGCATATTATGCTTTCACCCACCAAAAGCTCGGTTACGTTATCCGCCGAATATAACGATACCATAACACCCGCCGGATTGTTTCTTGTAAAGGTAAAGACAACCCTGCTTTCCGATGACAAGACGGACGAAAGTACGCTTTTAACATCACGCGCTTACCGTGAGCTCTCCAAAAAAGTGTTCAAATACAATTACGGAGGAACCTTCGAGTGTACCGACACAAAAAAAAATATGCAGACTATTTTTTCTGTTCCCGTGGCCAAAAAGAACAGAGGAGCTATGCTGAACAGCTCCAATGTGTGCTACAACAGTGATGAGGGAGGAATATACCGCAGGTATATGCGTGAAATACTTTGCACGGAAAATGAAGAACACAAAGCTTTGGATTGACAATAATATCAATAGCTTTTATATTCGTAGCTGTTGCAAAGCATACAAATCCTGTCGGTATAAATTCGGCAAATACACAAAAACTGATATTATGCTGTTTTTTGCAAAACTTTTCTGTCCATTTTAAAATGGCTGTCACATAATTATCATATTGACAATATATAATTAAGACTGTCAGGAGAAATCTTGACAGTGGTTAATGAAACATTAATCATAATTTCCTCTCCCAACATTTTCATTTTAATCTCATTTGATTTCGCACATTTTGTGCAATACCGTTCAGTGAGGCGAAAGCTTTGCTGGACGATTTTTTTTAATTGCCATAATTGGGTTTTATATTTCAATAAAAGAAAGGAACAAAAAAATGTACAAAATTTTGATTGCCGACGATGAACAAAAGATTCGTGAGGTTTTAAGAGAGTATGCGGAATACGAAGGGCATGAGGTAGTGGAGGCCGTTGACGGTATGCAGGCGGTGGAACTGTCCAAGCAGGAGGACTTCGATATTATCATTCTCGACATTATGATGCCCAGATTGGACGGTTTTTCCGCCTGTAAAGAAATTCGCAAGTTTAAACAGACACCGGTGCTTATGCTGTCCGCGAGAGGAGAGGAGTACGATAAGCTGTTCGGCTTTGAAATAGGCGCGGACGACTACGTGGTAAAGCCTTTTTCTCCAAAGGAGGTATTGGCAAGAATAAACGCCATCATAAAACGCAACAAGGGCGCGGATTCGGTGGCCGATACCGCCGTATTTGAAGGTCTGGAAATAAACTTCACCTCCCGCGACGTGAAGATCGACGGTGTAAAGGCTAATCTTACTCCAAAGGAATACGACCTGCTGTTTTATCTCGTGAGAAATAAAAACATAGCCCTTTCAAGAAATAAGCTTTTGGAAGAGGTATGGGGCTACGACTTTTTCGGCGATGACCGCACTATTGATACGCATATAAAAATGTTAAGAAATAACCTTGGCCCTTACAGAAAGTTTATAGTCACCCTTCGAGGGATGGGATACAAATTTGAAACGGATAACGATTAACGGATAAAGGCAGAACCGCGCAATTATTTTCGTACGGTTTGCGGTACAACGATACTATATAAAATAAGGAAAAAACAATGAAGGAATATTTCAGCAGCATACGCTTCAGATTATGGATAATTTTCGTATTGTTTACTCTGGTGACAATGGGCGTACTGTTTGTTTCCCGCTCCGTTCTTACGCCGTTTTTTTACGGCAAATACAAGAAAAGCGAGTGCATCAACGTCGCCAATACCATAGAAAAGCTGGTTACGTCGGAAACATGGAGTCAGTATGATAAAAACGATGTTGAATATCTTAAATCGGCGGTAGGGGATATGGCGTCAGAGCATCAGTTTGACATCATTATAAATCTCCCCGGAGTTATGCGGAATATGATGTTTTTAAAATCCGGAGATAATGAGATACTACCGCAAAGCGTAAGTAGCGAAATAAAATACCGCCTTCTCAATAAAGATGACGGTACCATTATAAGCAATGTAGATCTGAACAATTCCGAAGGCATTATTCTCGCAAAGTGTGTAAAACAGGAATACGGGGATATGATTTATATTCCCGCCTACATCTTTATCTTCAGTTATACCGAACCGATAGGCACTACACTGAGCATCGTCAATTCAATTTCGTATATATGCGCAAACATTATTTTGTTGTTTGCATGTATAATTTCAATAGTTATTTCCTCACATATTGTCAATCCTCTTGTAAAAATTTCCAAAAACGCCAAAAGCCTTATTAAGGGCGAATTCAATATGACCGTAAGACATGGCGAATACGATGAGATAAAAACACTGACAGAAAGCCTGAATGCCGCTTCCGCAGAAATATCCAAAACCGAAACCCTGCGCAACGATCTTATGGCCAACGTTTCACATGACCTTAAAACCCCTCTCACTATGATAAAGGCATACGCGGAGATGATAAGAGATCTTTCCGGTGACAATCCGGAAAAAAGGACAAAGCATTTAAAGGTAATTATAGACGAAACGGATAGGCTAACGCTGCTGGTTAACGACATATTGAATCTTTCCAAGCTGGAAAGCGGAGTTGCAGAAATAAATCTCTGCGTATTCGATTTGTCGCAGCTTCTGAAGGACATTATCAGCCGTTTCTCGCTTCTCGACAGTACAAGGGATTATACGGTAAGCCTCACAGCAGAGGACGGCATTGAAATAAACGCGGATCAGCAGAAAATAGAACAGGTGGTTTACAATCTGGTCAATAACGCCATAAACTACATTGGTGACGATAAGACGGTAGCCGTAAGGCTGTACAGAAAAGAAGGCGGCGCAGCTCGATTTGAAGTTTCGGACCACGGGCCGGGTATTCCATCGGAACAGATACCTTATATCTGGGAAAGATATTACAAGGTTGACCGCTCGGAGAACTATAAGCGTGTAGTCAAGGGTACGGGACTTGGCCTCTCCATCGTAAAGGAAATATTTACGGCTCACGGCTTTGCCTTCGGCTGCGACAGCGTTGAGGGAAGCGGAAGCACGTTCTGGTTTGAATTTCCCGTTTATGCGGAATCCGAACCCGCAGAACAGAAAGAGCTTCTTAAGCCGTAATGAGAAAATTTGTTTATAAAATCGGAGAAAACTTTGAGGGAAAAGAGGCTAAAGCTTTCCTTAGACATATGGGGTATTCCGCCGATATCATTAAGGAACTTAAAAAAGGCCGGCTTCTGGTAAACGGCTCAGAGGCTTACACGGTGCGGAAACTTCATGCCGATGATATTCTTGAAACTGTTTTTCCCGATGAGGTTTCGGATATTGAACCTAATATCAATCCTTATATAAAGCTGATTTATTCCGACAAAGACATTGCCGTACTGTACAAGCCGCCTTATGTGCCCACTCACCAGAGTTTGGGTCATTATAGAGATACTTTGGCCAACCACTTTGCCGCCCTCTTCCCTGACACAAAATTTCGCACCGCCACAAGACTTGATAAAAATACGTCTGGGCTGTGTCTTACAGCGCTGAACAAGCTGTCCTCCGCTATTATCTGCGCCCATAAGCCGAAAAAGCTTTATTATGCCGCGGTAAAGGGGGATATTCCTTTTTCGGGGACAATAAACGCGCCCATAGAAAGAGAGCGGGAGGGAGATATAAAAAGAATCGTCACTCCTGAAGGAAAACCTTCGGTTACTCATTATAAAACGGTCAGGAAAAAAGGCGAGTATCGGCTGCTGGAAGTCGAGCTTGAAACGGGGAGAACACATCAGATACGGGTGCATATGGCCTATATCGGTTTCCCTCTTTTGGGAGACGAATTATACGGAGGAGAAACGGAGCTTATTTCACGTCAGGCGCTGCATTGCGGAAAAATCGAGTTTTTTCATCCGATAACAAATGAAAAGATGAGCTTTGAGCATCCTGTTCCGGAGGATATGGAAAAGATTTTTCATATAATATAAATTTTTTAGAACCTGTCCACATAAGTAATTGCCGAAAGACCTGCAAATAAAAGTCAAGGGGTAAAGTGAAGATTTCATCAAACTTTCACAAAAGCAAAAATGGTATAGCAAAAGCGCCGCCAAAGCTGAAAAAATTCTTCGGCAGCTTAAAAAAAGATGAATTTTGGTTAAATCTATCAGCCTAACGCTTCCATGACGCGGGCGTAATAAATTCTGAGGAATTTGTGTGAGGCGGCAATCATGTAAACCCGGTATGGTTTACCCTCGGAACGCTTTCGGTCGAGGAATTGGTAAACTGGTTCGTTGATTGGTTTGTTTTGAAGGATTACCAGCATGATCTGAAACAGAGTTTTACGCAGCAGCGGAGAGCCGCGCTTGGAAATACTTCGGGACTTAACATCGACTTGTCCGGATTGATTGGGCGGTGGATCAATGCCTGCCATAGCAACAAGTGATTTGGAGTGTTCAAAGCGTCTGACATCGTCGATCTCCGCAATCAGCTGCGAGCACATAACTCGCCCTACGCCGTACAGACTCATAACTGTTTTATATTCGGGAAGAGTTGACGCAAGCTTGTCCATTTTGACTCTTATCGCGGCGAGCGTTTCAAGCGTGGAATTAATCAATGTAGCGGATAATTCCACAGTCTTCATCATAGAGTCCGTTATCGGCAGCGAACTTACCTGCGTTCTTGAATAGGAGTGAATTTGTTCTGCTTTATACTAATCTCTAACCAATATATAGACAACCGAGAGAAAATATGATATATAGAGATGAGCAAAACACCAAGTAAAATGTAAACACCAAACAAAGTAGAAAAAA
>CAJUFF010000162.1 GCA_910585505.1 uncultured Ruminiclostridium sp. | reverse complement strand
ACATGGCCTAACTAACATCAATCCACACATTACTTTTTACCTCGCAATTTCTCGAAAGTCAATTTGAATCATAATACGGTGTTTTGGTTTAAAAGCAAGAAATTGTAATATAATTTCATATAATTATAGCATAATTTACAGTGATTTGCAAGTGCGTATGAAATTTTTGGGTAAATTATTGTAGCACTACAAAAAAATCAACAAAAATATTATTTCATTCTTTACATTTTCGACAATATATGATATAATAAAAACAAATTTATGTGTTTTTAAAAATGCCGTACAAATCCGCGAATATGAATATGCTTATATTTTAAATATAAGAAAGGATTTTGATATATGAAAGTAAAAAAAGCGGTTATATTGGCTGCCGGATACGGCACGCGAGTGCTTCCCGCCACAAAATCAATACCCAAGGAAATGCTCACAATAGTGGACAAGCCCGCAATACATTATATTGTTGACGAGGTATCGAGAGCTGGAATAAAGGACATTTTAATAGTAATAAGCCGAGGAAAGACAGCGGTGGAGGATTATTTCGACCGCTCTCCCGATTTAGAAAGACAACTTATAAATTCGGGTAAAAATGAGCTTTACCATCAGTTGGAGGGTATATCCAAATTAGCTAAGATACAGTTTGTGCGTCAGCAGGAAATGAAGGGTACGGGAGACGCGGTTATGTCTGCTAAAAGTTTTGTAGGCGATGAGCCGTTTGTGGTGCTTTACGGCGACGACGTAATAATAGGCGACGATCCCGCCACGGCTCAGGTATGCCGCGCTTATGAGGAATACGGGAAAGGCGCCGTAGCTATGAAGCAGGTGCCGAGTGAAATGGTAATGCGTTACTCCAGCCTTAAGGTAAAGCCGAAAAGGGATAATGTTTACGACGTTGACGATATGATAGAAAAGCCTGCGGCGGATCAGATTTTTTCCCACTTTTCGATTCTCGGAAGATGCGTTTTGCCGCCTAATATTTTTGATATACTGGAAAATCTTCCTACGGGAGCAAACGGAGAGTACCAGCTTACCGACGCTATGAAGCAGTTGGCAGTCAGCGAGGGTATGTTAGGTGTGGACTTTACCGGCGTCAGATACGATATGGGAAATAAGCTGGGAATACTTAAGGCAGTTGTTGAGGTTGGACTGAAACATCGGGAAATCGGCAATGAATTTAAAAAATATCTTAAGGAAATAGCCAAAGAACTTTAAAGAACCTGTTAATAATACATTTCGCGCGTTTTTATCGGCATAACTTATAAATCTCAGAACCTTTCTTCACATGATATCGCACATATTTTTTTCGCAAATTTTACCGGTGACTGCGTTGGAAAGCCTTGAAATACGTTAAGTATTTTTGCGGTCTTCCGTCTCGTTCTTTGCAAAATTTGCCCGAAAACACACAAATTTTGTAAAGACAGGTTCTTATAAAGACGATTTAAAAACGAAAAAGACCGGATAAATATTTATGGCAAACTGGAATTTATGGCACGGCTGTCACAAGTACAGCGAGGGCTGCAAAAACTGTTACGTGTACCGTATCGACAGCTCCCACGGAAAAGAGGACAGTTTTATAGTGCGAAAAACCGCAGACTTTGACCTTCCTCTCAGAAAAAACAGATACGGAGGTTATAAGCTCGCTCCCGAAAACGGAGTGGTATTCGCCTGTATGACAAGCGACTTTTTTATAGAGGATGCCGACTGTTGGCGAGAGGAAGCGTGGAAAATTATGAAGTCGCGTCCCGATCTTCAGTTCTGTATTGTCACAAAAAGAATAAAGGAAGCGCGTGAAAGGCTGCCCGCCGACTGGGGAAACGGCTACGACAACGTTGCCATTGCCTGTACCATGGAAAATCAGAGAGCGGTGGAGGAACGGCTTCCAATATTTAAAAGCTTTCCCGTAAGATACAGGCTGATTTTTTGTTCTCCCCTGCTGGAAAATTTACGGCTTTTCGGAAGGCTTGACGGGATAGATACCGTAAGCGTTGGCGGAGAAAGCGGGAGCGAAGCCCGTCCTTGCAAATGGGAGTGGGTGGAAAATATTTTCAGAGCCTGCAAACACGACAACGTACCTTTTCACTACCATCAGATAGGCTCAAATTTTATAAAAGACGGAAAGGTATATCACGTTCCCCACAGCAAACAGTTCAATCAAGCGAAAAAAGCTCATAAGCTGCTTGAGGACAGTGTGATTTCGGACAAAAATAATTTGGGAGACACCTCCGAAGGAAAGGAATGATATAAACTTGGAGATTAACGGATTGACACAGGAAGAATTGCAGGAATTATCCGACATTGAGGGCTATGGAAAATGGCTTAAAATAGAACGCTTTTATCCCGAAACAAGATACATACCCGAAGCGGGCAAGCATAAAACGGGCGTTATTGCCATACCGCCAAGGAAGCAGCCGCCGGTTTCTCCTTTAAGGAGACTATATATGATTACCGCCGCAGACGGTAAAAAACTGCTTATGAAAACGGACGATATTTCCCATTTTGACCGTGAAGGCGAGATTGCCGAATTCGCCGACCGCGCTTTCGGAGAACAGGGAGTATATGTTTCATATCCCATTGAAGTGGGGCCATATGCCGACGAGACCAGAGTGTACAGCATTTATATTTTTTTTGGCGGGGACAATCTGGCGAGGCAGTTACCCACACTTTATGTGCCGCAGCAGCACGAGCTTGGCATTGAAGCGGGAAAACAACTGAAAAAATTTCACATGATTACCCCGATCGGCAATGCAACTTTGAGAAAGCCGAAAGAGGATATTTTTCTGTTGCTCACTAAGCTTGAGGAAAAAGGCGTAAAGTATCCCGGCTTCAAAGAGGCCGCAAGCTTTATGAAAAAGCGTTTTGATATTGCCGATAAACGTCCGGTGAACGCTCTCCACGGTGATTTTTCCGCCAATACGCTGTTTATTGACAAGGGGCTTAATGTGGGTATGTTCCCTTTGGAGGATCCTTACTGGGGCGATCCGATAAAGGATCTCATTTCTCTTCAGGACAGCTATAGTCTGCCTTTTATGAAAGGCGTACTTAAGGGTATGTTTGACGGCGCGCCGCCCTCGGATTTCTTTGAGCTGCTTGCGTATTATTGTACGGAGAGGGCTTTATCCGATATTGACTCCGCTTCCACGGAAGAGGAAAAGGCCATTGCAATAATCAGAGCGGGGAAAATGGCTGCCGATTTGGATAATTATCAGACAGTAATACCCGGTTGGTATTAAAATGAAAATATCGGGCAAATTAAGGCGAAATCCGTTAAGTTTTTAACTTGTTTTATCACTCAAATTAATTAAATCGAGGCAAATTCGTTTGTAATAGGCGGAATGTATTCTGAAACCAGTATATCTGTTTTATATAAGCATTCTGTGGAGCTTCAAGTGCAGTTTGATCGCAAAAAATATAACCGAAAATGAAAAAATATATGAGAAATATTATACTAATAGGAATGCCGGCTTGCGGCAAAAGCACCGCAGGCGTGCTTCTGGCCAAGACTTTAGGTGCGGATTTTACTGATACCGACCTCATTATCCAGCTTAAACAAAAAAGTACCCTCCAGCACCTGATTGACATAAACGGCCTTGAAAAATTTAAGGAATACGAAAACAGCGCTTTGTTATCCGTTACCTGCGAATCCGACACAGTGATTGCAACCGGAGGAAGCGCCGTCTTTTGCGACAAGGGAATGCGCCATTTAAAACGCAACGGTATCTGTGTCTATCTTGAACTGCCCTTATATGATATCCGCTCACGTCTTTCCAATATCAAAACAAGGGGCATTGCCTGCCGCCGCGGCGAAGGACTGGAGGAAATATACAAGGAGCGTGAGCCGCTGTACAACAAGTACGCGGACATAAAAATAAACTGCGAGGGCAAAAGCTGCGAACAGACGGTTGAAAAAATAATTGCAGCTCTGAACATTAAGAAATAAAATTTTCAAAAGCGATTTATGCTATGATGTGTATCAAACTTGCAAATTCGTATAAAACGGTTATTGGAGCAAGCAGCCGTAGTTATCTGCGTAAGCTGTGTAAAATTATGGCCGCCTTTTAGCTGTGGGAATGGAAAGGCTTTTACAGCGGATTTTCACTGATATTTTTTTATAATAAATAATAAAAGAATAAATCTGATTTTTTTTATAAAAGGTATTGACAAATTCTCTAAAATGTGATAATATTATAAAGTCATAAAAATTGGGGCGTCGCCAAGTGGTAAGGCAGTGGACTCTGACTCCACCATTTCGAGGGTTCAAATCCTTCCGCCCCAACCATCTTTCACTGACAAAAAAGATATTATGCCCACAAAAGGCTGTACAAAGCCATTTGTGGGCATAAATCTTGTGAAAAACAGGATTGCTCTTCCGTAGATTTTTTCGAGGGAAAAATGGATTCGAACTCTCCCGAAAAAAATATTAACAAAATTTTCCAATCGTCTTTTGTTCAGATTGTATATATTGCCTGTGAATGAGTTCTCATGATTGAGAAGTTATTCGCAGGCTTTTTTTATTGCACAGAGTTGTTACCAAAAAGATTTTGAGATGATTCGAACCCTGATATATAAAATTTTTACCTCGTTTTTTATACATTATTAACAAAGCCTGTGAGCAGACAAAAATAACTGCTTACAGGCTTTTTTTATTTCAAAGAAAAAGGAGTAGAACCATGTTATTCATTACCAACCCCCGCCTCCGAAAGCTTGAATCCTTCATGCAAGAGGTCCCCAATTTTCCGCCAAAAGGCGCGAAGGTCGATTTTGACAGTCTCGAGGACGAAATCCTGCTGTTTGAAATTGAAAACGTTATTATCAACGTTAAGCCGCCCAATGAAAATTTAAATATAGGAAAGGAAAACACTATGAAATTCAAAAACGAAAAGCACCGCAGTACCTTTTTAAATGAGGCGAAAAAGCAAAGTCTCAAAAACTACAAGATTATCGCAGCATTGTACCTGCTTACAGCGGACGAGAAGCTGTGGGACACCGCAAAAGGCTCTATCGGAAAAGATGATATTGTTTTTGACAATATTCACCTTAAAAACGGAAGTGAAAACGCTTATGCTCTTTACTGTGCCGCAAAAGATTTGTATAACGGCAGCCGACATCTTGCCATTGACGATATTGCCGACGGCAGCATTATAAAAAATAAGATTTTCAGCTTAATTTGCAATGCGATGCTGATTAAGAGAAAAGGGCTTGCGGCAATAAATCCAATGGAAATATGCGGCTGTGGTGAAGAAGAAAATTAACCGTAAAACGGAGGTAAGCACATGATTAAAGCAAAAATTCAAAACAGCCCGTACTGTACGGAAATGACATTCCCGTGTACGGAAACAGAGCTGTCGAAAAAGCTTGGCGAGATTGGCATTGACAAGAATCACTTATCGCCGACAGGAACGGTAATAGATATTGAGCCTGTAGAGCTGTCGGTGCTGACAGACTGCGAGGTGAGCCTTGATGCGCTGAACTATCTTGGAAAACGCATGGATGGTATGGATCAATTGGAGCAAAAGCAGTTTCTGGCTGCTCTGTCCTGTGATGATTTGAATATCAATTGGGGCTTGAAAAATATTATCAATCTTACATATAACCTTGCAAGGTTTACGCTGATTGAAAATACCGATGCGCCCGAAAAAATCGGTCTTACGCATATGCTCAATATTCGCGGCGCACTTTCGGAAGCAGAGTATAACGATTATGA
>CAJUFF010000161.1 GCA_910585505.1 uncultured Ruminiclostridium sp. | reverse complement strand
CCATGTCCCTTATTATACTGCTTCTTTCTAAAAAAGTAAATGCTGTTGCCCTGGTGAAAAACGTTTTCCGTTTTCGTGGTACAAACCTTGCGAAAACAGGTTCATAACCGCGGACGGATACCACGGTCTCTTAGGCGGCAAGGATTTATGATACTTTTCGCCCCAAAACGGTCATCTTCTGCGTCAAAAAGCCTCGTCAAACTACGGTTTGACTGCGTTTTTTTCTTGAAGCTAACCATTTTGGGTCAAAAATCCGTCATTTCCTCTGTTTTCAAACAGCTCTTGAACAATTTTTCAGAATTCCGTTTTTATCCGTTCTCTTTTTGAGTCCTTTCATTTTAACAATATAAACCGCCGTAAGCAATATAACCGCCGCAGCCCATGCAAGAGGCGAAGCAAAACAGGCTGCGTCAAAGCCTATTGTCGGAACAAAAATCACCGCTATTGCCACCCTCGCCGCCAGCTCGCATGCGCCCGCCATCATTGGCAGAAGCGAGTAACCCAATCCCTGAAGTACGTTCCTGAACACAAACAACAGTGCAAGCACCGGATAAAAGCAGGCGCAAATTCTGATAAAATATACCGCCTGATCTATCACCTGAGTTTCCTCGGCGTCTACAAACAGCAGGCAAAGCGGCGCGCTGAACAGCCATACTGCCGCCAACGCCGCCAGAGAGTATATAAGACCGGTCATTAAGGAGCACTTTACTCCGTTCCCGATCCTTTTTATGTTCCCAATTCCTAAATTCTGCCCCGCGTAAGTGGCCATTGTGACGCCTAACGTTTCCAAAGGGGCAACTATCATATTCTGCATTTTTCCGGCGGCGGTAACGGCGGCCACGGCGATTTTGTCTATGCTGTTTACCGCGCTCTGAAGTATGACCGAACCCACTGCGGTAATGGAAAACTGGAGACCCATGGGAACGCTTATTCGGGCAATGCTTAAAATACGGTTTCTTTCAAGCTTAAATTCCGACTTGTCAAATTGCAGTATTGGATAGCTTCTTTTTATATAGATAAAACATAGCGCGGCAGAAATACCCTGTGAAATAACGGTAGCCCAGCCTGCCCCCGCTACGCCCATATTGAATACTATTATAAATAAAAGATCAAGACCGATATTTATAATAGAAGCCAATATGAGAAAGTATAAGGGCGACCTGCTGTCCCCCATTGCCCTTAATATACCCGCCATCAAATTATACGCCATTGTGACGCATATGCCGCCGAATACTACTATTATATAGTTATAGGCAATATCTATTATTTCTGCGGGCGTTCTCATAAGCTCCAGAAGGGGATAACAGAAGGCAACGGCCACTCCCGTTACTATTATCGTCGTAGCTATGCACAGATACAAGGCGTTGGCAATATATCTGCGCATTTCCGAATAATTGCCTCCGCCGAAGCATTGGGCGGGAAGTATACAGGAACCGCTTGTTATGCCAGTTGTAAAGCCGATAATCAGAAAGCTCAGCGAGCCTGTGGAACCTACCCCCGCCAATGCGTCCACATCTATGAATTTACCCACAATGATTGTGTCTACCATGCTGTAAAGCTGCTGAAACAGATTACCTAACAGCATTGGCAGACAAAAGCCCAATATCAGGGACATGGGCTTTCCATGAGTCATTTCTCTTACCATCGAAATACTCCTTTTCTATTTTTCAAAAGTATATTTTACAACATTTTCTTTAATTTGCAATAGCTTTCTCAAAACTTTGTGTAATTTAACATATTCGTTTATTTTTTTGAACAATTTTTATAATAATCTTTAACCGACATGTAATGTAGTATAAACGGGTGTAATACTATCCTTGTAAAAGTAAAATCTGTTTTTTCCACTTCCATGTTCTAAAATCAACCTTATAACAGAGCCTTTTTCAACATTTTCCACCGAGTTTTCAACAGTTTTTCGCCTCAAAAGGTTAAAAACTTCCTGTTTTTCAACACTTTCCACGGGGACATCTGTGGAAAACTCAATTTTACGGAAAGTAAAACTCAAAAATAACCTTTGTAAAATTGCGAAAAAAATATATCAAAGGCTAAGCTATAATAAGATAATATCTGCGTAAATTTCTCTTAATAATTTATTAATATATTATGTATAATTTATATTACAAAGAATAATAATTTTTAAATTTTAAATTAAAAAGAGGAAAATTTTTCACGCATATTCAACTTTCATCCAAACAAATAAAATTAAGCTTTTTTAACACTTTCCACGAAGTTTTCCACAGTTTTTAACGATAAAAGGCAAAAAGCAGCCTTGTTTTCCACACTTTCCACTGGAAAACCTGTTGAAAACCTGATTTTACGGAGAGTAAAACTCAAAAATACCCTTTGTAAAATCGCAAAAAAATATACCGAAAGTTAAGTGTCCGTAAAATAATGATTTGCAAAATTTTTTCTTAACAATTTTCAATATATTACGTAAATTTTATATTATATAGTATGTTAACTTTTTAATTTTAAGTAAAAAAATGAAAAAACTTTTCACACTTATTCAACTTTCAACCGAACAAATAAAATTAAGCTTTTTTAACACTTTCCACGAAGTTTTCCACAGTTTTTAACTTTCAAATGCAAAAAGTTTCCTTGTTTTCCACACTTTCCACGGGAAAACCTGTGGAAAGCGTATATTTTGGGGAAAAATTCCAATAATACAAATTGTAAAATATAAAAAGGAAGGATATTAAAATGCGTGGAGTAAATAAGCTCATTGTGGAAATAAAGGACACCGAAAACGAGTATTTCGACCGTGCGATACTTTTTTTAAAACCCAATAAGGCTGCTGCGGAACAGTCGGAGCTGGATAAAAGCGCAAGAAAGCTGCTGTCGGCGGTGAGGGATGGAAGCGCCGCCAAAAACGGCAAAAGAATATGGATACCTGTATGCGTCGGATTGGGAATATTGGCCGCTGCCGCTTTGACGGCGCTGATTGTGATGCTTTGAAGAAAAAATTTCCTTAGGGTATAATCTACGTTTAATTTACAAAAACTACCTATAAAATTACCTTTATACTCACCGCTGTTTGTTCTATTGTTTAGGCGGCAAGTATAATACTAATCTTTGATCAAGGTATAGATAAATAATACGGATGATCAAAAATTAGTTCTTAGGGTGCAATCTTTAATCAAGTCTACAATTTAATTAAAGATTGGCATAAGGTGTAATTGCAATTCAATTTATTTGTCTACAGATTGAATTGCAATTAGTATAAAAACACAGAAAGGAAATTACGGAATGAAACATCTTAAAACCACAATAGAATCTGTTACCGCCAGACAAATATTCGATTCAAGGGGCAATCCAACCGTTGAAGCGCAGATAACGCTTGCCGATGGTACGAGAGCAATAGGCTGTGCTCCCAGCGGAGCTTCTACCGGAGATTTTGAGGCTCTTGAACTGAGGGACGGAGATAATCAGTACGGTGGAAAAGGCGTACTGAAAGCCGTGGCCAATGTAAAAAACAGTATTGCCGAAGGGATAAAGGGGAAAAATGCCGCCGACCTTCAGGAGATCGACAGCATAATGATAAAACTTGACGGAAGCCGCGAAAAGAAAAACTTAGGCGCAAACGCAACCCTTGCCGTTTCAATGGCCTGCGCCAAGGCGGCGGCACAATCAACGAAGATTCCCCTTTATAAATTTCTGGGAGGAATAAATGCCGTTACGCTCCCTATGCCAATGATGAACATTCTAAACGGCGGCGCACACGCTTCAAATAATGTGGATGTGCAGGAGTTTATGATAATGCCGATTGGCGCGCCTACTTTTAAAGAATGCATGAGATTCGCTACGGAGATATATCATTCTTTGGCGGCACTGCTTAAAAAGCGCGGATTGGCTGTTTCGGTGGGAGATGAGGGAGGATTCGCTCCCGATTTGGGAAGTGACGAAGAGGCTCTCGATTTTATTATTGAGGCGGCGGAAAAGGCGGGTTACAGAGCGAGAACGCATTTCCTTCTGGCTATGGATGCGGCCGCGTCGGAATGGAAAACGGGGCAAAAGGGAATATACCGTATGCCGAAAAGCGGAAAGGAATTTACATCGGAAACGCTTATAGATCACTGGCAAAGCCTTTCCGACAAATATCCGCTGTTTTCCTTGGAGGACGGCTTGGATCAGGAGGACTGGCAGGGCTGGGAAATGCTGACAAAACGTCTGGGAAATAAACTTCAGTTAGTGGGGGACGATCTGTTTGTAACCAACAGCCAAAGGCTGAAAAAAGGCATTGCTTCGGGCTGTGGAAATTCCATACTGATAAAACCCAATCAGATAGGTACGGTATCGGAAACGCTTGACGCGGTAAAAACAGCACAGATGGCAGGCTACACCACCGTTATATCCCACCGCTCCGGCGAAACGGAGGACAGCTTTATTGCCGATTTGGCGGTAGGCGTTAATTCCGGGCAGATAAAAACCGGCGCCCCCTGCCGAAGCGAACGTGTTGCTAAGTACAACCGGCTTCTGAGAATAGAGGAACAGCTTGGAAGCAGCGCGGATTTCTTGGGCACCGACTTCTTTCTTAATGTGAGGGGAGGAAAAGCCGAATGACGGAAAATGCCAACGAGATAACGAAAAACGCGGTAAATGAAAACGGGTCAAGTGCTCCCAAAGAAAAAGAAACCGATAACCGCAAGGTAGCTATTATCGGCTGCGGCTTTGTGGGTGCGTCAATAGCCTTTACCCTTATGCAGAGAGGCCTTTTTTCGGAAATGGTGCTTATTGACAGAGACAGAAAAAGGGCTGAAGGCGAAGCACTGGATATAAGTCACGGTTTACCGTACAGCGCTCCTATGGAGATATACGCGGGGGATTACGACGACATTGCAGACGCAGCGCTTATTATTATTGCCGCAGGTGCAAACCAAAAGCCGGGTGAAACAAGACTCGACCTAATCGACAAAAATCTTGCGATTTTTGCACAGATTATACCCGAAATTAAAAAAAGGGAATGCAAGGGAATTTTAATGGTAGTTACCAATCCGGTTGATATTCTCACCTACGCGGCGATCAAAATGTCAGGATTTTCACCTAAAAGGGTTATCGGATCCGGAACCGTACTTGATACGGCGCGGCTGAAATATCTTATCGGACGGAGTCTCGATGTTGACGCAAGAAGCGTTCATGCCGTCATCATAGGCGAACATGGGGACAGCGAGCTTGCGGTATGGAGCGGAGCAAACGTTTCGGGAATTGATCTTGACCATTTCTGTGAGCTCAGAGGAATCGCGCATTATAAGGTCACCACACAGAGACTGTATGCAGAAGTAAGAGACAGCGCGTACGAAATTATTCAGCGCAAGGGAGCTACCTATTACGGTATCGCCATGGCTGTGGCAAAAATTGCGGAAAGCATTTCGAGAGACGAACACTCGGTTCTGCCCGTTTCCACTTTGTTGAGCGGGGAGTACGGAATCGAAGGTATGTGTTTGAGTATTCCCTCTGTTGTGGGAGCAAAAGGGGTGGAAAAAGTGCTGGAAATTCCCTTGAGCGGAACGGAGCAAAGGGAGCTTACGGCTTCGGCAAAGGCGCTGTCGGCTGCGTTGGAGCATGCCGATAAGGCGGCAACCGGATTATAAAAGCAGTCCAAGAAAAAAATACCAATCTTTGATCAGGTATACAACTTGATTAATACTATAGCAATCCAAAAAATATAAATAGGAGCGAAGCGACTAATTGTCCTTTCCGCTTCCCTTTCGGAC
>CAJUFF010000160.1 GCA_910585505.1 uncultured Ruminiclostridium sp. | reverse complement strand
TTATACCTTATTTTTCATCGGTTTGCAAGTGCTTTGTGCGGTGTTGCCTTAAAAATCAGTATGAGAAGCAATTCTGATGTTCAGCGTTTACCGCCAATCGAACCGATTTATTTATTATCTGCTATTTTAAAAGTTTTTATAAGGTCTTTAAGCATATTTGCCTGACTTGACAATTGTTCCGCGGAAGCGGCGCTCTCTTCGGAGGTTGCGGCGTTTCTCTGTACAACGGTGGAAATCTGTTCAATACCGATATCTACCTGATCCAGACTGTCAGACTGAGACTGACTTGCTTCGGCTATCTTACCCACTATTTCTTCCGCGAGGGCGGCCTTGGCGCCAACACTCTGGAGAGCTGCGGAAGTGGCGGTTGCCTTTTCCATACCTTCGTTTACAGCGTCAATGGACTGTACAATAAGACCCGTGGTATCCGCTGCGGCATCGGCGGACTTTGAAGCGAGACTTCTTACCTCGTCCGCAACAACCGCGAAACCCTTACCCGCTTCGCCTGCCCTCGCCGCTTCTACGGCGGCGTTAAGAGCGAGAATATTGGTCTGAAAAGCTATATCTTCAATGGTCTTGATGATATTTCCGATTTTGTCTGAAGATTCGCTTATATGATTCATGGCCTTGGACAGATGCTCCATTTCCGCTATGGCGTCAGTAACGAAAGACGCGGCGTCGGATACTATGTTCTTGGCGTTGATACAGTTGTTTGAAGTATCGGATACTTCCTCCGAGATAACACGGATGGTTGCCGCAAGTTCTTCAACGGCGGACGCCTGCTCCGTGGTTCCCTGCGACAAGTTCTGAGCTGCAATGGAAACCTGATCCGCGCCTGTGAGTACTTGATCGGAAGCAACGTCTATATCGCTTAAAGCACTGCTGAGCTTGGATTTAATTTCCTCCATATGCTCAATTATCTTTTTGAAATCTCCGGTGTAATATTCGGTGCTTTCCGAAGTGTTAACATTGAAATTGCCTTCCGCCATTTCCCCTAAAATACGTCCTATATCATTTATGATATTATTGAGCTTATGTACGGTCGTGTTAGTGGCATTAGCAAGAATGCCAGTTTCGTCCTTGGACTTGACTTCGGGAACAGGACTTGAAAGATCGCCTTGTGAAAGAAGATCGATTCTTTCGGTACAAAGTCTTATGGGCTTTCCTATTGATCTTCCCAGGTAGATTGAAAACAGTACAGCTGTTGTCAGCGCGGCTGCCGTAATGATTATCAATATAATCATAGAAGTGTATGTATCGCCAAGAAAATCCGACTGAGGGGCAGATATGGCGATTGACCAACCATTGGTATTTTCAACGGGACAGTAAGCGGTTACATTATATTTTCCTTCATAATTATAATTTTCAAAACCAGTTTCGCCATTGGTCATCTTTTCGTGAATTGCGTGCAGCGGACTGTTGCTTCCGCCGGAAATGTCTCCGCCGCTCTTGACCACTTCAGAGTCGGGATATGCCACTACATTACCGGCTTTATCTATCAAATACGCGATGCCATGATCGCTTACATTGATGCTTCTCGCTATGTCGTTAAGGAATTCCTCATCCGGAACCACATAAACACAACCTACGGTAGCTCCGTCCCTAAAAAGGGGTGCGGCGATAATAATGGTGAGAAGTCCGGTTGTTTTTGATACGAGCGGTTCGGATATGTAGGTTTGTCCCTGCATTGCCGCTTTAAAATAATCGCGGTCGGAGTAATCGGTGTCCTTTAAGTCCTTGCCATCGGAAAATATAAGGTTACAGCGTTCAAGTTCATATCTTTCGGCCCATTCGTCAAGTATCTCTTGTTTATCTTCATTGGGAAGATCGGGATCGGACATACGGTTTATTGATCCGAGTCCCTTGGCTATATTAACGTATGATATCATCTCCCACTCCGCGCGTTCGGAAGATATGGAAACCATTTCCGTCATATTGGTTCTTACCGAATTCATGGCGGATTGATACATTATCAAAACAGACGAAAGCCCAAGCACTAAAAGTACAAGTCCTACCAAAAGCACGGAATTTGTTACTATTTTCTTTTGTATACTGCTTTTCAAGGGTAATGCCTCCTAATTATAGGGACTTTACATTAAAACTTTACATATTGTTAAAAAATTTTAGTGAAAAATCCAATTTATTTATTACATAGTATACCATAAAAAGCACAAAAAATCAATACAATATCAAAAATTTAGGATAGATTTTTGAAAAAAATTTGAAAATAAGGTGAAAAGTACCATTGTAAGCTGATCTATGAAATATTTGTCATATATAATACTAATATTTGATTAATAATAGCGCTTTGTAAACTCTAAATGTTTACACAGGACAAAGGTGTTTTAACTTGGTTCTGGCATCATCCAAAATAAAATGCCAGTCTAACGCCCTTCTGAGCGTTATTTAGGTGTAGTGTGTTTTGGTGAGGTTGAAGCACTAAAGGTCTTATTTGCATTGCTTTTATTGTTGTTAATATTTGAAAAAAGCTGTAAAATCATCTGATTGTTATTTATACGCATATAAATCCATCCTTGTAATATCATACATTACCTATTAAATCTTCAAATCAAAATCGCTGTTAATTTTATATGTACCGTCTTTAAGCTGCTTTTAAAGCCTTTTTATTTTTTTGTCATTATATCGATGTTGATTTTAATTATGTTGTACAATAAAACTTGACACAATCCGCGAAATAGGATTATAATAAAAAAAGGAATGTGTCGAGTATGGGACAATCAAGAACATACACAGACGAGTTTAGAGATTGGATTTTACCTATAACTTGATCGAGAATTAGTATCAGACAAGCCCTAATGCGGTAAAAAAAGAAAACGACCTCGCCGTATAAGACAAGATCGCAGTCTTTTTCACAATAAAACGCCCGGATATTTTTATTCCTCCATCTGCTTGGAAAAATACATTGCCGCCGCCTGTACAAGCGCCGTTTGTTCGGGAGTGGCATATTCCGCACCATCTCCGTCTAACATCATTACCGCGCCGTTTACATCTCCCTGAGATATAATGGGGGCGCAGACGATAGCGTATTTATTCACGCCCTCGATGGGCATAAGCCTGTTGTCCTCATAGGAGCGGTAAATATGGCTTTTGCGCTGTTCAATAAGGTCTTCAAGGGAACCGGAAACTCTGCGCTCCAGCACCTCCTTTTTCTGCATTCCCGATACCGCTATTATGTGGTCTCGGTCGCAGATTGCCGCAGGACAGCCGCCCATTTTCGACAAGACCTCCGCGTACTGTGACGCGATGGATGATATTTCTCCGATGGGGGAGTATTTTTTGAAAATTACTTCCCCGTCAACGTTTGTATAAATTTCTAACGGGTCGCCCTCATAGATAACATTGACATCACGAGTTCTGCCCAATTTGTTTTTCTTAAATTCGGCAATTTGAAGGCGTTTGATGTGCCTCCTGATGTCAGACTCAAAATTTACAGTTGTCTCCAATCCGGTATTAAGCGATTGTTTACCTTCTTCTAAGTGTCCGTTCTCCAAAAGGCAATTTATATCAGATTTCAACATTACTTCAACACGGTTTTCGTACACCATGATTTTATCAATAATAAAAGCTATATCTCGTTTGTCAAGAGTTGGTTTAGATAAAATGTTGTCAAAAACTTCAATTACTGTCGTTGCCATTTTATTAATTTGAACAGCAGAGTTATGCTTTTCAATAGCTATTTTTTTTTGATTCTTTAGGCCTTCTACTCTTACAAGCAATTCATCAATCATCTCTGAATACATTTCTTCAATTATCTCAGTTCGCTCCGGATGTTTAATAGTATCCCTTGCCTGTTGATGTGTAAGCATTTTTATTTCTGATTTGGCATCTTCAATTTGAGCGTCTAATACATTGATAATTGACTTGTCATCACATAGTTCCGATGAAGCTTGTTCAGAGTTAATTGATTTTTGTAATTGATCTAATATACCAATTGAATTGTCCTTTACAATTTGTATATATCTCTTTAAAAGAGAATCAAGCATTGAAGCTTTAATGTGATGAGAAGTGCAGCCTTTAAGCCCTCTTTTTTGATACATCCCACAAACATATGCAGGTGCTAAATCAGCGCGGCTCATTGAAAACATTGGATGTCCACAGTCACCGCATATTAAAAAACCGGAGTATGGATTGTCATATTTTTTTATTCCGCGATAATTGCTTTTAGTTCTTTGTTTCATTAGTTCCTGCGCCAAAGTAAATGTTTTGTAATCAACTATCGGGGTATGATTGTTTTCAAATACAACATTTTCGGATTGATCTAATTTTGTATCTGCACCATTAATTTTCTTCCTCATATATTTATGCTGTCGTAACGTGCCAATATAAAAATCATTGGTTAAAATCCCTTGAATTGTAACAATGCTCCATTCCGGACGAAATTTTGCTTTATATTCTCCACCCATAGCTTCATATCTCATTTTTTCGCACATTCTTGGAGTAGGAATATGTTGGTCTGTTAAGTAATTGGCAATCTTTTTGTATCCCCAGCCGTCTATATATTTGTCAAATACTTCTCGGACAATTGCGGCAGAGGGTTCATCAACTTCAAATGTCATTTTTTTATTGTTGGTTATAATATAACCGTAAGGCACACTGCAAATCCATTTTCCTTCTTCCTGTCTTCGTTTTACAACAGCTTTTATTTTCTTTGAGGTATCAGTAACGGGCATTTCATTTATTAAAAATCTAAATTGTATAGCTGTCCAGTCATCATAAGTCGGATAATCAATACTGTCACTGATTGAAATTATCCTCATACCTACATCCCTCAAATCCTCAAGTTCAACCAATCCCTTACTGTTTCTGCGTGAAAAACGGGAAAAGTCTTTTACAATAAGAATGTCGTACTCTTTATTAAGCATTTTTTTACGGAGTATTTGATAATCTTCTCTTTGTTCAAATGTATATCCCGATCTGTCACGGTCTACATAAAAATCCAAAGAGGCTTCCGGAAAGGTTTTATTAACAAAGTCAGTAATAATGGACTTTTGATTTTCAATTGAAGTATTATCTCTGTCCATTTCCAAGTCTACAGATATTCTGCAATATCCCGCTATTCTTAACATTTCATTTCTCCCCTAAAAACAAAAATACAATGTTGCTAATAATATTTTTAATTCATTAGCAACATTGTAACATATATTTTTATATTTTTCAAGTGCTTAACTGCAAATTATTTTTTAGCAACCCAATTGTGTTGTCAATAAAATCCTTTTTGCCGGAGTGATAAATTATGGGAAAGTACTTTTTTTTTGAATACTCATTTATTTGATCATCGTTCAATTTCTCATCTGAATTTAACCAAAATTCTATTATTTTTAATTGTTCTCTTACTATTACCCTCATGTCATTCCTTTCATTCTCCACCAATAATGTTCAATCTGTTATATTATTCACCATACCGTTTATGTTTATACAAAAATTATTACTTCTGTTCCTCTATTATCAGTTCTTTCGCATACGGAAGCTTCTCTATTTCGTCGCAAAACTCCCTCCATTCAGGCAGACGGTGATTTTTACGCTGGCTGTATATGGTTTTCAAACAGCAATAATTGGTTGTAAGCCTTGCGGTAAGCTCAAAACCACAGGGATTGGAATACAGTAGTCTCAGATAATCCTCCGGAGCGTTTGTTTCGTTATATCTGTCCATAAGCTCCTGGTATAATTAAATCAATCCCCAGCAAAAAGATTTAATTACACATATCCTTT
>CAJUFF010000159.1 GCA_910585505.1 uncultured Ruminiclostridium sp. | reverse complement strand
CCTACACGACGCTCTTCCGATCTGGAGCATGGAGTAAACGCTCTTACAAAACTGTTGGGATATTTGCTTGAGACGGATATCGGGGATAATGACAAAGCCATGCTGAAATCCCTTACGGGTCTTTTCCCACATGGAGAGACCAACGCCCAATCTCTGGGACTTAACGTAACGGACGAATCGGGCAGTACAACCTGTGTATTCAGTATTATGGATTACAAAGAGGGGAAGCTTTACTGCAAAGCCGATATGAGATTCCCGGTGTCGCTGACCAAAGCCGAGGCGGAAAAAAGAATCGGTGAAGCGGCGGCAAGAAACGGGCTTGAATTTATCTCGGCAGTAGGCTCGGAACCGCACTGCGCCGATAAAAACAGCGATTTCGTACGTACTTTGCTAAAGGTGTACAGCGAGACCACGGGAAAAGAGGGCTGCTGCAAGTCTATCGGCGGCGGGACCTATGTGCACGACATAGACGGAGGAGTCGCGTTCGGTATGGAAATAGAGGGCGAGGACAACAATATTCACGGTGCGGACGAGTGGATAGGCACGGATAATATGCTGACGTCCGCGGAGATATTTGCAAAAGCGATAATAGAGTATTGCGGCAAATAATATAAGATATCCCGACAAAAACCTCGAAAGGAAGGAATTATCAGAATGAAAATCGGTCTCGTACTTGAGGGCGGAGCCAGCCGCACTTATTTTTCCTGCGGGGTAATGGACAGGCTGCTGGAACTGAAAATTTACGCGGATTATGTAATAGGCGTATCCGCGGGAATTTCCTTTGGAGTAAGCTATTCCTCAAGACAAACGGGAAGAAACCGCCGTATTATGACCGATTATCAGCACAATAAGCAGTATGCGGGAATAAGACATCTTCTTAACGGAAAAAACAAAAGCTACTACAACCTGAAATACGTTTTCGACGATATTCCCAACGGTCTGCTCCCTTTTGACTACGAAGCCTTTGATAACAGGAAGGAAAATTGTATAGCGGTGGTTACCGAAATGAAAAGCGGCAAAGCCGAATATCTTGAACTGCCTGCGGACAAAGAATTTACGGCGCTCAGAGCCAGTTGTGCGCTGCCGCTTTTGTTTAAACCGATTGAAATAAACGGTAAACTGTATATGGACGGAGGGGTTTCCGATTCGCTGCCATTTGAAAAAGCATTTTCCGACGGCTGCGACAAGGCGATAGTGCTTCTTACGCGTCCAAGGGGCTATATAAAAGGTTATGAAAAAGCCACTCCGCTGGTAAAGCTGGCTTATAAAAAATATCCGGAATTTCTCAAAAGTTTCCTGAACCGTCCCGAAAATTACAACAACAGCATGAAAAGGCTGTATAAGCTTGAAACAGAGGGGAAAGCGTTTATTATAGCCCCAAAAGACGTTTTCGGAGTGGGAAGGACGGAACGGGATCCGAAAAAATTGAGGAAGCTATACGACGAAGGGTATGAGGAGTGCAAAAATGCGGAAAAGGAGCTTTTGGAATTTGTCAGTAATACCAATCCTTAATCATCAATATAATAGTCTATACATTGATCAAAGATTAGGGCTTGCTTGAAAATAGAGTAAATGACGGATTTTTGACCCAAAACGGTTAGCTTCAAGAAAAAAACACAGTCAGACCGTCGTTTGACGAGGCTTTTTAACGCAGAAAAGGAAATAACGTGACATATAACGGATATAACGACAGTTTTTTGAGGTTGTTAAATAAAGTCTTTACCGTTCGGAAATTGCGCCAAACGGTAAAGACTTTTTTCTACTAATTCTTTTTTCATATATAGGCAGCAGACGGAAAAAGAATTACTCTCAAAGCACTATTTGAACATTGCCCTTGGATCAGAGGTAGGATCCCGCCACGGCTCCGTCCCCAACCGCTGTGGCTATCTGCCTTAGCTCCTTGGTTCTCACGTCGCCGGCAGCGAACACGCCCTCAGCGCTTGTTTTCGTGTTTTCTCCCGCCACTACGTACCCGCCGCTATCCAACTCCACCGCGCCGCCTAAAAAATCCGTGTTGGGTTTCCTGCCTATGGCAATAAAAATCCCTTCGCAGTCAACGGTTTTTGTTTTTCCCGTATTCAGATTTTTTATAACTGCTCCCGTAACTCTGTCCTCGGAAACAATCTCCGTTAAAACGCTGTCCCATATAAATTCCACGTTGCCCATCCGTGACAGAGGCTCGTAATAATACTTTTCCGCCTTGAGACTGTTTCGTCGGTGAACAAGATAAACCTTTGAAGCTATCCGCGAAAGATGCAGCGCCTCCGAAGCCGCCGAATTTCCGCCTCCAACCACCACTACCCTTTTATCTTTGTAAAATATACCGTCGCAGTGAGCACAGTAATGAACGCCCTTGCCCGTCAATTCCTTTTCATCGGCAATCCCAATCCGCCTTGGGTCGGCTCCCGTGGCTATAACCACCGTTTTTCCGTAAAACGTACCGTCAGAGGTATATATTTTTTTTATTTTTTGGGTAAAATCCACCCCTGTCACCTCCGCAAACCGCGTTTCGGCGCCGAAACGCTCAGCACACTTCTTCATTTTTTCGCCCAGGAGGAAACCGTCTATCCCTTCTTCAAAGCCGGGATAATTATCTATCTCTCCGGTAAGGGTCATCTGTCCCCCCGCCGAAATTTTTTCAAGAACCAGCACTTCCGCTTTGCCGCGGGCAGCGTATAAAGCCGCCGTATATCCGGCGGGTCCTCCTCCGATTATGAGAGTATCGTAAATATGTTCCATTTCTGTGACGTACCTTTCTTTTTATTGATAGTATACCCGTAAAAATATCAATAAAATCTTATGATTTCATTGACTTTGTCCTCTGCTTATGTTAAAATATGTCTATAATTGAGGAGTTGTTTTGCAATTCCGGCAGATTGTTTAATACTAATCTTTGATCATCCGTATTACTTGCCTATACCTTGATCAAATATTAGGGCTTGTTTGAAAATATAGGAAATGACAGATATTTGACCCAAAAAGGTTAGCTTCAAGAAAAAAACGCGGTCAAACCGTCGTTTGACGAGGCTTTTTGACGCAGAAGATGATCGTTTGGGGGAGAAAAGACGGAGTTTCAGATTTTTCAAACAAGGCCTACTGTGAGTTGCGCTTTACTCGCGAAAGGAGATTGCAATGTACAGTCAATACACACCTTCGTCCTCCCGATACGGAGATATGCAGTATAATCGCTGCGGCAAAAGCGGGCTGAAGCTTCCGAAAGTAAGCTTGGGATTATGGCAGAATTTCGGTTACGGATCGGATTTCGCCAACGCGGAAAAAATGGTGAGAACCGCCTTTGACCTGGGTATCACACATTTTGATCTTGCCAATAACTACGGACATCCATACAACGGCTCCGCGGAGGAAAATTTCGGCCGCATTCTGGACAACGGACTTAAAACGTACCGAGACGAAATGATTATATCCACCAAGGCGGGCTACGAAATGTGGGAAGGTCCTTACGGTGACAGAAACGGCTCCCGCAAGTATCTTACCGCAAGTCTTGATCAGAGCCTTAAAAGAATGAATTTAGACTATGTGGATATTTTTTATCATCATATATACGATCCCAACACTCCCATTGAAGAAACCGCATTGGCTCTGGATAACGCTGTAAAACAGGGAAAAGCGCTGTATGTGGGAATCTCAAATTACGGCCGCGAACAGACGGAGGAAATTCTGAAAATATTCCGCGAGCTGAAAACTCCCTTTATCGTGAATCAGCCTTCCTATTCAATGCTGAACAGGCGTGTGGAGCAGGGCGGACTGGACGCTCTTGCTGTTGAGGAGGGTTTCGGCCTGGCAGTTTTTTCGCCGCTGTATCAAGGACTGCTTACCGACCGTTATTTGAACGGAATCCCCGCCGACAGCCGTATAGGAAAAGGAAACACCTGGATAAAAAACGAGCTGAACGATAAAATGCTCAAAAAGCTGAACGAGCTTAATAGATTAGCTCAAAACAGAGGTCAAAAGCTGTCTCAGGCGGCGCTTACATGGGTGCTCAGCAACAAAGCTGTGACCACCGTACTTATAGGCGCTTCAAAACCCGAACAAATTACGGAAAACGTTATTGCTGCAAATTCTCCTTTGTTTACGGAAGAGGAAAAAGTAAAGGTTGACGAAATACTTAATACTGTTTCCTGATCATAATATAAAAAACCGAAATTTTATAACCGCCGCTTGTTTAAGGCAACACCGCACAATGATTGTGTGTGGACTGCGCCGTCAGATTTTTCGTCAGCTTGTATAAATCCGATGCAGGAATACCGGCGTATTTCAAGAAGTTTTGAGCAAAAATGACGGAAAAGATACAAGCGTATGCGCGGCAGCGCGGTCTTTGCGCTGTGTTGCCTTAAAATATAGCGCTGCGGATAAAATTGTAATTATATTCATTTACAACCGATATGAGAAGATATTCTAAAAATCCCATGATTACAGGCACTTATGGCTAATGAGAAATTTTAGAAGAAAAATCTTCTGAAACAATATATAAAAAGGAGAAAATACAGAATGAGCAACAATAATTTACCTTTGGCAGTAACCCCTCCCATGGGCTGGAACAGTTGGAACACATTCGGCTGGAACATCAACGAGGAACTTATCAAAGGGATTGCCGACAAATTTGTGGAATTGGGGTTAAAAGACGCGGGCTACGAATATGTGGTAATCGACGACTGCTGGAGCGAGAAGGAAAGAGACGGGCAGGGCCGCCTTGTTCCCGACAAAAACAAGTTCCCCAACGGTATCAAATCCGTTGCGGATTACGTTCATTCAAAAGGTCTTAAATTCGGTATCTATTCCTGTGCCGGAACTCATACCTGCGCGGGTTATCCCGGAAGCTTCGAGCACGAGTTTGTCGACGCCGCGACCTTTGCGGAGTGGGGCGTTGACTATCTGAAGTACGATTATTGCTACCGTCCCATTCATTCTGTGGGAGAAAATCTCTATAAGCGTATGGGAATGGCTCTTCGCAACTGCGGAAGGGATATAGTATTCTCCGCCTGCAACTGGGGCAACGACAATGTATGCAGTTGGATAAGAGAAAGCGGCGCACAGCTTTACCGCTCAACAGGAGATATACAGGATAACTGGGAGTCCATAAAGAACATTGCCGCAAGCCAGCTTGACAAGCAGTGCTTCGGCGGAACCTACTGCTGGAACGATATGGATATGCTTGTTGTAGGCATGAAGGGAAAAGGCGACAACACGGAGGTTTTAGGCGGAGAAGGAAAGCTCGCGGGCTGTACCGACATTCAGTATAAAACTCACTTTGCTTTGTGGGCAATGATGAACAGTCCTCTTATGATAGGCTGCGACATAAGAAAGATCAGTGACGAAGCCCTTGATATCCTTAAAAACAAAGAAGTAATAGCCATTAATCAGGATTTGGAGGGTAGAGGACCTTATTGCATCAAGCAGTGGAACAATCCCGACCGTGTATTTACTCTTATAAAGCCCTTGCACGGAGGCGACTACGCTCTCGGAATGTTCAACTTAAGCGATAACGCCTCGGAAATGTCTCTCCAGTTCTTTGACATAGGTCTTCCTTATGCGAGCGGCTTCGGACTTTCCTTCCATAATTGCCACAACGGAGAGGACGAAGGCGTATTTACCGAGCGCCGCGCAATCAGACTTGAGCCTCACGACTGCCGCGTTTACCGCTGCAAGCTTGTAAAAAAATAAGTAGATTATTACGCGACCGCACGGCGCATTACGCCCGTGCGGTATTGCGTATATATAGAAGAGATAGGCGCTTGATTCGGAAAGAAACAAAGTGAACTGTAAAAAATGCGGAAAGGAAAATCTCAGCGGCGACAAGCTGGCTATATACAGGAAACCGGTTAACAGGGGAGCAGCCGAGTTTTTGTGCATAGCTTGTCTTGCGGATTTTTTCAAGTGCGACAAAAGTAAAATATAGCAATCCAACAAAAAGATAAACAAATAGGAGCGAAGCGACTAATTGTCCTT